>NZ_JBSGYT010000035.1:0-82650 GCF_053610645.1 Streptomyces sp. NPDC054883 | reverse complement strand
CTTCGCTCCCCGGGCCGGGGGTTTCGCGTTCCCTGACTCCGCGCGAGCGTGTGGGTGACTTCAACGGTGACGGCAGGCAGGACATCGCCGGCATCGATGCGAACAACAACATGAAGCTCTACACCGGCAACGGCGCCGGCACCGTCAGCGGCGGAACCGACATGCTCGGCAGCACCGGCCTCTGGTCCGGCTTCTGATCGAGCCGGTCGAACCGCCCGGGGCGGGGTCGGTAGGCCTAACGGGTGGGGGAGAAACCTTTCGGGCCGGTGTCCGCAGGTGGGTGGGGGGGTGGGCGGGATAGGGGTGGGGAGATGTCAGCGTCCATCCACGAAGCGAGAACTTCCGTGCGTCTTCGACACACCCTTGTCGCCGCCTGCGGCGCCCTTGCCCTCACCACCGTCCTGGCCGCGCCCGCCCACGCGGCCACCGGGGACTTCGGCTACAAGTTCGCGGGCCTGAACGGCGAACCGCAGACGGCCACCCTCCACGACCCCGCGAGCGAGGTCTGCGTCACCATCCCGGAGGTGGCCGACCCGGCCTCGTCCGAGCCCGCTTTCGCCCCGTACAACGACACCGACGAGTCGGCGCTGGTGTTCACCGGGGCCGACTGCACGGGTGACTCCTTCCGGCTGCGCCCCCACGGCCGGCCGGCCTCGGACCGTCTGAAGCTGCGTTCGGTCGTCTTCACGAAGGCCTAGGACGCCGCCGGCGGACGCCGGAAGGCCCCGGTCTCCTTGGGGAGGCCGGGGCCTTGGGCGTGCCGGGGGGGTCAGCGGATGAGGGTGAAGACCGGGGCCGCGGTGGCGGCGCCGAGGAGGGTGCCGACGAGGACCTGGGCGAGGGTGTGGTCGCGCAGTTCCACGCGGGACCAGCCGACCAGGGCGACCAGGGGGTAGCCGGCGAGCGCCCAGGGGCCGTAGGCGAGGGCGAGCATGGCGAGGGCGCCGGAGGAGACCGCGGTGTGGACGGAGACCTTCCATATGGTGGTGACGGCCAGGATGGCGACCAGGGTGACGAGCATCGCGGCGATGAGGGCGATCATCTCGCGGGGTGCGCCGAGGGTGGCCATGAGGGTGATGCAGGCGGCGACGGACGCCATGATGCCGGGGATGACCAGCAGGCGGTCCTGGCGGCGGCGGACGTGGCGGTCGCCCCAGTGGCCGCGACGTTCGCCCCACTTGATGAAGAGGATCGGGACGACGCCGCAGAACAGGGCGGCGAGCAGGCCCCAGCCGATGCCGGCGAGGCGGTCGGCGTGCCAGCCCGTCAGGAGGGTGACGGCGATGATCCAGTTCTTCGGTTCGAGGCCGTCGGTGATCAGGCGGGCGGCGCGGGACTCGGCGGCCGCGCCCTGCGGCGGGGCGGGTGCGGTGTGGGTCATGCGGACTCCGGGGCGGGCGCGTCGACGAAGGCCGCTGCGGTCGGGGAGTGGTAGGCGGCGCTGATCAGCAGGAGCCGGTGGACTTCGGCGGGGAAGTCGACGTCCTCCAGTGCCGAGCCGTGGCCGCGGGCGGGGTCGGCTACCGGTGCGGCGCCGCGCAGTTTCGCGGCGCGGGCGGCGCGCAGCCATAGTGCTTCGGCCATGGCCTCGCGTTCCTCGCCGTGCAGGCCGGCTTCTCGGGCGGCGCGGTCGGCGCCGTCCCGGACGCCGGCGGAGACGTACGGCATGAGGCCCAGGCTGGCGTCGCGTATCTCGATGACGGTGCGGTGCAGGTGGACGCGGATGCCGTGGCGGTGCGGGGTGGGCAGGGTGATGTCGGGGACCGCCTCGGTCAGCGAGGTCCACAGGGGGCGCAGCCGGCGGCCGGCCCGCCAGTGTCCGGCCGTGCGGGCGAGGACGCCCGCCGCGGGGAGGGAGTTCCCGATGATGATCAGCCCGATGGCGAGGTATTCGACGAGGTCGGCGGTGCGCTGGATCGTTTCCTCGTCGGCGAGGGGACCGTCGCTGATCTGCCGGGCCAGCAGGGCGGCGATGCGGATGACGGCGTAGACGACGCCGACGGCGGTGCCGGTGCCGAGGATGCGCAGCCCGTTGCGCAGGGAACGGGCGCCGGCGTGCCGGGCGTAGGCGAGGAACAGCCAGGTGGACAGGCCCATGGCCAGGCCCAGGTAGGCGGTGAAGGTGAGCAGGTAGGCGGTGGCCGCGGGGGTTCCGGCGTAGGCCTCGTAGAAGTTCTCCACGCGGGTGGGCTGGTCGACCTGGGCGAAGAGGACGCCCATGAGGAGCATGACGGCGAGCGCGAGGATCACGTGGGGCAGCCGGGTGCGCCGGACCAGCTGGGGGCGGGCCATGGAGAAGACGAAGTCGAGGATGGCGCCGCAGGCGACGATGCCGACCGCGTGCTTGGCCGGTACGGAGATGTTGTTGATCCCGGTGGAGGTGTCCAGGAGGCCGGTGACGGGCGGCATGGCGAGGGTGGTCGCCAGCGCGAGGCCGGTGAAGGCCAGCCACAGCGAGCGCTGCCGCGGGACGCGGATCGCGGAGGGCAGGCGCCACAGCGCCACCGCCCACAGCATGACCATGATGGTGATCTTGAGGATGCTCATCGGTTCCGGTGGGTGCGTGCGGGATGGGCGAAGGCGTCGTGCAGACGGTGGATGACGTCGGCCGCTCCGTCGGAGGTCGAGCGGTCCTCGTCGCGGCTGATGCGTTCCAGGACGAGGGTGGCCAGGGTCTCGGCGTCCTTCTCCTGGTCGGAGTCGAATTTGGTGCGGCCGAGGAGGCTGAGGATGCGGCTGCCGGACAGTTCGAGTTCGTCGTCGCCGGGCCGGGGGGCGGCCGCGGTGGCCCTGAGCCGTTCGGCCTCGGCCCGCATGAGCCGGGCGACCATGGTGTGCTCGTCGAGGCCTTCGACCGCGGGGGCGGTCATGTCCAGGAGCCGTTCGAAATGGGCTGCCGCCGCGGCGAGTTCGTCGGCGGTGGCGTCGTGGGGGACGTCGAACTGCGGGGCGACGTGCCCGAGGAGCATGTGGGAGATCTCGTGCAGGATGATCTGTACGCGCAGCAGGTCGGAGGCACTCTGGTCGTAGAAGACCAGGTCGGCTGTGTCGAGTCCGATCCAGATGCCGCAGGGGAGGTCCGGCTGGGGCGGCCCTTCGAGGGGCAGCAGGAGCAGGGGGCGGCCGCGCTCTTCGGCGATGTGCGCGCAGAAGGACGGCAGGTCGAAGGGGTGCGGTATGTGCAGTCGGTCCGCTATCGCGACACAGGGATCGGCCGGTCGCCTGCGCCATCTCATATCGCGTTCCATTCCGGCCCGGTTGTCGTCCGGGCTGACTTCGTGCGGTGTGCGCCACCGGAGTGGCATCCGGTCACAACGGTCGTATGCATGGTCGGACTCTGCGCTGCTCACGGTGCGGCGGCCGGCTAGGGGCGGGAGGGCTGGTCGTGGCCGGCGGCGGGTGTCCGGTCCGGCGTCCGGTCGACCCGGGGCAGGCCCTCGGCCTGGCGGGCGCCGTCGACGATGGAGGTGATGCCGCGCAGGGCGGCGGCCGACAGGCCCTTCAGCCGGAAGGCGACGGCCTTGACCTGCTTGTCCTCCAGGGCGTCGGCGAGTTCGCGGCCGGCTTCGGCCCGGTCGGCGCCTTCGCGCAGTTGCCTGATGCGGGCGTCGGTGCGGGCGGCGACCTCGTCGTCGAGGAAGTACTTGGCACCGACGCCGAAGAACTTGCCGAGGGCGCGCAGGGTGTCCACGCTGGGGTTGGTGACCTTGCCCTTGTGGAGGCTGTGGATGGTGCCGTGGGAGACGGTCGGATCGTCGGGGCCGGCCTGCTCGCGGATGGAGTCGGCGATCTCCTGGTACGTGTAGGGGCCGCGGTCCTTGGGATGCAGGGTGCGGATCAGGTGATCGAGCCGGTGGGCGATGGGGCCCTGGCCCTGCTCGCCCGCGCTGTTGTTCTCACCCATCGCGGCACTCCTCGGTACTCACCGATTCAGCGGTCACTGTTGCGGTGTCGTGTGTCATCTCTACTCGGCTGGATGCCGGCTGGGGCCGGCCCGTCAACAATCTAACCGACTTGACAGGGGCGGTCGGCCGCCGCGTATGTTTCAACGGGGTCATCTAGTCAACTGGAGACGGGCCGTCGGGCGCGGGCATCTACTTGACTGGACAACACCATGGGGCCGGAGCGGCCGCAATGGGGCACGGGGGTGTCCGTTGCGGCCGGCTCCCCCTCAAGGCCGCGCCGGAGGCCGACGCGGCCACCGCCTTTTCGCCCCCGCCGTCTGCCGCCCCGTCAGCCGCCCCGTCAGCCGCCGCCCGTTCTATCGCCGCCCCGTCAGCCGCCGCTCCTTCTGCCGCCCGTTCCGCGGGGGGTGAGGTGGTGGATGAGGGCGGCTGCCGCGAGGAGGGCCGTGAGGGCGCTGACCGCCGGCCAGCCGAAGGCGGTGAAAATGCGGACGCCGAGCCAGGATCCCGCGGTGCCGCCCAGATAAGCGCAGGTCATGTAGGCGGTGTTGAGCCTGCTGCGGGCGTCGGGGCGCAGGGCGTACACCCGCGACACGTTGGCCAGCATGCCGGACTGCATGGCGATGTCCAGCAGCAGGGTGCCCGCGGTGAGCGCGGTCAGGCCGGCCGGACCGCCCAGGCCGCCGCCCGCGAGGACCCCGGCCGCGACGACCACCCCGAGCAGGGAGACCAGGTTGACGCGGCCGGGGCCGTGCCGGTCCACCAGACGCCCGGCGAACGGCGTGCACAGCATGGTGGCCGCGCCGACCAGCGCGAGCAGGCCGACGGCCTCGGCGCCGAAACCGTAGACCGGGCCGGTCAGCAGCAGCGCCAGGGAGGTCCAGACCGCGGAGAAGCCGCCGAAGACAGCGGCCTGGTAGCAGCAGGAGCGGCGCAGTTCCGGCTCGGCGCGCAGCAGGCGCGCCGGTTCGGCGAGGAGCGCGAGGTACGGGCGCCGGGCGGCGGGGGCGGCCGGGGTGGTGGACGGTACGGCGTACGCCAGCGCGGCCGCGAGGACCAGCGCCGTGGCGGCGGCCACCAGGTAGGGGGCCCGCCAGCCCAGCCGTTCGCCGAGCGTTCCGCTGAAGGTACGGGCGAGCAGCATGCCGGCGGTCGAGCCGCTGAGCAGGGTGCCGAGCACCTCGCCCTGCCGACCGGGTGCCACCAGGCCGGCCGCCAGCGGGCTGATGATCTGCGCGGCCACGGTGGTGAGCCCGACCAGGGCGCTCGCCGCGGCGAGCGGTGGCAGGCCGGGGGCGCAGCCGGCGGCCAGCAGGGCGAGGGCGCTGAGCGTGAGCACGGCGACGAGGAGCGGCCGGTGGCGGAACCGGTCGCCGAGCGGTACCAGGAGGACCATCCCGGCGGTGTAGCCGAGTTGGGTGGCGGTGACGACCAGTGCGGCCCGGTCGGCCGGGATGTCCAGTCCGGCGGCGATCAGCGGGCCGATGGCCTGCGGGAAGTAGAGGTTGCCCACGGCCACGGCGCAGGTCAGGGCCAGGAGGGCGACGAGTCGGCGGCTCATGCCGGCGCCGCCTTCGGCGGTGGCCGGGCGCGGCGCGGGGGTGGGGGAGGTCATGGGGGAAGTCCACGGCACGGACGGTGGGCCGCCAATCGATGTAGCGTACGGCTTAATGATCAGCTTCGAGCTCGGGGTCGAGGACCTCGCCGACACCCGGTTCGCCGTGTCGCCGCTCAGCGAGACGGTGCTGAGCCTGCGGGTGCTGCACGATCCGGGCCTGTCCGCCGTTCACCTGCCGTGGCGCCGGTCCGTGCTCGGCGCGCTCGGCGCCCTGGACACGGCCCTGTTGCTGTCCCTGGTGGCGGTGCGGCTCACGCTGCCCGACTTCCTGACCCCCCGGCCGACGGCCTTCGCCCCGTCCTTCGAGGAGGAGCTCGCGCTCGCCCGCCGGACCTCGCCCGCGCTGGTCCGCCGCGACCTGCTGGCCGCGCACGCGCCGGGCCGGCTGCCGCAGCCGCTGGCCGCGGCGGAAACCGGCGACGACGCGGCCGTGGCCGCCCTGCGCGATCGCGTCTGCGCGCTCCTCATGCGGTACTGGGAGATCGCCGTCGAGCCGCTGTGGCCGCAGGTGCGGCTCGTGGTGGAGGCCGACATGACCTACCGCGCGCGGCGGTTGGCGATGGGCGGGGCGCGGCTGCTGTTCGCCGACATGCATCCGGGCATGCGCTGGCGGGACGGTGTCCTGCACGTCGACACGGTGACGGGCGGTCACCGGGTCAGGGCCTGCGGCCGGGGGCTGCTCCTGGTGCCCTCGGTGTTCGCGCACAAGCCCGCGCCTCCGGTCAGCGCGCAGGAGGCACCGTCGCTGATCTACCCGAGCCGCGGGGTGGCGACGCTGTGGGGCCCCGCGCCGGACCGGGCCGAGGCCGCGGCGGCCCTCGTACCGCTGCTCGGTGCGCCGAGGGCGCGGCTGCTGTGTCTGCTGGGCGAGCCGCTGGCCACGGTGGAACTGGCCCGCCGGCTACGTGTGACCCCGAGCGCCGTGTCCCAGCACCTGCGGGTGCTGCACGCGGCCGGGCTGGTCACGCGGGCCCGGCAGGGGCGGCAGGTGCTGTACCGGCGCAGCGCGCTCGGGGACGGGCTCGCGGCGGCGGGGTGAGGCGGGATCAGCGGGCTGTCCCGCCCCCGCCTGCCGGGCGGCCGGGTGGGGGGCTCAGGCCGCCGGGTGGGCGTCGGGTTGCCCGGTGGGGGGTGCGGGGGGCCAGGGGTGGACGTGGAACGGGGGGAGGTCGTGGGAGACGAAGGCGGTCATGGCCGAAGGGGCGTCCGGGTGGGTGGGGTGCAGGGAGGTGTGGCCGTGCCAGGGGCGGTGGCCGTGGCCGGTGATGCCGCGCAGGGCGACCGTGCCGCCCGGGCCGAAGTCGAGGTCGACCTCCTTCGCGCCGCGCGCCAGGCCCCGGCCGGTGGCCTTGACCGCGGCTTCGAGCAGGGTCCAGGCGTGGAAGAACGTGCGGGGCGTGGCGGTCGCGGGAACCGCCGGATAGACGAACGACAGGACCTCCATGCTGGTGGCGGCCGGGCGGACGAGTTCCACGTCCACCCCGACCGGCCCGGTCTCCGTCGCGCCCAGCAGCAGCAGGCCGTCGGAGCGGGACCAGCTGACGTGGGTGCCGGGCCGGTCGGGGAGGTAGGGCTTGCCCGCCGGGTCGTAGTGGATGCGCAGGTCGCGCGGGTCGAGGCCGAGCCGGTCGGCCAGCAGCCTGCGGACGGTGAGCCGGGCGCGGAAGAAGCGGTGGGCGGCCCGGGCGTGGACGAACTCGGCTCCGCGCCGCAGTTCGTCCTGCGTGAGACCGGCCAACGCGCCCGACGGGCCGGCCGGGCCGCTGATGTCGGTGGGGACGACCTGGTCGAGGTCGACCAGCCATGCGTCCATCCTCCTCGTCCTTCCCGTTCAGAGGGTGAAGGTCTGGGTCGTACTGAGCGAGGGGTCGCCCGGCCGCAGGTGCAGCTCACCGGCGTCGGGGAAGAGCACCACCGCCGCGACGGTGCGTTCGGCGCGGATGTCCCCGCGGTCGGGGACGCAGAGCGGCGGGCGGGCCAGCAGGTCGAAGTGGTCCTCCGCCGAGGCGGTGGGGGCGAGATCCGCGAGGCCCTGCGTCGCCGCGCGCAGCCGGCGCACCGAGGAGTTGCGGGCGAAGACGTTCAGCTCGTCCGCCGGGGCGAAGTCGGGGTGCAGGAAGTGGTTGGTGTGCACCGCCTCGGGCCCCTCCCCCACCCGTAGCCGCCCGCCCAGGTGTTCCACGTACACCGCGCGCTCGCGGTCGCACAGCGTCAGGGAGCGGGAGCTGGCCAGCGGCAGGTCCGCGAGCAGCTTGAGGGCCTCCCCCACGCTGTCCGCGTGGTCCAGGAGATGACGGATCGCCAGGTACGGCGGCACCCCCGGGCCCCACGCACCGCCGAGCACCAGGTTCAGCCCGACGGCCAGGCCGGCGCGGTTGGTGCCGAGGTAGCCGAGCAGTCCCGCGAAGCTGAGGACCAGGGAGCGCGGGGTGCGCAGGACGGTGATGTGGGTGTCGAGGTTGCCGTTCAGGTCCACCGTCTGCGCCAGGACGGGGCGGGACCCGGTGCGGGCGTACGTGGTGCAGTCCCCGCCGGTCCGGACCTTGGAGTAGCCCATGAGCTCACGGCGCAGCTGGAGCAGCCAGGCCTCGTCCCCGGTGATCCGGGCGCCTTCCGCCAGCCCGGCCACCTCCTCGGCGAGGTCCGGCAGGGCGGCCGTGACCGCCGCCCGGTAGGCGGCGATCGACGGCCGGAGCCCGTCCAGCGACAGGGGGGCCGCGGTGAGGTGGCCGAGCCGGGCCAGGCCGTCGTCGAGGAAGGCCCGCAGCGGCGCGGCGAGGGCCGCGCCGTGCGTACGGCCCGTCTCGCGCGGGGGGCCCGGCGCGTCGACGTGGGTGACGCTCATGCGGGCACGGCCGTCTTCGGGCCCCGGGCGAGGGCGGCGCGCACCTCGGGCCATTCGGCCCGCAGGACGCTGTAGAAGACGGCGTCACGGCGCCGGCCCCCGGGCATGTAGTTGAAGCTGCGCAGGGTGCCTTCCTCGGTGGCGCCGATGTTGCGCAGTCCGCGCCGGGCCTGGACGTTGAGGACGTCGGTCTTGAACTCGACGCGCTCGGCCTCCAGCACGTCGAACGCGTGCGCCAGCAGCAGCGCCTTCGCCCAGTGGTTGATGCCCTTGCCGCGGAAGTCGCGGCCGAGCCAGGACCAGCCGATCTCCAGGCGCCGGTCGGCTTCGGCCATGTTGCCGAAGCTCATGCTGCCCGCGGTCCGGCCGGTGGCCTTGTCGGTGATGACGTAGACGGCGCGGCGGCCTGCGGCGTGGTCCGCGAGACTGGTGTCGAAGAAGGCCTCGAAGTCGGCGTCGTCCTCGACGGCGGAGACGAAGTAACGCCAGATGTCGGGGTCCATGGCGACGGCGCGGACGCCCTCGCGGTCGGCCTCGGTGACCGGGGTCAGCCGGACCCGGTCGTTCTCCAGGGTCGCGGCGGCGTGTTCGGCCCAGTTGGTGGTCATGGTTCAGGCTCCGGGGGTCGCGTCGTGGTGGCGGGCGAGGGCGGCGGTGACGTCGCGCAGGGTACGCATGGCGGCGAGGTCGTGCTCGGTGAAGTGGGCGAGGTCGACGCCGGTGTCCTCGCACAGTTCGGTGAGGAAGAGGACCTTGTTCAGGGAGGTCAGGCCGTAGGCGGCGGCCAGGTCGGCGTCCGGGTCGAGGGACTCGGCGGCGACCTCGGGGATCAGGACGAGGGAGAGCTGTTCGCGGGCCGCCGACTCGATGGGGGTGAGGGTGTCAGGCATGGATTCCGGCCTCCTGGGTGTGCAGCTGGTGCGCGTAAGCGCGCTGGATGGCGGGGCGTTTGGGCTTGTACTGGGAGGTCAGCAGGCCGTTGGCGATGCTGAACGGCTCGTCGGCGACGATGACCCGGCTGATCCGCTCGTCCGGGGTGCCGGCGGCGTTCGCGGCGGCGAGCCGGGCGGTGACGGCGTCGAGGTCGGCGGGCAGGGCGGCCGGGGAGACGACGGCGACCAGGTCGGTCTGGGCCGGGCTGAACAGCACGCATTCGGCTATCGCCGGGTCGGCCTTCATCAGCTCTTCGACGGGCCGCACCACGATCTTCTTGCCGTTGTCGAGGACGATGACGTCGTCGGCGCGGCCGTGGACGAAGAGGAAGCCGTCCTCGTCGAGGTGGCCGATGTCGCCGGTGCGGACGGTGCCGTCGGGCAGGAAGACCTTCTCGGAGTCACCGGGGGCGGCGTACGCGTAGTGGTCGTTGACCGGGTGCGCGCTGCGGACGCTGATCGCCCCGTCCGCGCCGATCAGCACCTCCTTGCCGCGCACCACCTGCCCGACGCTGCCCGCGCGGTGGGCGCCGGGGTGGTTCTTGGTGACGATGCAGGTCTCGTTGAGGCCGTAGCCCTCGAAGAGGGGCAGCCCGGCTTCCTCGGTGAAGAAGCGGACCGTCGCGGGCGCGGCGGGTGCGGAGCCGGTCCACAGGTAGCGGACGCGGTCGCCGAACAGGGCCTCGGCCACCTGCCGGGTGGTGCCCCCGCCGGGGCGTTCGCGTTTGGCCTCGATCCGGCGTCGGGCCGTCTCGTAGAAGGCGGGGACGCCCATGACCACGGTGGGGCGCACCCGGCGCAGGGTCGCGAAGGCGGCTTCGTAGGTGGTGAGGGTGATGTCGTGGCCGTGCAGCAGGGCCGAGTAGACCCAGTAGCGCTGCTGGAGCAGGGAGAGCGGCAGGAAGACGAACAGGTGGTCGTCCGGCTCGTGCCGGAACATCTCCTGGACGGCGTCCAGGGAGCTTTCGATGCTGCCCGCGGTGGCGCCGAGGCCCTTGGGGACGCCGGTGCTGCCGGAGGTGAACTTGATGGTGGTGACGTCCCGCGGCGCCCAGGTGACCGGCGGCAGGGGTGCGTCGGGCCCCTCACCCGGTTCGGTCAGCGCCCAGACGTCACCGGTCCGCACGGTGCCGGGCGGACCGGTCGGCTGGTCCGTGCACAGGAGGGTGATGCCGTAGCGGTCCATGAGTTCCCGGGACGGCGTGAACTTGCCGGGTTCCAGGCCGGCCGTCTGGGCCTTCAGCCGCAGCGCGGCCAGGTCGAGCAGCACCCACTCCAGGCTGTTGGCGGCGAGGATGCCGATGCGGTCGCCCGGGCCGATGCCGAGGCCGCGCAGGTGGTGGGCGAGCCGGCCGGCCCGCGCGTACAGCTCGGGCAGGGATACGGAGCGGGTGCCGTCGAGGCGGGCCGCGTGGAGGTGGCCGCCGGCGCTCGGGGCCGACCGGACGAGCCGGTTGAGCGGTGAGAGGCCGGGACGGGCGCCGGCGGCCGCGTCGGAAGGGGCGCCCGCGGCGGGCGGGGCCGCCGTGCGCGCGGTCATCGGGTCTCCTGCGGGGTGAGTACGGCGGCCATGGCGCGGACGGTGTCGATCTCGGCGAACTGGTCGAGGGTGAGGGTGACCCCGAAGCGTTTGCGGGCCGCGGTGAGGATGCGGGCGGCGGCGATGGAGTCGCCGCCGAGGGAGGCGAGGGTGTCCAGGGCACCGACGTCGGTGCGGCGCAGGACGGTGGCCCAGATGTCGGCCAGCAGCTTCTCCGTCTCGCCGGCCGGGGCGCTGTCGCCGAAGGCCGTCGCGGGCGCGGCCGGGCCGGGGTCCTCGGCGCCGATCGCCGCGAGCTTCGTACGGTCCACCTTGGCGTTCTTGGTCAGGGGCAGGCTCTCGTGCCAGACCAGCGCCGCGGGGAGCATGTAGTCGGGCAGGTCGGCGCGCAGCGCCCGGCGGACCTCGGCGAGTTCGGGGCGGTGTGCGCCCTCGGCGACCAGGTGGGCGACGAGGGAGCCGCCGCGGGCGGCGACGACGGCCTGGGCGACGGACTCCAGGGCGGCGAGGCGGGTCTCGACCTCGCCGGCCTCGATCCGGTAGCCGTTGACCTTGATCTGGAAGTCGGAGCGGCCGAGGATCTGGATGTCCCCGTCCGGCAGGTACCGGCCCAGGTCGCCGGTGCGGTAGAGGCGTTCGCCGCGCACCGGGTCGGCGTAGAACCGCTCGGCGGTGCGTTCCTCGTCGCCCCAGTAGCCGCGGGCCAGACCGGTGCCGGCGGCGACGATCTCGCCGGTGACCCAGTCGGGTGCGTCGAGGCCGTCGCGGTCCAGGACGTAGGCGCGGTTGTTGGCGTTGGGGCGGCCGTACGGGATGGACTCGGTGCCGTCCTCGTCCTCCCGGACGGGGTGCAGGATGTTCCAGATGGTGGTCTCGGTGGGGCCGCCGAGGGAGACCACCTCCAGACCGGGCTTGAGGGTGCGCAGCGCGGCGGGCAGGGCCGGCGGGAGCCGGTCTCCGCTCATCATGACCAGGCGCAGGGCGGGCGGTACGTCGCCGTCGGCGGCGGCCTGGTCGTGCATGAGGCCGACGATGGCGGGGACGGAGTTCCACACGCTGATCCGGTGCCTGCGGCACAGGTCGAGCCAGTGGGCGGGGTCGACGGCCTTGTCCCGGTCGGGCATGACCAGGGCGGCGCCGGCCGAGAGGGCGCCGAAGACGTCCCAGACGGAGAGGTCGAAGTTGAAGGCGCTGATGGCGAAGAAGCGGTCCCGGGGGCCGATCCGGAAGCGGGTGTGGCAGTCGGCGACGACGTTGGCGACGTTGCGGTGGGTGACCATGACGCCCTTGGGGGCGCCGGTGGTGCCGGAGGTGTAGAGGACGTACGCGAGGTCGTCGGGGTGGGAGCCGGGCAGCCGGGCGGGGACCTCGGCGGGCCCGTCGCTCTCGTCGGGCCCGGCGGGAGGCGCGCTCAGGTTGAGGACGGCGAACTCCCCGGCCGCGCAGGCCGCCACGGGTTCGCCGTCGGTCAGGACGCACCGCACCCGGCCGTCCCGCAGCATGTACCGCTGCCGGGCGGTGGGCAGCGCGGCGTCCACGGGCAGGTAGGCGGCGCCGGCCAGCACGGTGGCGAGGATGCCGATGATCTGCTCGGGTCCGCGCCGCATGACGAGGGCGACGAGCTCGCCCCGGCCCACGCCGTGTCCGCGCAGCCAGGCCGCGCCGGCGGCGGCCCGGCGCAGCAGCTCGCCGTAGCCGATCTCCCGGTCGGTGGTGAGGATCGCGGGGGCGTCCGGGGTGCGGGCGGCGACGGCGGCGACGGCGTCGCCGAGCATCTCGTCGGGCAGGGCGACGGCCGTGTCGTTGGCGGCGCGCCGGCGTTCGCGCTGGGCGGGCGGCAGCAGGTCGAAGCTGTGGCGCTGCCAGGCCGCCTCGTCGGCGAGTTCGCCGAGCAGCGTCCGGTAGCCGTGCGCGAGGTCGTCCAGCAGGCCTTCGGGGAAGAGTTCGTCGAGCCCGTCGAGCTGGATGACGGCGGCTCCGTGCTGCTCCATGGCGAAGGCGTTCAGCCACACCTGGGGGGTCTGGCTGACCGAGTACACCTCTGGTCCGAACAGTTCCAGCGCCGAGCCGTCGACCTCGCTGCTGACGTGTCCGATGGCGCTGTTGAAGGTGAACGGCATCCGCGCACCGGCCACCCCGCCGCGGCGGCGGGCCAGTTCCTGCATGACCTCGATGCCGGAGAAGTGGCGGTGGTCGATGTCGGCGTGCAGCCGGGCCTGCAGGGCCCGCGCCCGTTCGGCGAAGGGCCGGGACCGGTCGACCTCCGCCTCGACCAGGAGGGTGTCGGAGAACTGGCCGATGGCTTCGAAGACCCGGGGGTGGACGGGCGGCCGGTTGGCGATGGTGGTGGTGAGGGTGAACCGCTCCCCCGCGCCCCAGGTGGCGAGGGTCTCGGCGTAGGCGGCGAGCAGCAGCGCGGAGGGGGTCAGTCCGGCGGCTGCGGCCCGCTCCTTGACCGCCGTCCACCGCTCGCGCTCGACGCGGACCCGGCGCTGGGTGAAGCGGGAGCGGGTCAGGGCGCCGGGGCTGGTGCGCAGCGGCAGGTCCGGGTGGGGGGCGAGGTCGTCCACCCGGTCCATCCAGTACTCCCGGGAGCGGCGGGCGGGGGCCTTGTCGCGGGCGGCCTCCAGGGCGGCGAGGTAGTCGTCGTAGGCGAACTCCCCGGGGCCGTCCGCGCCTTCGGCCGGGCAGTTCTGGTAGGCCCGCCACCAGGCCCGGAAGAACAGGAACATGCTGATCCCGTCCATCACGAGCCCGTCGTGGCCGACGTGGAGCACCATCTTGTCGTCCGCGAGGACGAGCACGTCGACGCTCAGCAGCGGGGCCCGGTCGGCGGGCAGCACCTGGTGGGAGCGCGACTCGCGCAGTTGGGCGCGCAGGGCCTCCTGCTGCTGCGGGGTGCGGTCGCGCAGGTCGAGGCGGCCGATGGGCAGGTGGCGGTGGTGTCCGTACTCGGTGACCTGGCGGTCGTCGGCGAGGAAGCGGGAGCGCAGGGCGCTGTGCGCGCCGATGACGGTGTCCAGGGCGGCTTGCAGCCGGTCGAGGTCCCAGGCGCCCTCGATCTCGTGGAAGACGTGGCTGGCCACGTCGCCGATCTCGAAGACGCCGCCGCGGCCGATGTAGTAGCTGCGCTGGAGGGGGGTGAGGGGGAAGCCGGGGCCGTGCTGGGCTTCCCGGGTCAGGTGGGCGACGAGTTCGGCCTTGGCGGCCTTGACGCGGGTGATGAAGTCGGGGTCCATCCGGTCGCGGTTGCCCTGGAGGCGCAGGTCGCCGTCGGCGAGGGCGACGGACAGGCCGCGTTCGGCTATCTCGCGCAGGATCTGGCGGTGGTTCATCGGGGCTCTCCCGCGGTGAGGGCGGCGACGGCCGCGTCGTCGGCGCGTTCGGCGATGACGGCGGCGAGTTCGTCGAGGGTGCCGCCGTGCAGGAGTTCGTCCATGGAGAGGTCCACGTCGAGGGCGTCGAGGATCTGGTACTGGACGGTGACGGCCTGGAGGGAGCCGGCGGCGAGCTGGGTGAGGGTGCGGCCGGCGATCTGCTCGTCCTCCTCCAGGCGCAGTGCGGTGCGGACGATGCCGGTCAGCCAGGGGGTGAGGGCGCTGTGCGCGGGCGGGGCGCCGGCGGGCCGGAAGAACACCGCGTCGGCGAGGGTGACGGCGGTCCCGGGGGCCAGGAGTTCGACCGTACGGGGCCACGTGCGCGGGGCTTCGAGGCCGAGCGCGGCGGCCAGCTTGTCGGCGAAGCGGGGCATGACGGGGGCCGCGGCGTGGGCCAGGAGCCGGGCGGCGGCCAGTTCGAGGGCGATGGCGGTGCGGTTCTCGTTCGACCACGCCTCGGTGTCGGCGAGCAGGCCTTCGCCGCGGGCGAAGCGGACGGTGTCGCGGACGATGCCGTCGAGTTCGGCGGCGGCCTGGTTGAGGGAGAACGCGTCGTTGCCGAGGGCGCCGGTGACGGCGGCGAGGCGGGTGCCGAGCCGGGCCAGGAACGCGGAGTGCTCGGGGGTCCAGTTCCCGGCGTCGGGGGCGTGGCCGGCGTGGTGCTTTCGGACGCGGGCGCCGAGGTCGTTCAGCCACTGCTGCCAGGTGCCGATGAGGGTCTCGTCGAGGGTGGTCTCGTAGGCGGCGCGCCGGAAGTCGGTGCGCAGGCCCTCGGGGCGGGTGGCGGCGAGGAAGTAGCGCACGGAGTCGACGGTGTCGGGGGTGAGGATCTCCTTGCCCCAGATGGCGTGCCGGCGGCTGGTGGAGAACTTGCTGCCCTCCAGCAGGTAGAACTCGTTGACGTGGTAGTCGATGTCCGGGGTCCAGCCGGGGAAGGCCAGCTGGTAGAGCACGGGGTAGAGGACCGCGTGGTAGAAGCTGTTGTCGTAGCCGAAGAAGTGGACGATCTTCCAGTCCTCGCCGGGGTCGGCGGCGTGCCAGTCGCGGCCGAGGCGCGAGCCCAGTGACTGGATGCCGTGCAGGAAGCCGTAGCTCATCTCCGGCCAGACCCAGATGACCTGGCCCTCGGTGGCGTTCTCCTGCGGTTCGACGCCCCAGGCGGAGGGGTGGGTGACGGGGACGTCGAGGGCGGGGCGGCGGAAGAGCCGGTCGGCGAGTTCGCGCAGCCGGGCGGGGACCCGGCCGAGCCGGTGGTGCGCGCGCACGTCGTCGGCGAAGGCGTGCAGCGGGAGGGTCCAGCGGGCGGCGGGGGCGCGGCGGGGGGCGGCGGCGGAGACGGTGGAGACGGGGTCGGTGAGGTCGGCGACGGTGTTGGGTTCGCCGCACTCCTCGCAGATGTTGCCGGAGGTGGTGGTGCCGCAGCCGGGGCAGCCGCCCTTGACGTCGGCTTCGTAGAGGTACCGGCCGCTCTCGGCGTCGTAGAGGGCGTCGTGGGCGGTGACGGCGATCTGGCCGGAGTCCACGACGCGGCTGAAGAAGTCCTGGAGGCCTTCGCGGTAGCCGGGGTCCTGGTCGGTGACCGTGTACTGGTCGAGCGGGATGTCCATCAGCCGCAGGGTCTCGGCGATCTCGGCGCTGTAGTGGGCGGCGGTCTCGGCGGGGGTGCGGCCGTCCTTGCGGGCGGCGCCGACGACGTAGCTCTGGTAGTCGTCGCTTCCGGTGAGGTGGTAGGCCTCGGCGCCGGTCATGCGCTGGAAGCGGGTGAAGGCGTCGGCGCCGAGGTAGGGGCCGGAGAGGTGGCCCAGGTGCAGGTCGCCGTTGGGCGTGGGCGGGGTGGAGAAGACGAAGACGGGCCGCTCGCCGAAGCTCTTGCGGGCGGGGTTCGCGGCGGAGGCCGCGGCCCGTTCGCCGTCGCGCCAGTACTGGGTGAAGAAGACGAGGTCCGCTTCGCCGGTGTTGGCCAGGACGTGCGTCTCGAACGGTTCGAAGAGGACGACGGTGCCCGGTTCGGCCCGGTGGCGCGCGCCGCTGTCGAGGACGAACTCCCCGCGCCCGGCGACGATGACGAACAGCTCGGTCTCGTCGTGCTGGTGGCGGTCGGCGGAGCGGCCCGGAGCGACCCGGCCCCAGCCGGCTCCGGTGCCCAGGCCGTCGACCGCGCTCATGTCGATGCCGAAGGCCTGTTCCAGGACGTCGGCGTCGTAGCTGGCGATGATCATGTCGTGGCCTTCCGGGGTGAGGCGGGCAGGGAGAGCAGGTCTGCGGTGCGGGCGGCGAGGGCGGGGGCGAGGCGGTAGCCGGAGCCGCCGGCCGCGCCGGCGAAGACGACGCGGCCGTCTTCGGTGAGCGGCGTGGCCAGCGGGTGGCCGTCCGGCCCGTACGCGTCGCAGAAGACGCGGCCCGAGTGGCAGTGCCGGGCGAGCTCGGGGGCGTAGCGGGTGAGCAGGGCGCGGGCCTCGGCCAGGTGGCCGGCGGTGAGGGCGGGGTCGACGGCGGCGGGGTCGACGTCCCACTCCCGGCAGGTGTAGCTGAACAGCCAGTGGCCGCGGTGGTGGAAGGGCAGCAGGAAGGCGTCCTCGTCCTGGAAGACGACCGCCCCGTCCCCGGGCCGCGGGGGGACGTCGATGTGCAGGGCGACGATCTTCTTGACGCGGGCGCCGAGCGGGGCGACGAGTTCGCGCCAGGCCGGTTCGGCGAGCCAGGGTCCGGGGGCGAGGACCACCCGGCCGGCGGTCAGGGTGGTACCGCCGGTCAGGGTGAGGCGGACGCCGCCGGGGCCGGAGTCGAGGGCGGTGACGGCGACGCCCTCGTGGAAGCGGACCCGGGGGCGCAGCCCGGCGGCGAGCAGCTGGGTGAGGGTGTGGACGTCCGCGTACTGGCAGCCGTCGCCCTCCCAGGCCCCGAAGCCCTCGGGCACGGATGTCACGGCGGGCGGGAGTCCGGCGGCCGGGCGCAGTTTCGCCTCGGGCAGGTACACCTCGTACAGCCGCTCCTCGGCGGCCTCGGGGGCGAGGACGGTCATCGGCAGCGGGTGGAGGGGCAGGTCGGGGCGGGCGGCGTGCAGGTCGGCGTAGCAGCGCTGGCTCTCGGCGGCCAGGGTGCGCACGGTCTCGGTGGCGCCGCGCGGGAAGTGCAGTCCGGCGGAGCGGCGGGTGGCGCCGGAGCCGATCATGTCGCGGTCGAGGACGGTGACGGTGGCGGCCGGGTCGCGGGCGAGGACCTCGCGGGCGATGAGGACGCCGAGTATCCCGGCGCCGACGACGGCGACGTCGCTGCGGGCCCCGGCGGGGGCGGGGGTGCTCATCAGGCGCTCCACCGTTCCTGCGGCGCGGGCTTGGTGGACCACTCGATGAAGGAGGCCAGCTGCTCGTCGCCGCGTACGCCGCTCAGCCGGTCGGCGATGCGCCGGCTGCGCCAGGCGTTGAGGCTGAGATTGGGGTCGGCGAGGCCGCGCTGGCCGCGCACGCCGTTCTGGACGAAGATGCGGCGGTCCTCGGGTCCGTCCCAGCGGACGGCGTAGTCCTCGTCGACGCGCAGTTCGTCGCCCTCGCGCTCCAGCCGGTGGGCGACGGGGGCGAGGAAGTCCATGGCGGCGGGCCGGTAACCGGTGGCCCAGACGACGACGTCGGCGTCGAACTTCTCGACCGATTCGGGTTCGCCGGTGTGGCGGGCGCCGACCTCCCAGCCCGCGACGGGGGCGGGGCTGACCTCGAACACCTCGCGGCCGGGGTGGAGGGCCACCAGGTCCTCGTTGCCCTCCACGAAGCGGTGGACGTAGATGCGCTGGTAGATCTCGCGCAGGGTGGATTCGGAGATGCCGTCGCTGGTCAGGATGTTGCGGGAGTTCAGCGACTGGCGGCGCTCGCGGGGCAGTCCGTAGAAGTAGTCGGCGTGGCTGGGCATGTAGTAGTCGTTGGTGAACGGCGAGTCGTCGATCGGGAAGTAGTTCTGGCGGCGGGAGATCCAGGAGACCCGGCGGGGCAGTTGCCGGCCGGTGCGGGAGATCAGGTCGAGGAAGGCCTCCGCGCCGGACTGGCCACCGCCGATGACGACGACGCGCTTTCCGCCGAGGTCGCGGGCGGCGTTCAGGTAGTCGGCGACGTGGAACTGGGTGGGGCCGAGCCGGCCGGCGCCCTGCGGCGGGACCCAGGGGCGGCTGCCGACGCCGGCCACGACGTTGTCGGCGGTGACGGTGCGGCGGTCGGTGCGGACGGTGTAGGTGCCCAGCCGGTCGTCGAAGGCGACTTCCCGGACGTCCTCGCCGAAGGCGATGTTCTCGTTGCGGCGGCTGGCCCAGGCCAGGTAGTTGCGGAACTCCAGCCGGGGCACGTCGTCGAACTGGGCGTTGAGGAAGTGGTAGACCCGGCCCTTCTCGTGGAGGTAGGCGAGGAAGGAGAAGGGGCTCGCGGGGTCGGCGAGGCTGACCAGGTCCTTGAACTGGGAGACCTGGAGGGTGGTGCCGGGTATCTGCTGGCCGTCGTGCCAGCTGAAGGACCTCTTGCGGTCGAGGAAGAGGTTGGGTACGTCGGGCCGGGCGTGCAGGAGTGACGCCAGGCTGAGGTTGGCCGGGCCCACGCCCACTCCTACGCAGCGGAAGTGCGCGGCGCCGGGCCGGAAGCTCTCGTGCCCCATGATCGGAACCTTTCGTTCGAAATCGTCAAGGGTGGTAGGGGGGAAGGGGGTCAGGCGGTCGGGCGGTCGGGCGGTCGGGATCACGCGGGAGGGATTCAGGCGGCCGGGCCGCGGCGGCCGCGTACGGCGATGAGGGCGCAGCCGGTGGCGAGCAGGGAGCAGGCGCCGACCAGCGGCCATACGAGGGACCCGAACCGGAGGAAGAGCCAGGTGCCGGCCATCGGGCCGAGGGCGGAGCCCAGGCCGAACACGAACTGGAAGCTGCCGATGTAGCGCGAGCGCAGCGGCTCGGGGCCGGCGCCCGCCGGGTAGGCGAAGACGGCGGGGCCGCCGAGGATCTCGCCCAGCGACCAGACGAGCGTGCCGATGACGACGGCGGCCGGCCCGACGGGCAGTCCGTAGCAGGCGACTCCGGCGCCGACGAGGGCGAAGCCGAGACCGATCGTGAGCTTGAGCGGCCAGCGCTGGGAGACCTTGGTGACCAGCAGTTCGAAGGCGATGACGATGAGGCCGTTGAGCGCGACGGCGAACGTGTACCAGAAGAGCGCCATCCCGGCGTCCTTCATGTACAGCGGGAGGGTGGAGAGGTACTGGGTGTAGACGGCGGCGTGGCAGAAGGCGGCGGCCAGGTAGAGGAGGTAGCGGCGGTCGCGCAGGACGGCCGCGTAGCCGGTGCGGGCGCCGGCCGGGACGGGGGCGGCCGCGGGGTGCCGTGCGGCCCTGGCGGGCAGGGTGGCCCGGGCGACGAGGGCGTAGCCGAGCGCGATGACGGCCTCGCCCCAGAAGAGGAGGGTGTACGAGTGGCCGCCCGCGTTGTAGAGCGCGTAGCCGACCAGCGGGGCGGCGGTCGCGCCGACGTTGAGGCCGAAGCGGTACATCGCGAAGATCATGATCTGCCGGTCGCCGCCGGTCTGGTCGGCCAGCAGGGTGGCCGAGGCCGGCCGGAACAGCTGGGCGCCCAGACTGACCAGGGCGATCGCGCCCAGCAGCAGGGTGAAGTCGGGCAGGTAGAGCAGGGCGGCGGTCAGCACCGCCGTGCTGCTCATGGACAGCACGGTGGCGTGCCGGATGCCGAGCCGGTCGGCGAGCGTGCCGCCGACGAGGGAGCCGGCGACGGCGCCCGCGCCGTAGACGCCGAGCGCGATGACGGTGCGGCCCGCGGAGTGGCCGGCGTCGGTGAGGAAGAGGACGAGGAAGAGCTGGAGGAAGCCGCTGAGCCGGTTGACGAGCACCCCGGCCAGTACGGTTTTGACGGCGGGCGGGGCCTCCTTGAAGGTGGCCCACACGGTGGCCGGTGCGGCGCCCGCCGGGGCCGGCGGCTGCGTCGGCGTCTCCTCGGCCGGCCCGGCGGCCGTGGTGTCAGTGCTCATCGCCGGCCTCCGGGTCGGTGGTGACGGTGACGGCGCCGCGGACCCGCTGCTCCAGCTCGTCCAGCCCCTGCGGGGTCGGCGCGTCGATCAGGAAGGTCACCGCCCGGTCGTCGGAGCTGGCGAGCGGGCCGAGCCGCGCCCCGGCCTCCTTGAGGACGAACAGGGCGCGCAGCGCGGCCGGGTCGTCCGCCCCGCCGGGGGCGAGCTCGGGCCACATGCCGGACTCGCCGACCCACAGGGGCCGTACGCCCGGCCAGTCGAGGGTGACGTCGGCGAGGGGGCCGGTGCCGTGCTCCAGGTAGACCTGGCGGGCGAAGCGGGTCGGGGCCGGGTAGGAGGCGGGTTCGCCGAGGGCGATCCGGATGATCTCCGGCTCCAGCGGCTGCCCGGTGGCCAGGTGGTAGAGGGCCATCAGGCCGTCGCCGGGGGTGCGGGCGGCGACCTCCATCAGGTAGGGGCGCCCGTCCTCGCCGGTGCGCCACTCGGCGTGCGCGATGCCGTCGCGGAAGCCCAGCGCGTCGAGCATCCGGCGGTTGGCGTCCAGCAGGGCCGCGTCGGCCTCCGTGCGGGCGTTGGGGACGGAGTGGGCGAGTTCCACGAAGGTCTGCGCGCCGGACTCGGTGGTCTCCTTGCGGGTCACCGAGGTGAAGACGGGCCGGCCGTGCTGGACCAGGGACTCCACCGAGTACTCCTGGCCGGTGACCTTCTGCTCGACCAGCACCGTCTCGTGGGCCGGGTACGACCTCAGCAGCTCGCGCAGTGCTGCCGCGCCGTCGACCGCCACCACCCCCGAACTGGAGTGGCGGGTGGCCGGCTTGACGACGACCGGGTAGCCGAGGGCGGCCAGGTCGGCGTCCTCGCGGCCGCCGGGCGGCACGACCAGGGAGGCCGGGCTGAACTCCTCCAGGTACCAGCGCTGGAGGTACTTGCTGCGGCAGACCCGGGTGGCGCGCAGCCCGGGGCCCGGCAGGCCCAGCGCGTCGCACAGCAGCCCGGTCTGCTCGACGAGGGTCTCGCCGACCGCGTAGGCGCCGCGTACGGTGTAGCGGCCGCGCCAGCCGCGCGCCTGGGCGACGAACCCCGGGGTGAACGAGCCCTCCTGGTCCAGGGAGCCGTCGACGTAGGCGATGTCGTGGATGAGGAACGCCGGGTGGTCGGGGTCCTTGCGGGCCGTCTCGGCGCTCTCCCGGTAGGCCTCGGAGGTGATGAGCAGGATCTTCAGGCCGCGGGCGGCGAGCTCCTCCAGGTAGCGGGGGTTGCGGCAGACGACCCGGAAGGCGCCGGTGAGGACGAAGGCTTCGGGCGCGGTGGCGGTGGTCATGCCGTGGCTCCTGACGGGGCGGTGGAGGGGATCGCCGCGGGGGCCGGGGCGGAGGATTCGGTGTACGTGCCGCCGAGGCCCCGGGCGCCGAGGAAGGCGAGCCAGCGGTCGGTCTCGGCGGGCTCCTCGGCGGCCCGGCCCAGGCCGGCGGGCAGGGCGCCGGCCAGGATGCGGGTCACGCCGTGGGCCAGGGGCAGGGAGACGCAGCGGGCCATCGCGGACTCGGCCGGGTCCCCGGTGACGTCGAGGAGGTGGGAGCCGTGCCAGTGGGCGCCGTCGGCGGTGCGCACGTCCAGGGCGACGGAGAGGACCACGCGGTCGCGGTCGTCGGCGGTGGTGGGGTGACGGGCGGCGAGTTCGGCGGCCAGGGCGCGGACGGCGGCGGGGTCTTCGGCGGCGACGGTCTCGAAGACCTCCTTCCAGGCGGTGCGCCAGCCCGCGTTGCGCAGGGTGCCGCGGACGAAGGTGTCGAGCCTCCAGTGGCCCGGGACGCCGTACTGGGCGACGAAGGGGACGCTGTCGCGGTTGGGGTAGACCTCGAAGTCCTCCCCGGCCAGGGCCAGGGTCCGGGTGGCCTCCCAGGGGTGCGGGACGGTCACCTCGGCGCCGTCCTCGATGTGCCGGGCCGGGGAGCCGAGGGCGGCGAGCACCCCGTAGGGGGCCCAGCTGAAGCGGTAGCGGAAGGCGTTGGGTACCGCCGGGACACCGCCGCAGTAGGAGGTGAACGCGGCGGTCGCGGGTATCTCGCCGAGGGCCCGGCGGGCCCGCGCGACCAGGTGGTGGGCCATCAGGTGGTCGATGCCGGGGTCGAGTCCGGCCTCGGTGAGGACGACCGTACGGGCCGTGCTCCCGGCCTCGGCGGCAAGCGCGGCGAGCTCCGGCGAGACGTAGCTGGTGCACGCGAAGTGGGCGCCGCGGTCGATCGCCAGGCGCAGCAGCGGGGCGTGTTCGGCGGCCGGGAGCATGGAGACGATGACGTCGCCCGGGCCCGCCTCGGCCGCGAGGGCGGCCGGGGCGGAGGGGGTCAGGGCGCGGACTTCGGCGCGGCCGGTGAGGCCGAGCGCGGCCAGCCGGGCGGCGGCGCGCTCGGTGGTGCGGTCCCACAGGACGACGCGGGCGGCGCTTTCGCAGACGAGGGAGAGGCCGGAGCGGCCGGTGGACAGGCCGGTGCCTATCCAGTGGACGGTGCCGGAGGCGGCTGTCGCGTCAGTGGGCATGGTGGGTCTCCTGGGCCTGGACGGCCGTCTCGAAGGTGTGCAGGGCGCGGGACCAGACGCCGTCCCACTCGGCCAGGCGGGCCAGGTGCGGGGCGAGTTCGGCGGAGAAGGCGGTGCTGGCCTCGACGGGCAGGAGGGAGGGGAGGTTGTCGATGGCGATGAGGTCGAGGCGGGGGGCGTCCTCGCGCAGGGCGCGGACGGGCTCGTCCCAGGTGGTGGTCTCGTCGTAGACGGGCAGCACGTTGCACTCGGAGGTGACGTCGCAGGTCACGTCGGAGACCAGGGCCAGGCGCCGGGCGGGGTCGTCGAGGTCGGCCTTGGTGACGAACGGCGGGACGGGGTCGGTGGTGAGCACGGTGTTGACCAGGAGGTCGTGGCCGAGGAGGTCGGCGCGGTCGAGCTCGCGGGTCTCGGCCACATCCCAGCGGGTGGGGGCGAGGCCGGCCGTGGTGAGGGCGTCGCAGGCGCCGCGGCCGCTGCGGCCGAGGGCGCCGATGACCAGGGCGGCGGTCGCGTCCTCGGGCGCGGGGGCGGCGAGGAGGGCGTCCAGGGCGGGGCGGTCCGTGGGGCGCAGGGGGGTGGTGAGCCGTCCCCGGCGGTGCAGGACGGCGAGCGCGGCGCCGACGTATCCGGCCCAGTAGCCGAAGGCGGCGACGCGGCGGCCGGAGCCGTCGGTGAGGTACTCCATGTCCAGGAGGGCGCCGCCGCCGGCGGTGAAGCGGGAGAGCAGGCCGGCCGCGCCGGCCTGGCCCTTGTAGGCGTGGCCGAAGTAAACGTGGCGGTGGCGCAGCGGGGTGCGGGCGTCGGGGAGTTCCTTGAGGCCGAGGACGTAGGCGTCGTCGGGGGCCTGTTCGTGCCAGGACGCGGTCGGGGCGCTCGCGCAGCCCGCGGCGGTGTAGTCGGCGAGGGGGAACACGCGCTGGTCGCTGGCTTCGACGGTGATGCGCAGGCCTTGGGCGACGAGGTGGGCGGCGTCGGCGGGGGTGAGGGGCGCGCGGCGTTCGGTGGGGCGGGCCTCGTGCCGCATCCAGAGGTGAATGGTGTCCGACATCGTACGATTTGTCCTATCAGGAGGCATGGGGGTGGCGGGCCCCCGGCCAGCTCGGTGTGACGGGGGTGCGGTGTGAGGGGGTACTGGTGCTCAGACCAGCGGGATGCGGGCGTTCGCCAGGGGGCGGTAGGCCGGGGTCGAGGGGAAGGTGGACGGGGGCCAGCCTGCCGCGAGGAGTTCGGTGACGACGGCGGTGGCGAGGGCCACGGCGAGCGCTTCGCCCGGGCAGCGGTGGGCCGATGCGCCGAAGGTGAAGACCGCGGGATTCACCCGGCCGGGGTGCAGCGCGTGCGGGTCCGGGTTGACGGCGGGGTCGCGGTTGGCGGCAGCGAGCAGGACCAGCACCTGCTGACCGGGCTGCACCTTGGAGTCGGCGTGGACGAAGGGCCCGGCGGCGAAGCGGCGGGTGTTCTGGATCGGGGCGTCGTACCGGACCACCTCGCGGACCAGTGCCTCGGTACCGGCCGGGTCCGCCGGGGCCGCCCCCCGGGCGAGGGCGACCAGGGTGTTGCCGATCAGGCCGGCGGTGGCGTCGTAGGTCTGGGACAGGAACCCGACGGCGTTGGAGAGCAGCGGCCCGTGATGCGGCCACGACGCCCGGTCGGCGGCGCGGACCAGCTCGGCGAGGAGCCCGCCGCCCCGCGCCGTGAGTCGGGGCGCCAGCAGTTCGCGCAGCCGGGCCGCCGCCGTGGCCGCGGCCTCCTGCTGGGCGGGGGTCGCGGTGGCGGGGATGCACTGGACGAAGTCGCCGATGGCGCGGGCGGCCTCCCGGCCGGCCCCGTCCGTCAGGCCGCTGAGCGCGGCGACGACCCGGGCGGGGACGGCGAACATCAGTTCCTCGTAGGGGACGTCGCCGCCCGCCGCGAGGACCCCCCGGGTGAACTCCCGGGCCAAGCGGGCCGCGTGGCCGGTGTCGGCGCGGGCCAGGGCGTCAACCACCACGGCCTTGAGCCGGCCCTGCGTCGTACCGTCGGTCATGCGCACCAGGTCACCGAAGACCTCGCCCGCCGGGGTCCCGTCGATCCCGGCCGGGACCGGCTCGGCCGGCGGCCGCACCCGTAGCGCGTCGCTGCCCAGCACCGCCCGCACGGCGGCCGCGTCGGCGGCCACCCAGGCCCCGAGCGCCTCGTCGTAGCCGAAGGGGCGCTCGGCCACCAGGCTCGCGTAGAAGGGGTAGGGGTCCGGGAGGCGGACCGCCTCGATCGGTGTGGTGGTGGTGCTGGTCACGTCCTGCTCCTTGCCGGGGTGAACACGTACGGGTCAGGCTGCCGCTCGGTGTGCGCGGCGCATGTCGAGCGAGCCCGCGATGGCCAACCGCAGCACCTCCGAGGTGCCCTCGTAGATGCGCAGCGACCGGATCTGCCGGTACAGCCGCTCGGTGACGCCGCCGTGGACGATGCCCGCCGCGCCGAGCAGCTGCACGGCGGAGTCCACCACGCCCTGGGCGGCCTCGGTGGCGTGCACCTTGGCGATGTTGGAGTGCCGGGCGAACCGGCGGCTGCCCCGGTCGGTCTCCCAGGCGGCGCGCGCCACCAGCAGGGCGGAGGCGTTCAGTTGCACCTCCATGTCGGCCAGGGCGGCCTTGACGAGCTGGAGGTCGAACAGGGTCTGCCCGTAGGCCGCCCGCTCCCGGGTGTGCGCGAGGGCGGTGTCGAAGGCGCGGCGGGCGAAGCCGAGGGCGGCCGCGCCGACGGTGGTGCGGAAGCGCTCCAGCAGGTCCACGGCGACCACGAACCCCCGGCCGGGCCGCCCGAGTACGGCGTCGGCGGGCAGCCGGCAGTCCTCGAAGGCCAGGTGGGCGAAGGAGCGCGGGGCGATCGCGTCGATCGTCTCGGCCCGCAGGCCCGGGGTGCCGGCCGGGACGAGGAACGCGGTGAGCCCGAGCGCTCCGGGGCCCTGGCCGGTGCGGGCGATGACGACGAACAGGTCGGCGATGGTGCCGTTGGCGATCCAGGCCTTGCGCCCGTTCAGGACGTACGAACCGTCCGCCGCGTCCCGGACGGCCTCGAGGCCCACGGAGGCCACGTCGGAGCCGGCCTCCCGCTCGGAAACGGCGAACGCGCCGATCGTCGTGCCGGCGGCCATCCCCGGCAGGTGGCGGCGCTGTTGTGCCTCGCTGCCGAACCGCAGCAGCGGCGTCGCGGCCAGCGCCTGGATGGAGTACGCGAAGTCGGCCAGGTCCTCGGCGTAGGCGAGGGCCTCGCGGCGCAGGCACACGGCGCGCAGGTCCTCCGCGGGGCCGGCGACGGGGTCGAGCGCGGCCAGCCAGCCCGCGTCGCCGAGGGTGCGCACCAGCCGGCGGCCGGCGGCGGCGGGGTCGGTGCCCCGCACCTCCTCCCACAGGACGCGGTTGCTGTCGCACCAGGTCCCGGCGGTCTCGGCGAGGCGGCGGTGGCCGTCGTCGTAGAAGGGGAGGTCGAGGACCTCGGGGTCGAAACTCGTCGTCAGTTCCACGGCGGGGCTCCTCAGATGACCAGGTCGGCGGCGGTGGCCTGCGCGGTGACGGGACCGGCCTGCGCCGAGCGCACCCGCTTGACCAGGGCGTGTTCGACGAAGTAGGCGAAGGAGGCGTAGCCGCGCCAGACCCGGCGCCAGGCGCGCTGGACGGCTTCGCCGCCGGAGGCCCGGCGGACGTCGTCGAGGTGGGCGACGACGATCTCGGCCGACTGGCGGGCGTGGCCCGCCGAGAAGTTGTCGATCGACAGGTGCGCTTCCTCGTAGGAGACGTCGAGGCCGTGGCGGCGCAGTTTCTGGATCTCGTGCAGGCGCATGGCGCCGAGGCCGAACATCTCGATGCCCAGGTTGTAGCCGAGGATCTCGTCGTAGAGGGTGTCCGGGAAGAGCGACAGGCAGACCTGGTGGACGGAGAAGCCGTACAGGTGGTCGGGCAGGTCGCCCTGGTCGAGGAAGGCGTCCTGCCGGATGTGGGGCAGGTCCATGTCCATGCTGGCGAGGACCTTGTGGATGATCGTGATGTGGTTCTTCGCCATGTCGCCGCGGCCCATCTCGTCGGCGTAGATGGAGAAGAGCAGGTCGTCGCTGCGCCGGCCGCGGCGGCCGAGGTTGGCGACCCGGTGGGCCCAGGTGCCGTCGATGAGGCTGCCGAGCGCGTACGTCGACTGCTCGAAGACGACCTCGTCGCGGTCGGGGATCTCGGTGAGCGGCTCGTAGGGGTCCACGAGCTTGTCCCAGTAGATCCGCTCGACGCGTTCCAGCAGGGCCTCGGGCGTGTAGTCGAAGTACTCGGCGTTGGTCAGCAGGCCCCCGGCGCCGTGCGTGAAGAGCAGCTCGGCGTCGGCGAGGCCGGCCTCGGCGCGGGCCCGGGCGAGCGGCAGGACGTTCGGGTAGCGCTCGAAGTTGACGAGCCGGTGGAAGAAGGCCCGCTCGTCCGGGGCCGGGCCGCCTTCGCTTGCCACCAGTGCCGCGGGGCGCGCGGCGGCGAGGCGGGCGCTCCAGTGGCGGGCGGCGTCGTCCCCGGCCGTGGCGGGGCCGGAGAAGGGTCCGGCGGGCTCCCCGGCGGCGATGGAGCGGGTCCAGGCGGTGAAGACGGCCGCCTCGCGTTCGTCGAAGATGCCGAACATGGGGCCGCCGAACTTGATGGACCTCAGGAAGCGGCAGGGGCCGCCGTCGCGGGCGGGCCTGACCTGGCGGGCGGTGCGGAACTCCGCGGTGAAGGCGGCCGCGTCGAGGTGTTCGTCGTCCAGCCAGTCGGTGAGCTTGCGGGTGCCGAGGCGGACGGCGCGGTGCTGGCGGCCGGCGTGCGGGGCGTGCCGGGCGACGATCGCGGCGACCTTGTCGTCCAGCGAGAGCCCCTCCTGCCAGCGGGCCAGCCCGGTCAGGGCGGCGGTGTGTTCGCGCTCCAGGCGGACGAGGAGGCGTACGGCCGCCAGGGCGCGGCGGCGGTCCTCGGGCCCGGTCGGGGACTGCGCGGTGAAGGCGAGGTACTCGGCCAGCAGGGGCCGTACGTCGCTCTCCGCGAGCATCGGCTCGCCGCCGAGCAGGAGTTCGTCGATGCCCAGGGCGTGGGCGGCGTAGTGGACGCCGACCACCTCGGGCAGGAAGGACGCGGGCAGCCGGGAGAGGGCCACGCGGAAGGCGGCGTGCAGGGCGGTGAGCGGGCGGGCGCCGGCGTCGGTCAGGAAGCCGGCGGCCTCCACCTCGGGCAGGTACACGTCCTGCGCGGCCAGGGCCCGGCGGCGGCGGGCGGGCTGGCCGGCCTCGGCGGTGCCCTGGCCCTGGAGCAGCCAGTGCTGGCCGAAGAGGCGGCCGACGATCTCGGCGGGCTGGGTGGCGGCCTGCGAGACGGTGTCCAGCCAGCAGCCGCCGGTCAGCGCGAGGGGGGCGCGCTGGCGCAGCACGGCGGCGCGGATCTCGGGGTCGGCGTGGTCGCGCAGCGGGGTGAGGGCGGCGGCGAGTTCGGCGCGGGCGGCCAGGACGTGGGCGGCGACGGCGTCGGCATCGGCATCGGCATCGGCATCGGCATCGGCATCGGCATCGGCCGAGTCGTCTTCGCCGTCCGGGGCCGGGGTCAGGAAGGCGGTGAGGACCCGGCGGGCGGCGAGGAGAGCGCTCTCACTCTCCTGGTCGGCGAGCAGCCGGCGGAAGAGCTCGGCGGGTGCGGCGGCGGTGATCCGCTCGGCCTCGGCGAGGGCGGCCGGGCTCGCCTCGACGGGCCCCGCGGGCAGCGAGGTGGTCAGGTCGGGCAGCGGGAAGGCGGGCGCGGGGCGGGCGCGGGCGCTGTCGAACGAGGGCGCGGTGGTCATCTCAGCTCTCCCCCCGGTCCGGGGTGACGGGTGCGGTCTTGCGCAGCAGGACGCCGACGCGGGAGCCGGGGACGCTGGAGGCCAGCAGGTAGTTGCCGCCAGGGCGCAGCTGTCCGGCGGTGGCCCGGTCCACGAGGTTGATCAGCGGGTCGGCGGCGAAGCAGTGGCCGAAGCGGGTGATGTTGTCGAGGTGGAGCTGCTGCCGGCTGAAGCCGGCCTGGCGTTCCTTGAGGGCGATGAGGGGCTTGAAGAGGTTGGGGTGGAGCAGGCCGTCGATCTCGTCGATCTTCATCCCGGCGGCGTCGAGGATGCGCCGGTTGACGGTGCGGGCGAGCTCGGAGCTGATCTCGTTGGACCAGTCGAGTGAGGCGGGGTCCTGGGCGGCGGCGCCGGCGATGAACTCGTAGGCGTCCGGGCCGAGGGGTTCGGCGGAGACCAGGCAGGCGGCGGACCCGTCGCTGAACAGGGCGAAGTTCTCCATGCGGACGGATTCGTCGGTGACCCGGTCGGTGGTGACGACCAGGACCCGTCGGTGCGTTCCGGCGGCGACGAGGGCGTGCGCGGTGCGGATGCCCGTCAGGAGGTTGGTGCAGCGGTTCAGCGTGAGGCCGGTGACGGCGGCGTCGACCAGGCCGATGCCGCTCATCACCTTCTCTACGAAACCGCCGTGGGTGCGCGGGCCGCCGGGGAAGCGGGTGGAGCACAGGATCAGGCCGTCGATGCCGGCCGGGTCGGCGCCCGCGGCCGCCACGGTCGCGCGGGCGCTCTCGACGGCGAGGGCCTCCAGGCTCTTGGCGGTCCTGCGGATGCTGCCCCAGCCCCACAGTTCGGCGCGTGGCGCCATCTTGAACCGGCGGGCGCGTTCGGTGAGGTTGGCGATGCTCGTGTGGTCGGCCACCTGTTCGCCGAGCACGTAGCGCGGCGCGGACAGGTGGACCGCGGGTAAGGCTGCGGAAGGAAGGCTCACGGTGCCGGATCGCTCTCTCGGTCGTCGGTCGGGGCGGTCGGGGCGGGGGCGGCCAGCAGGGCGTTGGCCTCGGCGTAGGGGAGGGCGTCGGCGCCGAAGCCGAAGGTGCCGTACTCGACGATCTCGCGGGCGGCCCGGGTGAGGGCGCCGAGCGCGGCGCGGGACAGTGCGGAGCCGGTGCTGATCCGGCGTACGCCGAGGGCTCCGAGGTCGGCGACGGACAGCTTCAGCGCTCCGCCCATCAGGACGTTGACGGGGCGGGAGACGGCGGAGCAGACGGCGCGGATCGCCTCGGCGTCGGGCAGGGCGGGTGCGTAGAGCACGTCGGCGCCGGCGGCCTCGTAGGCCTGGAGGCGGCGGATGGTGTCGTCGAGGTCGGGCCGGCCCTGGAAGAAGTTCTCGGCGCGGGCGGTGACGGTGAAGGGGAAGTCGAGCCCCTTTGCCGCCTCGACGGCCGCTTCGACGCGCTCCACCGCTTCGCCGAGGGGGCGTACGGGGTCCTCGTCGCGGCCGGTGGAGTCCTCGATGGAGCCGCCGACCAGTCCGGCGGCGGCTGCCAGCCTGATGGTCTCGGCGATGTCCTCGGGGCGCTCGCCGAAGCCGCTCTCCAGGTCGGCGGTGACGGGCAGGCCGGTGGCGTCGACGATCGCGGCGGCGTTGGCGAGGAGTTCGGCGCGGCCGACCTGGTTGGCCCCGTCGGGGCGGCCGAGGCTGTGGGCGAGGCCGGCGCCGGTGGTGGCGAGGGCGGCGAAGCCGAAGGAGGCGAGGATGCGGGCGGTTCCGGCGTCCCAGGGGTTGGGGACGACGAAGGGGGCGGGTCCGGTGTGCAGGTCGCGGAAGGCGACGCCGCGGCCGTACTGGGATTCCGGGGTCCGGGACGCCGGGGTCTGGGACCGCGGCTGCCGGGCGTCGGGCTGCTGGGCGTCGGTGCTGTGGTTCACGGTGTCCTCGCTGGTGCGTCGGCCTGCGGTCAGATCAGCTCAACGTACTCATCGCGGGCGGGCGTTGCGGCCTCCCGGCGGGCGGCGCGGGCCAGCGGGCGCAGTACGTCGGTGACGGTGTGGGGCCGGCCCTCGAAGTAGAAGTGGCCTCCGTCGGCCCAGTGGCGGGCCGGCTCTCCCGGGCATTCGCGGGCCCAGGGGGCGAGTGAGGCGGTGGTGACGTGCGGGTCGTCGATGCCGTTGAGCAGCGTGATCGGCACGCCCAGCGGCCGGGCGGGGCGGTACTCGTACCCGGCGACCATCGCGAAGTCCGCCTTGAGGTGCGGCAGGAGCAGTTCCTGCACGGCCTCGTCGTGCAGGACCTCGGGCGGCAGTCCGCCGAAGAAGCCGACGGCCTCGGTGAACCGCCGGCCCTCCAGCCGGGCCGCCTCGACCACGCGGGGGGTGGGCAGCAGGGAGGGTGCGGAGCAGCCTGAGGCGACGAGGGCCGCGAGGCCGGGGACGCCGTCGAGGCGCCGGGCGACCTCGAAGGCGAGGGCCGCGCCCAGGCTGTGGCCGAAGAGGACGAAGGGCCGGTCGGGGGCCGCGTCGAGGGCGATGGCCAGGGCCGCGCCGTCGGCGAGTTCCGCGACGGTGGCGGGGGCGGGTTCGCGGAAGCGGTGGCCCCTGCCGGGCGGGCACACGGCGAGGATCCGGGCGTCGTCGCCCAGGCCGTCCTGCCAGTCCAGGAAGGTGCGGGGGTTGCCGCCGGCGTGCGGGAAACAGTAGACGCGGGTGCGGTCGTCGGCGCGGGGATCGGCGGGGGCGGTCTCGGAGGTCAGGAACCAGGGGGACGCAGCCACGAAGATCAGCCATTCCTTTGCCGGTCGGACGGTGGCGGGAGGGGAAGAAGTGCAGGACGGGTTGGTGGCGAGGGGTCAGTTCCAGCCAACGTCGCTCGGGTTGGCGGGCTGGGGGGCGGGGGTGGTGCCGGGTTGCGGGTTGTTCCAGCCGACGTCACCGGCGCCATCTGCGAGGACGTGGGGGTTCGTGTGGTTCCAGCCGACGTCGCCGAGGCGCAGGTGGGTGGCGGATCCGTCGGACAGGGCGCCCTGGGCGATGCCGGTGGCCGCCGTTCCGAGGGCCAGGGCGAGTCCGGCGGCGGCCAGAACCACTCGTCCGCGGATTCCGGTAACGCGGCCGGCCTCACGAGTAACCGTCTGGTTCTCCGTCATTTTCCCCAGTCCCCTCAGTCGTTTTCATCTTTGGCCATTCGAGAAACGGAAGTCCGAATCCGGTGTGCCGCTGCGGTGATCCGCCCGGCGCCTTCTCGGTGTTCGTTCCTGCGGCGAGACCAAATCTCCTCTGCCGGGAGATCCCGAGGTAGACCTACGATGGCTCCGGTTTCCGCATTGCGGGAACCCACGGGGTCTCAACAGCCTGAAACACCGACATACCGGACAGACAGGGGTGGCGTGTGGACGTAGTCAAATACGTAAAATCCGCACAAAGCGGGGCACCTGAGGAGCCGCGTGCGCCCGTGGAGGGGGAACCGCAGGCATTCTTGCGGGAACTCGCAGCGCACCTCGGCCTGCTGGCCCAGGAAGCCGCCCAGCAGGCCACGCGCACGGCCGCCCTCCCGGAGCTCGGGGCCGGCCCGGACGAGCAGGTGGTCGGCCCGGGAGTGCGCTACCTGCATGGCCTGAGCAGCATCTCCACCGCGATCAACGAGGCGCTGGGCGCGGTGCGCAGGGAAATCCTGACCGCCCAGCCGGACGGGGCCCGGCCGAGCGCGGTACTGAAGGAAGCGCTGGAATCCGTGCGCCGGCACATCGCGGCGGGCATTTCGATGCGCACGCTCTATCAGCACACCACACGTTTTGACGAGGCGACGAAGGACTACGTGCGCACGGTCACCGAATACGGGGCCCAGGTGCGGACCCTGGAGGAATTCTTCGACCGGCTCATCATCGTCGACGATGTCGCCTTCATTTCGGCGAACGAGGAACGCACGACGGCCATATCCATTACCGAACCCACCATCATCCGCTTCCTGCGCGACACGTTCGACAAGGCCTGGGACCGGGCCAAGCCCTTTCCCTTCGTTCCGCTGCACGCGGCCAAGGCGGCCGACGAGGTGGTCCCCGCCATCCGGGAGTCCATCAGCAGACTGCTCGTGGAGGGCTACTCGGACAAGGCGATCGCGCGCCGGATCGGTATCAGTGAGCGCTCTCTCCAGGCGCACATCGCGGCCATCAAGCAGGAACTGGGCGCGCTCAACCGATTACAGCTCGGCTATCTGCTCGGCCGTAACGAGGCCACTTACGTTCTGTGACGCGGGCCGGGGGCGACGCGTACCCGCCGGCCTGCCCGAAGGGGGTCCTGGCCAGAGGAAACCGAGGGAACGGTTTTGTTCGCGGCGCTTTACCGGGGACCGGCGAAAGGCGGGAAAGTCCGGATGACGCCCACCGGCCGGGCGCCCCGGCGATCCGCTCAAGCGGTACTCCGGCGATGCTCCGGTGATGCGCGAGCGGGCTTATGGCGCACACGAAGCAGGGGCTGCCGCGATCCGAACGGGAATCGGATCGCGGCAGCCCCTTCGGGTGTGCCGGGCGGCCCTCAGCCCGCCTTGCGGCGGAAGCTGCGGTTCTGCCCGTTGGGTCCGTTGTACCCCTTGAGCTTCAGCCGGCCCTCGTGATTGGCCTGCTGCGACCTGGCGGTGCGTGCCTTGCGCTCCAGAGCCTCACGGAACTTGCGCTTGCCATCGGTCTCGGCGGCGTTGTTTTCCGGCGTATCAGTCATGCGTTACCTCCTGAGCACTTTCCAGAGCTGCTTTAGTCTGACACCCGAGCGAGGTTGTGGTGAACCTCTTTTCCGGCTGGGGAACGAATCCCGCCACCGGCCCGGGCCCTTGCTCCGGCCATTTCGGCCGGCGCCCCGCCGCCTTTCGGGAAAACCGGCCTCCGGGCCGTTTTTCCCGGCGAATACGGGGAGTCATGGGGGCGCTCAGGCCACGTAGTCCGCGAGCTCCGCGGCCAGGGCCGCATCCACGTTGGCGCGCAGGTGGGTGCCGGTCTCGCCGTGGCTCTCGGCGAGGATCTCGCCGTCCGCGTGGATCCGGGCGACCAGGTGGCCCTCGGTGTACGGGATGACCACCTCCACCTGCGTCTCGGGGTGCGGGAGTTCCGCCTCGATGCGGGCCAGCAGCTCGGGGATGCCCTGCCCGGTGCGGGCGGAGACGGCCACCGCGCCCGGTTCGGCCGCCAGCAGCCGCTCCAGGGCTTCGGGGCTCGCGGTGTCGGCCTTGTTGACCACGATGACCTCGGGCACGCCCGCGCCGCCGACTTCGCCGACGACCGCGCGCACGGCCTCGATCTGGGACTCGGGGTCCGGGTGGGAGCCGTCGACCACGTGCAGGATGAGGTCCGCCTCGGCGACCTCTTCCAGGGTGGAGCGGAACGCGTCGACGAGCTGGTGCGGAAGGTGCCGCACGAACCCCACGGTGTCGGCGAGGGTGTAGGTGCGCCCGGCCGGGGTCTCGGAGCGGCGCACCGTGGGGTCGAGCGTGGCGAACAGGGCGTTCTGCACGTGGACTTCGGCGCCGGTGAGGCGGTTGAGCAGCGAGGACTTGCCGGCGTTGGTGTATCCGGCGATGGCCACCGACGGGACCTTGTTGCGCCTGCGCTCCTGGCGCTTGAGGTCGCGGGCGGTCTTCATCTCGTCGATCTCGCGCCGCATCCTGGCCATCTTGTCGCGCAGCCGGCGCCGGTCCGTCTCGATCTTGGTCTCGCCGGGGCCGCGGGTGGCCATGCCGCCCCCGCCGGCGCCGCCGCCGCCCATCTGCCGGGACAACGAGGCGCCCCAGCCGCGCAGCCGCGGCAGCATGTACTGCATCTGCGCGAGCGCGACCTGGGCCTTGCCCTCGCGGGAGGTGGCGCGCTGGGCGAAGATGTCGAGGATCAGGGCGGTCCGGTCGACCACCTTGACCTTGACGAACTCCTCCAGCCGCACGAGCTGGGCCGGGCTCAGCTCGCCGTCGCACACGACCGTGTCGGCACCGCTCGCGGCGACGATGTCGCGCAGCTCCCTCGCCTTGCCCGAGCCGATGTAGGTGGCCGGGTCGGGCTTGTCGCGGCGCTGGATCACTCCGTCGAGCACCAGGGCGCCCGCGGTCTCGGCGAGGGCGGCGAGCTCGGCGAGCGAGCTCTCGGCCTCCGCGACCGTGCCAGAGGTCCACACGCCGACCAGCACCACGCGCTCCAGCCGGACCTGGCGCTGCTCGACCTCGACGACGTCCCGCAGTTCGGTGGACAGGGCGGCGACGTGGCGCAGCCCGGTGTCCTCCCCGGCGTTGATCGCGGCGGCGGTCCCGACCGGGTTGCCGGTGGTCCTGGGCTGCTCTGTTGCGGTCATGCGCTTCCTCTCAGAAGGGGTGGGTGGGTACGGGTCACTGGGTGAGGCGGCCCGTGAGGCGGATGTCCGCCGAGGAGGAGCCGACGGAGACCGTGCGGGGGCCGGGCGCGTTCTGCCAGGCGTGCCGCTGGGTGTTCCAGTACTGGAGCTGCCGTGCGTCGACGGGGACGGTGACGCGCTTCTCCTCGCCGGGTTCCAGGGCCACCTTCGTGTAGCCGGCCAGCTTCTTGACCGCCTGCGGGGCGCTGACGGGGCCGCTGGGGCCGAGGTAGACCTGGACGGCTTCCTTGCCCGCGACCGGACCGGTGTTGCGCACCGTCACGTGGACCGCGGCGCCGGTGGCGGTGCGTTCCACGGCGAGGTCGCGGTAGTCGAAGGCGGTGTAGGACAGGCCGTGGCCGAACGGGAACAGCGGGGTGACGCCCTGCTGGTCGTACCAGCGGTAGCCCACGTGGATGCCTTCGCCGTACTGCTGCTTGCCGTCGACTCCGGGGAACCGCTCGGGGTGGCCGGCCATCGGGTGGGCGTCCTCGGCGGCGGGGAAGGTCTGGGTGAGCTTGCCGCTGGGGTTGGCGTCCCCGTACAGCAGGGCGGCGGTGGCCTGGGCGCCTTCCTGGCCGGGGTACCACATGTCGAGGACGGCGGCGGTGCGCGGGAGCCACGGCATCAGCACCGAGGAGCCGGTGTTGAGGACGACGACGGTGTTCGGGTTGGCCTCGGCCACGGCGGCGATCAGCGCGTCCTGCCCGTCCGGCAGGGACAGGGAGGGCCGGTCGTACCCCTCGGATCCCTCGTCCTGGGCGAAGACGACGGCGGTCTTCGCGGCGGACGCGGCGGCGACGGCGCGCTGGATGTCGCGGGCGGCCTGCTCGGGGGTGACCCAGGTGAGGTCCACGGACAGCGGGCGGTCGGGCCAGGCCCAGCCGCTCATGGAGAGCTTGTGGGCGCCCCGGGTGAGCCGCAGCACGACGCTGGTGGTCTCGCTGAACGAGTCGGCGGCGTAGACGGGGTCCTGGCCCTCGATCTGCAGGACGGCCAGGCCGCCGTCGACGCGCAGGCCGAGGCGGTAGTCGCCGTCGGCGGGAACGGTCAGGGTGCCGTCGTAGAAGGCGCGGTCGCCGCCGGCGTCGAGCTGCTTGCCGTTGGTGAAGGCGGGGCTGAGCTGCTCGGCGGGCAGCGGGCTGCCCAGCCGGTCGACGCCCGGTTCGTACCGTACGGAGGCTCCGGAGCCGGCGCGTTCGCGCAGGGCCTCCAGGGGTGCCCGGGCCGCGTCGGGTACGACGTGGGCGCTGCCGAGGCCGGAGACCTTGGGGCGCAGGGCGCTGTCCCCGATGACGGCGAGGTCGGTGCCGGCGGCCCCGGTGAGCGGCAGGGCGGGGCGGCCGCCGACGGCGGTGTTGCGCAGCAGGACGGCGCCGTTCTCGGCGATCCGGCGGGCGGTGTCCCGGCCGGCCTGCGCGTCGCGCACGGGCCGCTGGGGAGCGGGGGCGTCGAGGAGGCCGAACCGTTCCATCTGGGTGACGACGCGGGTGACGGAGCGGTCGAGGGCGGCCTCGGGGACGGTGCCGTTGCGCAGTGCGGTGCGCAGGGAGGCGCCGAAGTACTTGGAGTCGGGTACGGGGTCGGTGGGCTTGCCCATCTCCAGGCCGAGTTCCTGGTCGAGGCCCTTGGTGAGGTCGGTGGTGGCGTGGGTGGCCAGCCAGTCGGACATCACCCAGCCCCGGAAGCCCCACTGTTCGCGCAGGACCTTCTGGAGCAGCTGGTCGTTGCTGCAGGAGTGGGCGCCGTTGACGCCGTTGTAGGAGCACATGACGGCGGCGGCGCCGGCGTCGACGGCGCTCTGGAAGCCGGGGAGCTCGATCTCCTGGAGGGTCTGTTCGTCGATGGAGGCGTCGACGGTGAAGCGGTCGCTCTCCTGGTTGTTTCCCGCGAAGTGCTTGACCGTGGACATCAGGCCCTGGCTCTGGGTGCCCTTGATCTCGGCCGCGGCGGTGCGGGCGGTGACGAGCGGATCCTCGCTGAAGGTCTCGAAGTTGCGGCCGCCGTACGGCACCCGGATGGTGTTGACCATCGGGCCGAGTACGACGTCCTGGCCGAGCGCGCGGCCCTCGTGGCCCAGGACCTTGCCGTAGGCGGTGGCGAGGGAGTCGTCGAAGGTGGCGGCGAGCGCCGTGGGGGTGGGCAGCGCGGTGGAGCGGGCGCCGTTGATGCGCACGCCGGTCGGGCCGTCGGAGACCTGGAGCGGGGGGACGCCCAGGCGCGGCACGCCGGGGAGGTAGCCGACGCCCTTGGCGAGGGGGCCGCCTTCGGGGCCTGCCGTCCAGTGGACGAAGGACAGTTTCTCGTCCAGGGTCATCCGCGCGACCAGGGACCGGACCCGGGCGGTGCCTTCGGGCGCGGGCGTCGCGGCCTCGGCGGTGCCCGCGGTGAGCAGGCCGCCGGTGCACAGCAGTACGACGCCGACGGCGAGCAGGCGCGAGGTGCGGACGGGGCGCCCGCCGGTCCGGAATCTGGTGCGGAGGCGGGGTATTCGCCTCCCTGGCCTGCGGGACAGCATGCGTCTCTCCTGGGGTTCGTGCGACAAAACGGGCGCCACCTGCGCGCCTCTCCACGCTTCCCGAGATCCGGCCCGGGGACGAGGTCCGCCCGTCACACTCTTCGCGGCGGGCCCGCGCGGGGGCCGGATGCCCTGCGGGGAGCGGGATCCACCGGTCGCGGCGGCGTGCCGGGCGGCCCGCGGAGCGCCGGGAACGGGTCCGCAGCGGCCCGCCGGGGGCGGCGGGTGGTGGCGCGGTCACCACCCGCGGGCGCTCCCGGGACGGCGGCGGGGCGGTCCGGTGCGGGAGCGGCGAGCGGGCGGGAAGTGTGTTTCCGGCCGACCTGGCCGGTGGCTGCCGGTGCCGGGACGGTGGAGGGGATCCAGTGAACCGCCCCCGGCCAGCGCGTTTCGGGGCGCCGACCCCGAGGAGCGTCATGAGGGCCATCCGCCCGGCGGAGGAAGCCGAAGCCCTGCCGCGTGATCCAGCCGCCGAGGCCCGGGCGCTCCGTGCGTCCGTACTGGGTTCGCTGCGCCGCCGGGACCAGCGGCACAAGGGCGAGCTGTACGTCGACGGGCTGCTGACCGCGCCCGGCCGCAAGACGATGCGCAACCTGGCCGCCAGCACGGACGAGCGGGCCGCGGAGCAGAGTCTGCACCACTTCATCAGCTGTTCGACCTGGGACTGGTCGCCGCTGCGCGCACGCCTCGCCTGCGGGCTGGACCGGCTGCTGGCGCCCCGGGCGTGGGTGGTGCGGCCGCTGGTGATCCCGAAGACGGGACGGCATTCGGTGGGTGTGGGCCGCAGGTTCGTTCCACAGCTGGGCCAGGTCGTCAACAGCCAGCACGGGTACGGGCTGTGGCTGGCTTCGGGCGCGGCGGCGGTGCCGGTGAACTGGCGGCTGTCGCTGAGCGGCGACTGGCTCGACGACGCGGAGATGCGCCGGCGCGCGGCGATACCCGACTCGGTGGACGAGGGTGTGGCGCGGACGCCGGCCGTGGACATGGCACTGGAGACGGCCGGGTGGGGCGTGTCGGCGGCGCCCGTGGTGGCCGACGCCCGGGAGGAAGCGGTGCCGGCGCTGCTGGAGGCCCTCTCGGGGGCCGGGCTGTCGTTCCTGCTGCGGATCGGCGGCGGTACGGGGCTGCTCGCCCCGAACCTGTCGGCGGGGCGGAGCCGGGTCGCGGCCGGTTCGGCGGCCCTGCTCGCGGAGCTGGCCCGCTCCCAGCGGCGGCCGGTGGAGTGGTTCGAGCCGGCCGGGCCGGCGCTGCCGCAGACCTCGATGGTGGCGCTGCTGCCGGTGCGGCTGCCGGGCGGGCCGGTGGCCCCGGCGCCGCTGACGCTGGTCGGGGTGTGGTCGCCGGACAGCCGGGAGGTGTCGGAGCTGTGGCTGACGAACATGGCGGGGGCCGGCCGCGGGACGCTGCTGGGACTGGGCAGGCTGGTCGGGCGCGCGGACGCCGACTTCCGCCGCACCGCGCTGGCGGTGGGGGCGCTGGACTTCGAGGGGCGTTCGTACCACGGCTGGCACCGGCACGCCACGCTGGTGTCGCTGGCGCACGCCGAGCGGATGCTGGCCTCGGGGGCCCACCGCGGCGCCGCCGCGCCGGAGGCGGTCCCTATGGTGACGGGGGGCCGGCGGGCTCGGGGCCGAGGGAGGTTCGGGCCCGTCGCAGTCGCAGGGCGAGCTGGAGTTCCAGTGCCCGGTCGGGGTGTTGCCAGTCCCGGCCGAGCAGCTGGGTGATGCGCTCCAGGCGGCGCGAGACCGTGTTGGGGTGGACGTAGAGCAGCTCGGCGGCGCGGGTGGGGCTGCCGGCGGCCATGAACCAGCCCTGGAGGGTCTCCACGAGGTTGCCGAACCGTTCGGCGTCGTGGTCGAGCAGGGGTCCCAGGGTCCGCTCGACGAATCCGGTGACATCGTTTTCCTCGGCGAGCAGCATGCCGAGGAAGCCGAGTTCGGCGGCGTCGGCGGAGCGGCCGGAGCCGCCGAGGGCGGTGAGGGCCTCCAGGCAGCGCACCGCTTCCCGGTAGGCGGGGTGGACGCCGTCGGCGCCCCGGGTGGGCCCGCAGGAACCGGCGGTGACCTGGGCGCCGGTGGCGCGGGCGAGTTCGGTGCGCACTTCGCGGGCGCGGGCGGCGGCGTCCTCGCCGGGCAGCAGCAGGACCAGCCGGTCGCCCTGCACGGTCTTCATGCCGCGGTGGCGGCGGGCGTAGCCGGTGGCCCAGCTCTCGACGAGTTCGGCGGCGCCGGTCCGGGCGTGGGCGACGACCACCACGTGCGGGCGGTGCAGTTCGGCGGCGAACCGGCCGGCCCGTTCCACGACCCGGTCGGCGGGACCGTCCCAGGTGGTCAGGTCGGCCAGCAGGTCGTCGCGGACCTGGCCCTCCAGGGCGGTGGAGCGCTGCGTGACCAGGAGCAGGGAGACCGTGCGGGCGTAGGACAGCAGGATCTGTTCGCCCGGTACGGCGGTGGCGTCCTCGGGATGGAAGAGCAGGCAGCCGACGTCTTCGGAGCGGACGGACAGCGGCAGTACCCAGGTGCCGTCGGCCAGGGGGCAGGCGATGCCGGTGGCGGCGGCGTCCAGCCGTACGCGGGCCAGTTCCGCGGGGTCGGGGCGGGGGGTGCGGCCGTGTTCGGCGAGGCGCTCGCCGCCCTGGCCCTGCACGGCGAGGCCGCCGCCGAGTTCGGTGGCGGCGCGGGCGAGCAGCTCGTCGAGTCCGGCGCCGTCGAGGACGAGCCGGACCAGCTCGTCCTGGACCCTGTTGGCGTGCAGGGCGGCGCCGAGCGAGGCGCGGACGCGGGCTGCGGACTCCGCCAGTTCGGTGTTGGCGGTGTGGACGTCCGCCAGGTGCCGGGCGGTGCCGATGGCGACGGCGGCGAGGTCGGCGAGGGAGCACATGAGCGCGACCTCGTCGGGGGTGAAGTGGCGGATGCCGCGGGCGGCGACGTACAGGTGGCCCAGGTGGCGGTCGTCGGCGCGCAGCGGCACCCCGAGCACGGCGTGCAGGGACTCGGCGTGCAGCACCTCCTCGAGCGCGCCGGCGGGGGTGGGCGGGCCGTCGCCGAGGTGGTCGGCGGTCCAGAACGGGGCGGGCTGTTCGCCGGGGGCGGCGGCCGGCCCGGCGTCGGCGGGGACGCGGTAGCCGACGGTGAGGGCGCTGACCGCGCCGTCGGCGGTGCTGACGACGCCGTCTCCGCTGTCCTCGTCCAGCAGGACGGTGCAGGCGAGGTCGGTGTTCAGCATGAGCCGGGCCCGGCGGGTGATCAGGCGCAGGGTCGCGTCCGGGCTGTCGGGCCGGGTGAGGTCGCGGGCGGCGTCCACGAGGGAGGCCAGTTCGGCCTCGCGGCGGCTGCGGCGTTCGAAGAGCCCGCTGACCTCCAGGGCCAGGCTCCTGGCGCGTTCCAGCCGTTCGGCCCGGGGGGCGTCGCCCGATCTGCGGGCACGGGCGACGAGTTCGTCGTAGGAGCGGGCGGGTGCCTCGCTCGCGAGGAGTTCCAGGACGCGCAGGACGTCCTCTTCTGTGTGGCTCAGGAGGGTCGCAGACTCCCCCGTCATTGCTGCCCCCAACGGTCAAATAGGACGGAACCTCAGGTGCCGGGGAACGTAACTTCCGTGCTGAACGTGCGTCAACCGGACACGGGGGCGCCCGGACGGCGTCCGGAGGGGGTGGTGAGCTGGCCACCGCGGGCGGTGCGGAGCAGGGCTCCGGGCAGTGGCCGCGCCACCTTGGACCGGACCTGCCCCCGGTTCCAGCCGGGCTCGTGTGCCCCCCGAGGCGGTGGTGCGGGGCCCGTCCCACGGGCCGCCGGGTCCCCGTGGGGTGCTCCCGGCGGCCCGGATCCTCCGGCGGCACCCGAGCGGTCCTGGACCGGGGCCCAGGCGTTCCAGGACCGGGTTCCCGCCGGTCCGCGACCCGGGCGCCGGTCGCAGCCCGGTGCGGGCGGTGCGGGCGCGGGCGGGGTCAGCCGCGGAGCCCGATGAACAGGCCGCGGCCGGACGGGCCGCCCTCCCGGAACTCCACGTCCAGGCCGGCCCGCTCGAAGGCCCGCTCGTAGGCGGAGCGCTCGAAGAGCGTGATCAGGTGGGTTTCGGACAGGTGCGTGATGTCCCGGCCCGGTTCGGCGACGAGGTAGTGGACGTCGATGCGGGTGGCGTCGCCCTCCAGGCGCGAGTGCGAGACCCGCGAGATGGTCTTGCCCTCCGCCTCGACGATGGACGCGCCGACGAATCCGGGGGTGAACGTCCGGGGGAACCACCACGGCTCGACCACGACGACCCCGCCCGCGGGGTCGAGGTGGGCGGCGAAGCGGGAGAGCGCCGCGTCGAGTTCGCCCTGGTCGCGCATGTGACCGATGGAGCTGAACATGCAGGTGACGGCGGAGTAGGTGCGGTCGAGCGCGAAGTCGCGCATGTCGCCGGGGTGGACGGTCGCGGCCGGGTTGCGGCGCCGGGCGATCTCCCGCATGTCGGGGGAGAGCTCCAGGCCTTCGGCGGTGTCGAAGGCTCCGCCGAGGTGCTCCAGGTGGAGTCCGGTGCCGCAGGCCACGTCGAGCAGGCTGCGGGCGCCGGGCACCTTGGCGGTGACCAGGGCCGCGAGGTCGGCGGCCTCTCGGGCGTAGTCCTTGCCCTTGCCCTGGTGCACGAGGTCGTAGAGGCGGGCGGCGCCGCCCGTGTAGCCCTGGTCGGGGCGCAGGTCGGTGGTGGTCACTTCGGGTCTCCTTGGCTGGGGTGGGGGGCGTGGCCGTGGCGCGCCGCCAGGCGTTCCAGGGCGGGGACGAGGGCCGCGGGGGACGGGGCCGCGAGCATCTCCTCGCGCAGGCGGCGGGCGCCCGCGGCGAGCGAGGGGTCCGTGAGGGCCCGGACGACCGCGGCGCGCAGCGAGGCCGCGTCGAGCTTCTCGGGCGGCAGGTCGATGCCGGCGCCCTGCTCGGCGTGGAGTTCGGCCTTGAGCGGGGCGTCCCACAGCGAGCCGACGATGACCTGCGGCACGCCGTGCAGGGTCGCGGTGTAGCCGGTGCCCGCGCCGCCGTGGTGGACGATCGCGTCGCAGGTCGGCAGCAGCACGTCCATGGGTACGAAGTCGACGGCCCGGATGTTGGCGGGCAGGCCCTCGCGGTCCCGCAGCTGGCCGGCGTCGAGGGTGGCGACGATCTCGGCGTCCACGTCGCCGAGGGCGTGCAGCAGTTCCTCGAAGGGGACGGCGTCGCGGCCGTACGTCTCGCGCGCGGAGACGCCGAGGGTGATGCAGACCCGGCGCCGGGCGGGCGGCGCGTGCAGCCAGTCGGGCACGACCGAGGGGCCGTTGTAGGGGACGTAGCGCATCGGCAGCACCTCGCCCGGTACGGGCACGCGCAGGCCCGCGGGCGCCGGGTCGATGCTCGCGTGAGCGGCGATGACCTCCTCGACCGCGGCGGCGCCGGGGGTGGCCCCGTACCGCTCCAGGGTCCAGGTCAGCCATTCGGCCATCGGGTCCTCGCGCCGCTCCTCGGGCTGGAGGCCGCGCAGTGCGAGGAACTGGCGGCGGGCGGCGAGGATGACGTCCGGGCCCCACAGGACGCGGGCGTGGGCGGCGCCCACGACGTGCGCGGCGATCGGTCCCGCGTAGGTGAACGGCTCCCACAGCACCAGGTCGGGCCGCCAGGCGCGGGCGAAGTCCACCAGGTCGTCGATGGTCGTGTCGCCGTTGAGCGGCGCGAACGACATGGCCGTCATCATCGTCTGCTGCCCCAGGGCGTGTTCCCAGCCGAGCGGGCCGCCGCGGGTCTGCGCGAAGTCCAGGCCCTGCTGGTAGGGGGTGGGGTCGCCGCCGATCCGGGTCATCAGCTCGGCGATGGAGTCCAGGTCGCCGACGGGTACGGCGGTCAGCCCGGAGCCGTTGATCACCTCGGTGAGCGCGGGCTGGCTGGCGACCCGGACCTCGTGTCCCGCGGCGCGCAGCGCCCAGGCGAGCGGCACCAGGTTGTAGTAGTGGGTGTTGTGCGCGAAGCACGTGATCAGGACGCGCATGACGTCGTCTCCCCCTCGGGGCCCTCGTGACGGTGGGCGGGCGGGCGGTCGGACCGGTTCGGCCGGGCCGGTTCAGCCGGTCGTGGCGACCGGGAAGCGGGCGGGGGCGCGCAGCACCGGTGAGCGCGGGCGGGTCACTTCGTCGCCGGCGGTGCGCAGGTCGGGCAGGGTCTCGGCGAGGACCCGCAGCGCGCCGCGGGCGTTCGCCCTGACGAGGTGGGCGGACAGCCCGAAGTGCAGGTCGCGGGGCAGGGCGAGGGGTCCGGCGTCCCCGGGTGCCCGCGGGTCGCGGCCCGCGGCGGCGACGAGGACGGTCACCCGGGCCCCGGCCGGTAGCGGGGTGCCGGCGAGGGTGACGCCGGTGCGGGCCTCCCGGGTCTCCAGCCGTACGGGCGGTGCGACGCGCAGGGCGTGCTCGACGGCCGCCCGGGCCGCGGCCGGGGCGTGCGCGGCCCGCTGCCAGCCGCCCGGCTCCACGAGCAGGGCGCGGACGGCGTTGACGAGGAGGACGGTGGCGGCTTCGGCGGCGCCGACGGCCACCACCTGGCAGGCCCGCGCCGCATCGGCGTCCGTCCCGCCGAGGGCGCGAACGAGCAGGGCGTGCACGGCCTGTTCGGCGGCTTCGGCGGCCCGTGCGGTGGCGTGGGTCTGCGGGCAGAGCAGGCCGTCGAGGGCGGACCGGCAGCCGGGCAGGAGGCGGGCGAACTCCGCGTGCTCGGACTCGGGCAGGCCGAGCTGTCCGGCGAGTACGGGGCCCATCAGGGGGCGCGCGAAGTCCTCGGCGAGGTCGAAGCGTCCGCCGAGTCCGGCCAGGAGCGCCCGGGCGTGCGCCGCGGCCCGCTCCTCGGCGCCCCGGGCGTCCGGGACGCGCAGCAGCGGGCCGCCGAAGGCGGTGAGCGGGGCCAGCCGGGCGGCGGTCGCCCGGTCGAGGGCCAAGGCGGTGCTGCGGTACGGGAGCGGGTCGTCGCCGGGGCTGCCGGCGGCGGGTGCGGGCCCGTCGAAGGCCGGGTTCCGCAGGACCTCCCGGGCGACGGCGTGGTCGGCCGTCACCCAGGTGTCCAGCGGGAGGCTGTGGTGCAGCGGGCCCAGGGCCCGCACGCGCTCTTCGAAGGCGCGCGGGTCGTCGGTTCCGGCGCGCAGGATCAGCCCGTACGGGTCGCCCGTGATGCCCGCGAACCATTGGGCGGCGCGGGCGAACTGGTTGGCACGGGCCCGGCGGGCCGTGTCCCGGCCGGACTCGGCGGCCACCGGCGGTGAGGTCGGCACGGGTGGGGTCATGGGGCTCCTCGTCATCGGTCGCCGCCGGGCAGCGCGTCCAGCCAGGCGTCGACGGCGCGGGCGGTGGCCGGGGCGTGCTCGGTCATCATGGTGAAGTGGTTGCCGGGGACGTCCGCGACGGTGTGCGCGAAGTCCCAGACGGAGCGCCAGTCCTGGTGCGGGTCGCTCCAGGCGGCCATCGGGTCGGTGGCCCGCAGGTGCAGGACGGGGGCGCGGGTGGGCCGCGGGGTCCAGTCGAGCAGCAGCCGGTGGTAGGCGCCCATCGCGGTCAGCCGGGTGTCGTCGAGCGGTACGGGCGTACGGTCCATCGCCCAGCGGAGCATGACGTCCCGCCAGACGCCCATGGCTCCGGGCGCGCTCGGGGTGTAGACGTCGGCCAGCACGAGGGCGGCGGGTCCGGGGCCGGTGTGCTCCAGGTGCCGGGCGAGCGCGTGGGCGGCGTTGGCGCCGGCGGAGTGGCCGATCAGCGCGTACGGGCGGCCCGCGGCGAGCCGGGTGACGGCCGCGGCGTGGGCCGCGCACAGGGCGTCGAGGGAGTCGGGGAGCGGTTCCCCGGGCCGGAACCCGGGCTGGGGAAGGGCGACGACGGGGCGGTGTCCGGCCAGGGCGGCGGCGAAGGCGGCGAACTCCATGGGGCCGGAGACCGCGGCGGTGCCGCTGACCGCGATGAGCAGCGGCCGGCCGGGGGCCCCGGCGTCGGGTGCGGGGGCGAGCGGGACCGGTGTGAGCGGGTGGGGCCGGTCCCGGGTGAAGACGGGGCGCAGCGCGGCGACGGCGCCGAGCGCGTCGACCGCCTCGGCCACCCTGCCGCCGGCGAGGGCGTCCCGGTACAGCGTGACGAGCGTGCCCGCGCCGGTACCGCTCCGTTCCCCGGCCTCCCGTCCGTCGCCGCCCGGGCCTTCGCCGTCTTGCAGGAGTTCCAGCAGGCGGGCGGCGAGCTTGGCAGGGGTGTCGTGGGTGAAGAGGGTCTCGGCGTCCAGGTCGAGTCCGGTGACGGAGTTCAGGGCGCGCCGGAAGTGGGTGACGGCCAGCGAGTCGAAGCCGAGGAGCAGGAACGGCGTATCGGTCTCGACCTCTTCGGGGGTGTCGTGGCCGAGGACGGTGGCGGCCTCGGTGCGCACCAGGGCCAGGACGGCGCCGGGGCGCTCCGCCGGGGGCAGGGCGGCCACTTCGCGGCGCGGGTCGCGGGCGGCGGGGGCAGGGGCGGCGGACGGCGTGTGGTCCCCGACGGGGCGCGCCGCGGGCACGAGGTCCGAGATCAGCGGGCTGGGCCGGTAGGCGGTGAAGCCGTCCGCGAAGGCTTCCCAGTCGGTGTCGGTGACCGTCAGGTTGGCCTCGCCCGCCGCGACGGCGTGCAGCAGCCCGGTCAGCGCGTCCTGCGGGTCCATGGGCCGTACGCCCCTGCGCCGCAGGTAGCCGCCCCCTGCGCCGTCGCCCATGCCGCCGCCGCCCCACAGGCCCCAGGCGACGGAGGTCGCGGGCAGGCCCTCGGCGCGGCGGCGCAGGGCGAGCGCGTCGAGGTCGGCGTTGGCCGCGGCGTACGCGCACTGTCCGGCGCTGCCCCAGACGCCCGCCCCCGAGGAGTACAGGACGAAGGCGTCCAGGGCGAGGGGCCGGGTCAGCTCGTCGAGGTGGCGGGCGCCCGCCACCTTGCCCGCGTAGACGTCGGCGAAGACCTCGGCGCCGGCTTCGGTCAGGGGGCTGACCTGCGGGACGCCCGCGGCGTGGAAGACGGCCGTCAGCGGGGCGTCGGCGGGTACCTGCTCCAGCAGGGCGGCGAGCGCGTCCCGGTCCGCGAGGTCGGCGGCCGCGAAGGTCACCTTGGCGCCGAGGGCGAGGAGTTCGGCTTCCAGTTCGGCGGCGCCCGGGGCCCGGCGGCCGCGCCGGCCGACGAGGAGCAGGTGGGCGGCGCCCTCGGCGGCGAGCCGGCGGGCCAGGTGTCCGCCGAGCGCCCCGGTGCCGCCGGTCACCAGGACGGTGCCGTGCGGGCGGTACGGGCCCTGCCCGGCGCGGGGTGCGGGGGCGGGGGTGAGCCGGCGGCCGTGGGCGCGGCCGGAGCGGACGGCCACCTGGTCCTCGGGGCCGCCGAGCGCGTCTACGAGCAGCCGCCAGTCGGCTTCGTCCGCGGGGTCCGCCCCGGGCAGGTCGACCAGGCCGCCCCAGTGCGCGGGGAGTTCGAGGGCCGCCACCCGGCCGAGGCCCCACAGCTGGGCGCCGGCGGCCCGGGGCCGGTCGCCGTCGGCCACGGCGACGGCGCCCCGGGTCGCGCACCAGAGGCGGGCGGTGGGGGCCTTGTCCGCCATGGCCTGCACCAGGTGCAGGGTGGCCCGGACTGCGGCCGGGACCAGCTCGGACCCCTCGTCCTCGGTGGTTCCCAGCAGGGACAGGACGCCGGCCGGGCCGTCGCCGTACGCGTCGGGGAAGGCGGCCGCGTCGAACAGCGCGGCCACGGCGGCCCGGTCGGCCCGGTCGGCGTCCAGGGGCAGCCGGCGGACGGAGGCGCCGCGGGCGGTCAGGGCCCGCTCGGCGGCCTCGGCGGCCGGCGCGGCGCCCCCGGCGGGTTCCACGATCAGCCACGTCCCGTCGAGGCGGGCGGGCGGCGCGGCCGGCGCGGGCAGCGGCCGCCAGGTGACCCCGTAGCGGCGGGCGCCGGTGCGGGCCCTGCCGCGCCCGGCGGGGGCGATCCAGTACCGGCGGTGCTGCCAGGCGTACACCGGCAGCGGGGCCGGGCGGGCGCCGGTGCCCTCGAAGAGGCGGGCGCGGTCGAGGGCGGCGCCCCGGGCCGAGGCGACGGCCACGGCGCGCAGCAGGGTCTCGCCCTCGGGGCGGCCGCGGCGCAGTACGGGCACCAGAACGGGTGCCCCGTCGGCGCCGGCCGCGGAGGCGGCCGGCTCGGCGAGCACGTCCTCGGCCATGGCGCACAGCACGCCGTCGGGCCCGAGTTCGACGAAGGTCTCGGCGCCCAGGCCGCGGGCGGCGCGCACCCCGTCGGCGAAGCGGACGGCCGCGCGGACGTGCCGGGCCCAGTAGGCGCCGGTGCGCAGGTCCTGCCCGGCGGCGCGGCGGCCGGTGACGTTGGAGATCACGGGGATGCGGGGGGCGTGGTAGGCCAGCCGGTCCGCGATGTCGCGGAACTCCGCCAGGACCGGTTCCATGAGCGGCGAGTGGAAGGCGTGGCTGACGGTGAGCCGCTTGGTCTTCCTCCCCCGCTCCTCCAGCCGGGCCCGGACGGACTCGACGGCCTGCTCGGCGCCCGAGACGACCACCGACCGGGGGCCGTTGACGGCGGCGACGTCCACAGCGCCCGGGTGCGCGGCCAGCAGTTCCCGTACCTCTTCCTCGGCGGCCCGCACGGACAGCATGGCGCCGCCCGGCGGCAGTGCGTCCATCAGCCGGCCGCGGGCGGCGACGAGGGCGCAGGCGTCGTCGAGTCCGAGTACGCCGGCGACGTGCGCGGCGGCGATCTCGCCGACGGAGTGCCCGAGCAGGACGTCGGGCCGCATGCCCCAGTGTTCCAGCAGCCGGAACAGGGCCACCTCGACGGCGAACAGCGCGGCCTGCGCGTACTTCGTGCGGTGCAGCAGCGCCGCGTCGGGGGTGCCGGGTCCGGCGTCGAGCACGGCGGCGAGCGGGCGTTCCAGGTGGGCGTCGAGGCGTTCGGCGACGGCGTCCCAGGCGGCGGCGAACACCGGGTGCGCGGAGTGCAGTTCGCGGGTCATGCCGGGGCGCTGGCTGCCCTGCCCGGTGAACAGGAAGGCGGTCTTCGCCTCGCGGTGGCGTACGCCGTGCACGACGGAGGGGGAGGCAGTGCCGTCGGCGAGGGCGTCCAGGCCGCGGGCGAGGTCGCTGTAGGAGGCGCCGAGGACGACGGCGCGGTGGGCGAAGGCGGTACGGGTGGCGGCGAGGGAGAGGCCGGTGTCGAGGGCACTGGGGCGGGCGTCGGCGAGGTGCTCGCGCAGCCGGGCCGCCTGGGCGCGCAGCGCGGGTTCGGAGTGGCCGGAGACGAACCACGGCACGAGCGGCAGGGCCACGGCCGGTGCCGCTTCGGGGCCGGCGGGGGCCGGGGCGGGGGCCGGCGCGGGGGGTGCCTCCTCCAGGATGACGTGCGCGTTGGTGCCGCCCACTCCGAAGGCCGAGACGCCGGCCCGGCGCGGCCGGGCGCCGGCCGGCCAGGGGACGGGCTCCGTCAGCAGCCGTACGCCGCCCGCCGTCCAGTCGACGTGCGGGGTGGGTTCGTCGGCGTGCAGGGTCCGGGGCAGCAGCCCGTGGCGCAGGGCCTGGACGGTCTTGATGACGCCGCCCACCCCGGCGGCTGCCTGCGCGTGACCGATGTTCGACTTGAGCGAGCCGAGCCGCAGCGGCCTGCCCTCGGGCCGGCCCTGCCCGTACACCGCCAGCAGTGCCTGCGCCTCGATGGGGTCGCCGAGGCGGGTGCCGGTGCCGTGCGCCTCGACGGCGTCCACGTCCTGCGGTTCCAGGCCCGCGTCGGCGAGGGCCTGGCGGATGACCCGCTGCTGGGAAGGGCCGTTGGGGGCGGTCAGGCCGTTGCTGGCGCCGTCCTGGTTGACGGCGGAGCCGCGGATGACGGCGAGGACGGTGCGGCCCGCCCTGCGGGCGTCGGAGAGCCGCTCCAGGACGAGGACGCCGACGCCCTCCGCCCACCCGGTGCCGTCGGCGTCGGCCGAGAAGGCCTTGCAGCGGCCGTCGGCGGCCAGGCCCCGCTGCCGGGAGAACTCCACGAACGCGGCGGCGTCCGGCATGACCGCGACGCCCCCGGCCAGCGCCAGGCGGCATTCGCCGCGCCGCAGCGCCGTCACCGCGAGGTGCAGGGCGACCAGCGAGGACGAACAGGCCGTCTCCACCGTCATGGCGGGCCCTTCGAGACCGAGGGCGTACGAGATCCGGCCGGACAGCACGGCGTCCGCACTGCCCGTGAGCAGGTAGCCGTGCGACCCCTCCGGCACCCGGTCCGGGTCGCTCGCGTAGGAGGCGTGGGCGGCGCCGACGTACACGCCCGTGCCGGTGCCGGCCAGGGAGCGCGGATCCAGGCCGGTACGCTCCAGCGCCTCCCACGAGGTCTCCAGCAGCAGCCGCTGCTGGGGGTCCATGACGACGGCCTCGCGGGGCGGGATCCCGAAGAACGCGGCGTCGAAGTCGGCGGCGCCGGAGAGGAACCCGCCCCGGTCGCAGTAGGTGGTGCCGGGGTTTTCGGGGTCCGGGTCGTAGAGCCCCTCCAGGTCCCAGCCCCGGTCCCGCGGGAAGGGCGCCACGGCGTCCCGCCCGGCGGCGACCAGGTCCCAGAGCCCCTCCGGCGAGTCCACCCCGCCGGGGTAGCGGCAGGCCATCCCGACGACGGCGACGGGTTCGTGCGCGGCCGCGGCGAGCTCCCGGTTGCGCCTGCGCAGGCGTTCGGTCTCCTTGAGCGAGGTGCGCAGCGCCTCCATGAGCTTCTCGGAGGACATGGCCATCGGTGGGGTCCCTCTCTGGACGGGGGCGGGGCCGGGGGCGGCGGGGCGGGGGACGCGGGCCCGTGCGTCAGGCGGCCGCGTCGCGCAGGGCGAGCTCGATGAGTGCGTCACCGTCGAGGTCGTCGATGTGCGCGATCCCGTCCGAGTCGTCGGCGCCGGCGTTGCCGTCATCGAACGCGTCGGCGCCGGAGTGCTGCTGGAGCGTGGGCCTGGGCCCGCCGTACGCCGGCGCATCTCCGGGGACGAGCTCGAGGAGGGCCGGCAGCAGGCCGGACTCGCGCAGCGCGGACAGCGGCAGCGCCGCCAGGGCGGCTCGGATCCGGGTCTCCTCCGGGTCTCCCCCGGCGCCCGCCGGCACGAGCAGTTCGACCAGGTGGGCGGCGACGGCGGAGGCCGTCGGGTAGTCGAAGACCAGGGTGGGGGGCAGCTTGCGCCCGGTGGCGGCGGTGAGCCGCCCGGCGAACTCCCCGGCGGTGAGGGAACTGAACCCGATGTCCTTGAAGGAGCCTTCGGGGTCGACGTCCTCGGGTCCGGCGTGGCCCAGTACGGCCGCGACGGCGCGGCGCACCGCGTCGAGCGCGATCTCGTACCGTTCGGCGGGTCCGGCGGCCGCGAGGCGCGCGGTCAGGCCGTCGTCGGCCGGTCCGGCCGGCTCGTCGGCGCCCGTCGCCCCGCGCACGCCGGGCAGTTCGCCGATGAGCGGGCTGGGCCGGAAGGCGGTGAAGCCCTTCGCGAAGAGCGGCCAGTCCATGTCGGCGAGGGCCACGCAGACGTCGTCGCGGTCGAGGGCCCGGCCGAGTGCCCGGACCGCGAGGGCCGGGTCCATGGCGCGCAGACCCCGGCTGCTGAGGAACTCCTCGCCGGCGCCTTCGCCCATGCCGCCGCCGCCCCACAGGCCCCAGGCGACGGAGGTCGCGGCGAGGCCCTCGGCACGGCGCCGCTCGGCGAGCGCGTCCAGGGCGGCGTTGGCGGCGCCGTAGGCGCTCTGGCCGCCGCTGCCCCATACGCCGGCGCCGGAGGAGTACAGCACGAACGCGTCGAGTACGAGCCCCCGCGCGCGGGTCAGTTCGTCCAGGTGGCGGGCGCCCGCGACCTTGCCCGCGTACACCTCGGCGAACGACGCGGCGCCGGTGTCCAGGAAGGCCGCGGAGTGCGGGACGCCGGCGGTGTGGAAGACGGCGGTCGGCGGGTGGGCCTCCAGGAGGGCGTCGAGCGCGTCCCGGTCGGAGACGTCACAGGCGGCGACGGTCACCTCGGCCGCGCCCAGGGCGCGCAGCTCGGCGGCGAGTTCGCCCGCTCCCGGCGCGTCGGGGCCGCGCCGGCCGGTCAGCACCAGGTGGGTGGCCCCGGCTGCGGCGAGCCAGCGCGCGACGTGGCCGCCGAGGGCGCCGGTGCCGCCCGTGACCAGGACGGTGCCGCGCGGCGCGTACGTCCGGCGGGCGGGCGTGGTACCGGTGGGGACGAGCCGGCGCCCGTACGTTCCGGAGGCCCGGACGGCGACTTGGTCCTCGCCGTCGGTACGGGCGAGGGCCGCGGCCAGCCGGTCCCAGTCCCGGTGCCCGGGGTCCACGGGCAGGTCCACGAGGCCGCCCCACAGCCGGGGCTGCTCCAGCGCGATGCCCCGCCCCAGGCCCCAGGCCTGGGCGCCGGCGGGCCGGGGCGGCTCGCCGGGCGACACGGCGACCGCTCCCCGGGTGACGGTCCACGACCGGGCGGTGAGGTCCGCGTCGGCCGCCGCCTGGGCGAGCAGGGTGGTGCCGACGACGGCGAGGGGCAGGTCGGGGTGGCCGGGGTGCGGCCGCTCGTCGGCGCCGAGGAGGGAGAGGATTCCGGTGAGGGTGTTCCCGTACGCGGCCAGTTGCGCGGACAGTCCGGCGCGGGTGGCGGTGGCCGGGTCGGTGGTGAGCCGCTCGGCGTGGGCGCCGTGCCGGGTCAGGGCGGCCTCGGCCGCGTCGGCGAGCACGGGATCCAGACCGGCGGGCAGCACCACGAGCCAGCGGCCGTCCAACCGGGGGACGGAACCAGCCACGAGGCCCTTCCAGGAGGACCGGTAGCGCCAGGCATCGACACCGGAGACCGCAGCCGGAGCGGAAGCAGCGGCGGAGGGCGCGGAGGGCTCCAGCCAGTAGTGCGAACGCTGGAACGGATACGTCGGCAGGTCCACCCGGCGGGCGCCGGTGCCCTCGAAGAGGGCGGCCCAGTCGATGTCCACACCACGCACGAAGAGTTCGGCGGCCGAGACCAGGAAGCGCTCCAGGCCGCCCTCGTCGCGGCGCAGCGAACCGCCCGCCAGGACATCGGCGGTCTCCTGGATCCCCATGGTCAGGACCGGGTGCGCACTGGACTCCACGAAGGTGCCGAACCCCTTGGCGACCAGTGCCCGAACAGTCTCCTCGAAGCGCACGGGCTGACGCAGGTTGCGGTACCAGTAGGTGGCGTCCAGCACCGGCTCAGACAGCAGCCCACCGGTGACGGTCGAGTAGAAGGGGACCGCCGGCCGCTGCGGCATGATCGGGCCCAGTACGTCCAGCAGCTCGGCTTCAATCCGTTCCACGTGCGCGGAATGCGAGGCGTAGTCCACGGGCACCTGGCGGGCCCGGATGTCCTGCGCCTGCGCCGCGGCAACGAACTCCGCGATGGCATCGGCGTCACCGGCCACCACCGTGCTCGACGGACCATTCACCGCCGCCACACCCAGCCGGCCCGCCCAGCCATCCAGCCGGGCCTCGACCTCCGCCAACGGCAACGGAACCGACGCCATACCCCCCAGCCCCGCCAGCTCACGCCCGATCACCGCAGCACGGAGCGCCACCACCCGCGCCGCATCGTCCAGAGAGAGCGCGCCGCAGACGGCGGCTGCGGCGATCTCGCCCTGGGAGTGGCCGACGACCGCATCCGGCACCACACCCAGCGACCGCCACAGCTCCGCGAGGGACACCATCACCGCCCACGTCACCGGCTGGACCACATCCACCCGGTCCATCGAACGCCCCTCCCGCACCACCTCCACCACATCGAAATCCACGAACGGCGCCAACGCCTGCGCACACTCCCGCAACCGATCCGCAAACACCGGCGAAGCCTCCAGCAGCCCCGCACCCATCCCCACCCACTGCGTCCCCTGCCCCGGGAAGACCAGTACGCGACGGCCGGTGGGGGCTGCTACGCCCTCCACGACCGTCGAGCCGACCGTGACCTCGCGGTGTTCGAACACGGCGCGCGCGCAGGCCAGGGCATAGCCGACGTCCAGCGGCCGCAGCCCGGGGGCGCGGTCCGGCAGGGCCGCCAGCTGGTCCTGCCGGGCGCGCAGCGCCGTCTTGGTGCGGGCGGTGACGACCTGCGGTACGACCGGCAGCTCGCGCGCCGCCGCTGCGGCCACCGGTTCGGCGGCCGGCGCCTGCTCCAGGATCACGTGCGCGTTCGTCCCGCTCACCCCGAACGAGGAGACGCCCGCGCGCCGGGGCCGCCCCGTCTCGGGCCACGCCCGGTCCTCCGTCAGGAGGGAGACGGCTCCGCCGTCCCAGAGGATCTGGGAGGACGGTGCGTCGATGTGCAGGGTCCTCGGCAGGGTCCCGTGTTCCAGCGCCATCACCATCTTGATGACGCCGGCCACCCCGGCCGCCGCCTGCGTGTGGCCGATGTTCGACTTCAACGAGCCCAGCCACAGCGGCCGTTCCGGGCCGTGCGCGCTGCCGTAGGTGTCCATGAGGGCGTGGACCTCGATCGGGTCGCCCAGCTTGGTGCCGGTGCCGTGCGCCTCGACGGCGTCGACGTCGGCGGCGGTGACCTGCGCGTCGGCGAGGGCCTGGCGGATGACGCGCTGCTGCGCCGCGCCGCTGGGGGCGGTCAGGCCGTTGCTGGCGCCGTCCTGGTTCACCGCCGAGCCGCGCAGGACGGCGAGCACGCGGTGCCCCTTGCGTACGGCGTCGGAGAGGCGTTCCACGAGGACGATGCCCGCGCCCTCCCCGGGGCCGAAGCCGTCGGCGGCGTCCGCGAAGGCCTTGCAGCGTCCGTCGGCGGCCACGCCCCGCTGGCGGGAGAACTGGACGAAGACGGCGGGGGTGGACATGACGGTGACACCGCCGGCCAGCGCGAGGTCGCATTCGCCCCGGCGCAGCGACTGGGCCGCCTGGTGGAGGGCGACGAGGGAGGAGGAGCAGGCGGTGTCGACGGTCACCGCCGGGCCTTCGAGGCCCAGGGTGTAGGCGATGCGGCCGGAGGTGAAGCTGACGACGCTGCCGGTGAGCAGGTCTCCTTCGAGCTGCGCGGACGGTTCGTGGACGTGGGCGGTGTAGCCGCCGTCCCAGGCGCCGACGAAGACGCCGGTGCGGCTGCCGTGCAGGGAGCGGGGGTCGATCCCGGCGCGTTCGAGGGCTTCCCAGGAGGTTTCCAGCAGCAGCCGCTGCTGGGGGTCCATCGCCACCGCCTCGCGCGGGGAGATGCCGAAGAAGGCGGGGTCGAAGGCTCCGGCGGCGTCCAGGAAGCCGCCTTCGCGGCAGTAGGAGCGGCCGGCGGCGTCGGGGTCGGGGTCGTAGAGGCCGTCGACGTCCCAGCCCCGGTCGCCCGGGAAGGGGCCCACGGCGTCGGTGCCGGAGGACACCAGCTCCCAGAGGGCTTCGGGGGTGTCGACGCCGCCGGGGAACCGGCAGGCCATGCCGACGATCGCGACGGGCTCGTGGGCCCGCGCCTCCAGTTCCTTGAGGCGTTCGCTGGTGCGGTGCAGTTCGGTCGTCGTCCGCTTGAGGTACTCGCGGAGCTTGTCTTCGTTCGCCATGTCTCGTCACCCCGTACGTGCTGTGCGGTTCAGAACCGCTCGTCGATGAATGCGAAGATCTCGTCGTCGTCGGCGTCTTCGATGGAGTGGGCCACGCTGGACGCTCCGGCGTCCGCGGAGTCCGTGCCGGTCTTGCCTTCCTTGCCGGTCTGGCCGCCGATGCCGTGCCACAGGCCGGTGAGGGCCGCCAGCCGGTTGGCGATCTCCCGGTGCGCCGTCTCGTCGGGACCGGCCGTGCCGTCGGCCCGGCCGGACATGGTCCCGAAGAGGGCTTCCAGCCGGTCGAGTTCGGCCATGACGGTGTCGGCCCGGGGAGCGGAGGCCGGCTCGCCGGACGGGGTCTCGTCCGGGGCGAGTGCGCGGCGCAGGTGTCCGGCGAGGGCGGCGGGCGTCGGGTGGTCGAAGACGAGCGTGGCGGCGAGCCGCAGTCCGGTGGCGGCGGCGAGCCGGTTGCGCATCTCGACGGCGGTGAGGGAGTCGAAGCCGAGTTCCTTGAAGGCGCGGTCGACGACGATCCCCTCGGGGCCGCCGTGGCCGAGTACGGCCGCCGCGTGTGTGCGTACGGCGTCGAGGACCAGTTCCTCCTGCTCTTCGGCGGGCAGGCCGGTGATCCGGTCCGCGAGGGTTTCCGCGGGGGCGGCCGGCCGGTGGGCCGCGCCGCGGGACTGGCTGTCGTCGCCGATCAGGCCGCGCAGGAAGGCGGGTACGGGTGCGCTGGCCCGCAGGGCCGCGTGGTTGAGCCTGATGGGCACTTGGAGCGGGGTCCCGGCGGCTTGCGCGGCGTCGAAGAGCGCGAGCCCTTCGGCGTCGGTGAGCGGCATGACGCCACCGCGGGCGAGGCGCCGGTGCATGCCGCTCTGGTCGAGATGACCGGCCATCCGGCTGTTGCTGGACCACAGGCCCCAGGCGAGGGACACGCCGGGCAGGCCGAGCGAGCGCCGGTAGCCGGCGAACGCGTCGAGGAAGGCGTTGGCCGCCGCGTATCCGCCCTGGCCGGGGCTGCCGAACAGGGCGGAGGAGGACGAGTAGAGGACGAAGGCGGACAGGTCGAGGTCGCGGGTCAGTTCGTGCAGGTTGAGGACGGCGTCGACCTTGGGGTGCAGGACGGTGTCCAGGGCGTCCGGGGTGAGGGTGGGCAGGGTGCCGTCCGAGAGGACGCCGGCGGTGTGGACGACGCCGGTCAGCGGGTGGGCTGCCGGGATGCCTGCGAGCAGTGCGGCGAGCTGCTCGCGGTCGCCCGCGTCGCAGGCCCGTACGGTGACCTGCGCGCCGAGGCCGGTCAGTTCGGCGGCGAGGGCGGGTGCGCCGTCCGCGCCGAGGCCCTGGCGGCCGGCGAGCACGAGGTGGCGTACGCCGTGTTCGGTGACGAGGTGGCGGGCGACGGCGCTGCCCAGGGAGCCGGTGCCGCCGGTGACGAGGACCGTGCCGTGCGGCCCGAAGGCGGGCGGCATGCTCAGGACGAGCTTTCCGGTGTGGCGGGCCTGGCTGAGGGTGCGGAACGCCTCGCGGGCGTGCCGGATCTCGTGGACGGTCAGCGGCAGCGGGGTGAGGACGCCCGTGTCGAAGAGGGCGAGGAGTTCGCGCAGCATCTCGCCGACGGTGTCGGGGCCGGCCTGGACGAGGTCGAACGCCTGGTAGCGGGTGCCGGGGTGGTCGGCGGCGACGGTGTCGGGGTCGCGGACGTCGGCCTTGCCGAGTTCGAGGAAGTGGCCGCCGCGGGGCAGCAGCCGGAGGGACGCGTCGACGTACTCCCCGGCGAGGGAGTTGAGGACGATGTCGACGCCGCGGCCGCCGGTGGCGGCGAGGAACTCGTCGGCGAAGGCGGTGGTGCGGGAGTTGGCGATGGCCGGTTCGGTGAGGCCGAGGCCGCGCAGGGTGTCCCACTTGCCCGGGGAGGCGGTGGCGTAGACGGTGAGGCCGAGGTGGCGGGCCAGTTGCAGGGCGGCCATGCCGACGCCGCCGGCGGCCGCGTGCACGAGCAGGGACTGGCCGGGGGTGGCCCGGGCGAGGCGGGTCAGCGCGTACTGGGCGGTGAGGAACACGGCGGGGACGGAGGCCGCTTCGGCGTAGGTCCAGCCGGCCGGTATCGGGGCGACCATGCGGTGGTCGGCGACGGCGTACGGGCCGAAGCCGCCGGTCCACATGCCCAGGACCCGGTCGCCGGGGGCGAGTGAGGTCACGCCGGGGCCGGTCTCGGTGACGACGCCCGCGCCCTCGGCGCCCATGACGGCTTCGCCGGGGTACATGCCGAGCGCGATGAGGGTGTCGCGGAAGTTGACGCCGGCCGCGCGGACGGCGATGCGGACCTGGCCTTCCTCCAGGGGGGCCCGGGTGTCGGGGGCGGGGGCCAGGCGCAGGCCTTCCAGGGTGCCGGTGCCGCTGGTGGCGAGGCGCCAGGCGGGGGTGCCGGCGGGCGGTTCGAGGAGGTCGGCGCGCCGGCCGGGGTCGGTGGCGCGGGCCAGGCGGGGGACGCGGACGGCGCCGCCCCGGACGGCGAGCTGCGGTTCGCCGGAGGCGAGGGCGGCGGTGAGGGCGGCGGCGTCCCAGGTGCCGGGGTCGAGGTCGAGGAGGGTGAAGCGGCCGGGCTCCTCCGACTGGGCGGAGCGGATCAGGCCCCAGACGGTCGCGGCGGCCGGGTCGGTGGTGTCCTCGTCGGGGCTGGTGGAGACGGCGCCCCGGGTGAGGAGGGTGAGGGTGGTGCCGGCGAGCCGGTCCCCGGCGGCGAGCCAGGCCTGGGCGAGGTCCAGGGCCCGGTGGGCGACGGTGTGGGCGGTGTGCGCGTCGGGGCGGGGGTGGTGCGGGAAGGACACGGCGACGGTGTCGGGAGCCTGCCCGGCGGTGGTCGCGTCGAGCAGTGCGCCCAGGTCGGGGTACCAGTCGCAGGCACCGCCGGCGGCTTCGAGGGCGGCGACGACCTTGGCGTGGTCCTCGCCGACCACGGCGGTGCGGCGTACGGGCAGGGTGTCGGCGGCGGGCAGCTGCGGCCAGCCGACCTCGTACAGGGCGCCGTGGCGGCGGGCGCCGTCGCCGGTGGCGGCGAGCTGCTCGGGGGAGACGGTGCGCACGAGGAGTTCGGCGATGTCGAGGACGGGCCGGCCGGCCTCGTCGGTGCAGCTGAGCCGGACGGCTTCGGCGCTGACGGGGTGGATGGCGACGCGCAGCCGGCCGGCGCCTTCGGCGTGCAGGCGGACGCCGCGCACGGCGAACGGCATGCGGGCCAGGCCGTCGTCGGGGAAGAACGCGCCGAGGCTCATGGCCTGGAGGGCGGCGTCGAGGAGCGCGGGGTGGATGCCGTAGCCGGCGGACGTGTCGGCGGTCCGTTCGGGGAGGGCGACTTCGGCGTGGACGGCGGCCCCGTCGAGCCAGCCGTCGCGGTAGCCCCGGAAGTGCGGCCCGTAGTCGTAGCCCCGGGCGGTGAACTCCGCGTAGAAGGCGTCGGGTGTGCGGCGTTCGGCGGGCCGGGCACCGGCAGGGGGCCAGGGTGCGGCGGGTGCGGCGGGCGGGTCTTCTCCGGCGGGGGCGAGTACCGCTTCGGCGTGGCGGTGCCAGGGCGCGCCGGGGGCGGCGTCCGCTTGGCGGGAGTGGACGGTGAGGGTGCGCCGGCCGTCCTCGGCGGCGGCGCCGACGAGCAGCCGCAGTTCGACGGCGCCCTCGTCGGGCAGGACGACGGGTGCCTGGAGGATCAGCTCGTCCAGGCGGCCGCAGCCGGACTGCCGGCCCGCCCACAGGGCGAGGTCGACGAGGGCCGCGCCCGGCAGCAGGACCGTGCCGAGCAGGGCGTGGTCGGCGAGCCAGGGCTGGGTGTCGGCGCCGATCCGGGCGGTGTAGACGACGGAGCCGGATTCGGGCAGTTCCACTCCCCCGCCGAGCAGCGGGTGGCCGGCTTCGCGCAGGCCGATGGAGGCGGCGTCGCCGCGGCGGGCGGGCGCGTTGTACCAGTAGCGCTCGCGCTGGAAGGGGTAGGTGGGCAGCTCGACGCGGCGGGAGCCGGCGCCGAACAGGGCGTCGGCGTCGATCGCGACGCCGTTGACGTGGGCGGCGGCGAGGGCCGCGCCGAACCAGCGGGCACCGCCCTTGTCGCGGCGCAGGGTGCCGAGGACGGCGGCGCGGGCGCCGGTGTCGGCGATGGTTTCCTGGAGGGAGGTGGCGAGCATGGGGTGCGGGCTGGGTTCGAGGAAGACCTCGTGGCCGTCGGCGAGGAGCGCCCGGGTGGCCTGCTCGAACTCGACGGGTTCGCGCATGTTGCGGTACCAGTACGCGCGGTCGAGGGCGGCGGTGTCGAGGAGGCCGCCGGTGACGGTGGAGTAGAAGGGGATGTCGCCGGTGCGCGGGGAGACCGGCGCCAGGACCTCCAGCAGGTGTTCCTTGAGGGCGTCGACCTGCGCGGAGTGCCCGGCGGTGTCGACGCCGGGGATGGCCCGGGCGTGGACGCCTTCGGCGGTCAGCTCCGCCAGGAGCTCGCGCAGGGCCTCGGGTTCGCCGGCGACGGCGGCGGTGCCGGGGCTGTTGACGGCGGCGACGGACAGCCGGTCGCCGAACCGCTCCAGGCGGGGGCGCAGGGCGTCGGGGCCCTGGGAGACGGCGATCATGCCGCCCTTGCCGGCCAGCGTGAGCCAGGCCTGGCTGCGCAGGGCCACGATGCGCGCGGCGTCGTCGAGGGTCAGTCCTCCGGCGACGTGGGCGGCGGCGATCTCGCCCTGGGAGTGGCCGACGACGGCCGACGGGTGGACGCCGATGGCCCGCCAGGCGGCGGCCAGCGACACCATCATGGTGAACAGGACGGGCTGGACGACGTCGACCCGGCTGAGCGAGGGCGCGCCGGGGACCTGGCGCAGGACGTCCAGGACGGACCAGTCGAGGTGGGCGGAGAGCGCCGCGTCGCAGGCGAGCGCGGTCTCGCGGAACGCCGGCGACCGGTCGAGGAGTCCTTCGGCCATGGCGGGCCACTGGGAACCCTGGCCGGGGAAGACGAACACGATGCGGTCGCCGGGTCCGGCGGTGCCGCGCAGCACGTCGAGGTGCGGCCGGTCCTGGGCGAGGGAGCCCAGGGCGTCGAGGAGTTCCTCGCGGCTCTCCCCGATGACGGCGGCCCGGTGGTCGAACCGGGAGCGGGCGGTCATCAGGGTGTATCCGGCGTCGGCCGGGTGCATCGCGGGGTTGTCGACGAGTCCCGCGCGCAGGCGGGCCGCCTGGGCGCGCAGCGCGGGTTCGGAGCGGGCGGACAGCAGCAGGGGGACGGTGACCTCGGCCCAGGGGTCGGCGTCCGCGTCGGGGGCCGGCGCGGCGGGCGCGGCCGGTCGGGGGGCCTCCTCCAGGATGACGTGGGCGTTGGTGCCGCTGATGCCGAACGCGGACACGGCGGCGCGGCGGGGGGTTTCGCGCTGCGGCCAGTCGAGGTCGTCGGTGAGCAGGGCCACCGCGCCGGAGGACCAGTCGACGCGGGGGGTGGGCGCGTCGACGTGCAGGGTGCGGGGCAGGGTGTTGCCGCGCAGGGCGAGCACCATCTTGATGACGCCCGCGACCCCGGCCGCGGCCTGGGTGTGGCCGATGTTGGACTTCACGGAGCCGAGCCACAGCGGGGCGTCGGCGGGGCGCCCTTCGCCGTAGGTGGCGAGGACGGCCTGGGCTTCGATGGGGTCGCCGAGTTCGGTGCCGGTGCCGTGCGCCTCGACGGCGTCCACGTCCTGCGGTTCCAGGCCCGCGTCGGCGAGGGCCTGGCGGATGACCCGCTGCTGGGAAGGGCCGTTGGGGGCGGTCAGGCCGTTGCTGGCGCCGTCCTGGTTGACGGCGGAGCCGCGGATGACGGCGAGGACGGGGTGTCCGTTGGCCTCGGCGTCGGCGAGCCGCTCGACGACCAGCATGCCGGCGCCTTCGCCGAGGGCCACACCGTCGGCGGACGCCGCGAAGGCGCGGGAGCGGCCGGTGGGCGACATGACGCGCTGGCGGGAGAACTCGACCAGCATCTCGGGGGTGGACATGACGGTGGCGCCGCCGACGAGGGCCATCGCGCACTCGCCGCGCCGCAGCGACTGGACGGCCAGGTGCAGGGCGACCAGGGACGCCGAGCAGGCGGTGTCGACGGTCACGGCGGGGCCTTCGAGGCCGAAGACGTACGAGAGCCGGCCGGACATGACGCTGGCCGAGTTGCCGGTGCCGAGGTAGCCGTCGAAGTCCTCGTCGCCGTTCTGCAGCAGCGGCATGTAGTGCTGGCCGTTGGTGCCGACGAACACGCCGGTGCGGCTGCCGCGCAGCACGTCCGGGTCGAGTCCGGCCCGTTCCAGCGCCTCCCAGGAGGTTTCCAGGAGCAGCCGCTGCTGCGGGTCCATGGCGAGGGCCTCGCGCGGGGAGATCCCGAAGAACTCCGGGTCGAAGTCGGGTGCGTCGTGGAGGAATCCGCCTTCGCGGACGTACGTACGTCCCTTCGCTTCCGGGTCGGGGTCGTAGAGGCCGTCGAGGTCCCAGCCGCGGTTGGCGGGGAAGGGGGTGATGGCGTCGCCGCCGTCCCGCACCAGCCGCCACAGCTCGTCGGGAGAGTTGATGCCGCCGGGGAAACGGCAGGCCATGGCGACGATCGCGACGGGTTCGCCGTCCCCGCCGGAGGGGGCGGCGGGGAACGGGCCGGCCGGGTCGGGGTCCGTTCCGGAAGCCAGCTCGTGGAGGTGGCGGGCGAGCGCGGCGCTGGTCGGGTGGTCGAAGACGAGGGACGCCGGCAGGCTCAGCCCGGTGGCCTCGCGGAGCCGGTTGCGCAGCTCCACGGCGGTCACCGAGTTCAGGCCGAGGTCCTTGAACGCCCGGTCGGGGGCGATGTCCCCGGGCGAGGAGTGGCCCAGCGCGGCGGCCACCTGCGAGCGCACCAGCCGCAGCAGTTCCCGCCGCTGTTCCTCGGCGGTCCTGCCGCGCAGGCTCGCGGCGATCCCGGTGTCGTCGGCGGCCCGGGCCGCGGCGGCCTCCCGCTCGGCCGCGCGCAGCGCCCGTACGGCGGGCAGTTCGTCCAGGAGCGCGGAGGGCCGGGCGGCGGTGTAGGCGGGGGCGAACCGCTCCCAGTCGACGTCGGCGACTGCGAGGCCGCTCTCGCCGCGTGCGACGAGCGTGTCCAGGACGTCCAGGGCCCGCTCGGGGTCGAGGAACGACAGCCCGGCGCCGCGGATCCGGTCGGCGGCGGGACCGTCGACGGCGCCCTGCCAGGGGGTCCAGGCGATGGAAGTGGCGGGCAGGCCGCGGTCGCGGAGCACCTCGGCGAGGGCGTCGAGGTGGGCGGTGCCGGCCGCGTAGCCGCCCTGGCCCGCGCCGCCCCACACCCCGGCGACGGAGGAGAAGAGGACGAAGGCGTCCAGTGCGGTGCCGGCGTCGGTGCCGGCTCCGCTTTCGGCTCCGGCTCCGGCTCCGGCGAGCAGCGCGTCGAGCCGGGTGGCCAGGTCGGTCTTGGCGGCGACGGCGGCCGCGAAGCCCTCCGTCGTGGTCGCGGAGAGCGTGGTGGGCACGGCCGGGGGCGGGACGACGTACAGGGCCGACGGCGCGTGCCGGACGAGCAGTTCGCGCAGGTCCCGGTCCGAGCCGAGGTCACAGGGCGCGAGGGTGACGCGCTCGGCGGGAGCGCCGTCGACCTGCGGCAGACCGTCGGCCGGTCCGGCCAGGACGACCCGCCCGGCGCCGGCGTCGAGCAGCCGGCGGGCCAGGGGTGCGGCGACGGCCGTGAGGTCACCGATGACGAGGACGGTGCCGCGCGCGGTGGCGGGAGCGGAGGGGCCGCCCGCGGCGGCCTGGACGAGGCGGCGGCCGTACGTGCCGGAGGGCCGGACGGCGACCTGGTCGTCGGCGCGCGGGTCGTCGGCTCCCCGGGCGTGCGCTCCCGGGGCGGCGGCGAGGACGGCGGCGAGCCGCTGCCAGGCGCGCGCGTCGGGCCGGGCGGGCAGGTCGACCAGACCGCCCCAGAGGGCGGGCAGTTCGAGGGCGGCGACCCGTCCGAAGCCCCAGAGCTGGGCCTGCTCGGGGGCCGGGGTCTCGGCGGGCGACACGGCGACCGCACCGGAGGTGGCGGCCCAGAGCCGGGCCCCGGTGCCCGCGTCGGCGGCGGCCTGGGTGAGGGCGAGGGTGGCGGCGAGGCCGAGGGACAGGACCGGGTGCTCGGGGTGCGGGCCGTCGGTGAGGGCGAGCAGCGAGAGGATCCCGGCGAGCGGTGTGCCGTCCGGGCGGTCGGCGGCCTCGGCGATGCGGGTGCGCAGGAGGGACCGGTCGGCGTGGGCCGGGTCGACCGTGAGCGTCTCCACGGTGGCGCCGAGCGCGGCGAGGGCCTGGCGGGCGGCTTCGGCGGGGCCGGCGGCGGCCGAGGAACCGGGGGCCACGAGCAGCCAGCGCCCGGACAGGCGGGCAGCGGGGTCGTCGGTGCGCAGGCTCTTCCACTGGACGCGGTATGCGAGGGAGTCCCGCGGGGCGAGGGCCGCCGCCTCGGTGGCGGGGGCCGCGGGCAGCCAGTAGTGGGCGCGCTGGAAGGCGTACGTGGGCAGGTCGACCCGGCGGGCACCGGTGTCTTCGAAGAGGGCGGCCCAGTCGATGTCGACACCGCGTACGAACAGTTCGGCGGCGGAGACCAGGAAGCGCTCCAGGCCGCCCTCGTCGCGGCGCAGGGACCCGGCGACGAGGACCTCGGCTCCGGCGGCCTCGGCGGTTTCCTGGATGCCCATGGTCAGGACGGGGTGGGCGCTGGACTCGACGAAGGTGGTGAAGCCCTTGGCGACGAGGGAGCGGATCGTCTCCTCGAAGCGGACGGGGTTGCGCAGGTTGCGGTACCAGTAGGTGGCGTCCAGCACCGGCTCCGACAGCAGGCCGCCCGTCACCGTTGAGTAGAAGGGGACCGCCGGCCGCTGCGGCGTGATCGGGCCCAGTACGTCCAGCAGCTCGGCTTCGATCCGCTCCACGTGCGCGGAGTGCGAGGCGTAGTCCACCGGCACCTGGCGGGCCCGGATGTCCTCCGCTTGCGCTGCGGCGACGAACTCCGCGATGGCATCGGCGTCACCGGCCACCACCGTGCTCGACGGACCATTCACCGCCGCCACACCCAGCCGGCCCGCCCAGCCATCCAGCCGGGCCTCGACCTCCGCCAACGGCAGCGGAATCGACGCCATACCGCCGAGCCCGGCCAGCTCCCGGCCGATCACCGCGGCACGAAGAGCCACCACCCGGGCCGCATCCTCCAACGAGAGTGCCCCGGAGACAGCAGCGGCGGCTATCTCGCCCTGCGAGTGACCGACGACCGCATCCGGCACCACACCCAGCGACCGCCACAGCTCCGCCAGGGACACCATCACCGCCCACGTCACCGGCTGGACCACATCCACCCGATCCAGCGAACGCCCCTCCCGCACCACCTCCACCACATCGAAGTCCACGAACGGCGCCAACGCCTGCGCACACTCACGCAACCGATCCGCAAACACCGGGGACGACTCCAGCAACCCCGCACCCATCCCCACCCACTGCGTCCCCTGCCCGGGGAAGACCAGTACGCGACGGCCCGGAGTGCCGGCGACGCCCTCCACGACTGCCGAGCCCAGCGTTACCGAGCGGTGCTCCAGCACCGAGCGGCCGGTCGCGAGGCTCAGCGCCACATCGAGCGGGCGCAGGCCGGGGTTCCGGTCCAGGTGCGCGCTCAGCCGGGCGTGCTGGGCGCGCAGTGCGGTCTGCGACTTGGCGGTGAGGACGAGGGGAACGACCGGCAGCTCCCGCTCCACTGCCCCGGTCACCGCAGCCGTCTCAGGAGCCTGCTCCAGGATCACGTGCGCGTTCGTCCCGCTCACCCCGAACGACGACACACCCGCACGACGCGCCCGACCCACCTCCGGCCAGACCCGCTCCTGCGTCAACAACTCAACGGCACCCGACTCCCAGTCCACCTGAGACGACGGCCGACCCACATGCAAAGACCTCGGCAGCACACCATGCCCGAGCGCCATCACCATCTTGATGACACCACCCACACCCGCAGCCGCCTGCGCATGCCCGATGTTCGACTTCAACGACCCCAGCCACAACGGCTCACCACCCTTGGGCCGCTGCCCATACGTCGCAAGCAACGCCTGCGCCTCGATCGGATCCCCCAACCGGGTCCCCGTCCCATGCGCCTCCACCACATCCACATCAGACACACCCAGACCAGCACTCTCCAACGCCGCCCGGATCACCCGCTGCTGCGACGGACCGTTCGGCGCCGTCAACCCATTGCTCGCACCGTCCTGGTTCACCGCCGAACCCCGCACCACCGCCAGCACCCGATGACCCCGAGCCACCGCATCCGACAGCCGCTCCACCAGCAGCATCCCCACACCCTCGGCCCAGCCCGTACCATCCGCCGCGTCCGAGAACGCCTTCACCCGGCCATCACCCGCCAGCCCCCGCTGCTGCGAGAACTCCACGAAGGTGGAGGGCGTCGCCATGACGGTGACGCCACCGGCGAGCGCGAGGTCGCACTCCCCCGCCCGCAGCGACTGGGCGGCGAGGTGCAGGGCGACCAGGGAGGACGAGCAGGCGGTGTCGACCGTCACCGCCGGACCCTCCAGCCCCAGGGCGAAGGAGATGCGGCCGGAGATCACGCTGCCGGAGGTGCCGGTGCCGCCGTAGCCGCCGGCGTCGTCGAGAACGCTCGGGCGGTCGGCCCCGTAGTCGTGGTACATGGCTCCGACGAAGACGCCGGTGCGGGACCCGCGCAGCGAGGAAGCCGGGACGCCCGCCCGCTCCAACGCCTCCCACGACGTCTCCAACAGCAACCGCTGCTGCGGATCCATCGCCACCGCCTCACGCGGCGAGATACCGAAGAAGTCCGCATCGAACTCCCCCGCCTCATGCAGGAACCCGCCCTCACGCACATACGTACGCCCCGGAACACCAGGCTCCGCATCAAACAAGGACTCCACGTCCCACCCACGGTCACCCGGGAACGGCGACACCGCATCCACCCCCGACGACACCAACTCCCACAAACCCTCCGGCGAACTCACCCCACCCGGAAAACGGCACGCCATCCCCACGATCGCCAGGGGTTCGGTGTTCCGCTCCTGCACCTCGCGGAGGCGTGCTTGCGTCTCGTGCAGCTCGGTCATGGCCCGGCGGAGGTACTCGCGGAGCCTGGTCTCGTTGCCCGTGCTGGAGTCCTGGTTGGTGGCGTCGTGAGCGGACACGGCTCTCCCCTGGAGGTGTTCGGTGCAGGGCTTCAGATGGCGCGGAAGCCGCTGTCGAGCAGCTGGAACAGTTCGTCGTCGGAGGCGGAATGGAGCAGTTCGGTGACGGTGCCGGTACCGGTGCCGGTGCCGTTGTCGTTGTCGTCGGAAGCGCCGGAGGGAACGGCCTCCGCCGGGGCGGGGGCCGTGCCGAGTCCGGCCAGGAGGGCGGACAACCGGTCGGCGACCTTCCTGCGGGCGCCTTCGTCCAGGTCGGCCAGGGCCGTCGCTTCGCCGAGCCGGCCGATGAGGTCGAGGACGGCGGCTTCCGCGCCGGGGAGTTCGCCGTCGATGTGTTCGGCGAGGGCCAGCGGGGTCGGGTGGTCGAAGACGAGGGTCGCCGTCAGCCGCAGGCCGGTCCCGGCGCTGAGCCGGTTGCGCAGTTCGACGGCGGTGAGCGAGTCGAAGCCGGCTTCCCGGAAGCTGCGGTTCACGCCGACCTCGGCCGGGCCCGCGTAGCCCAGTACGGCCGCGACCTCGGTCCGTACGAGGTCCAGGACGAGCGCGGAGCGTTCGGCCCGGGGCAGACCGGCGACCCGGTCGGCGAGCGTGGGCCGGGGCTCCCCGGCACCGCCGTCCCCGCCCGGGGACCCGGCTCGGGCCGCCCCTGCCGCGCGCCGGGTTTCCGGGCGGTCGGCGAGCGGGCGCAGCACGGGCGGCAGGGCCTCGCGGGCAGCGGCGGGATCGATGCGCAGGGGCAGCAGGACGGCGTCCGCACGGGCGCAGGCGGCGTCGAAGAGGTCGAGCGCCTCCGCTCGGGGGAGCGCGACGATGCCGCTGCGGCGCAGCCGGGCCGCATCCGCGTCGCCGAGGGCGCCGGCCATGCCGGCGCCGGCCCAGGGTCCCCAGGCGAGGGAGACGGCGGGCAGGCCCTGGCCGTGGCGCCAGGAGGCGAAGGCGTCGAGGTAGGCGTTGGCGGCGGCGTAACCGGACTGTCCGGCGCTGCCGAGGAGTCCGGCGGCGGAGGAGAACAGGACGAACGCGTCGAGTTCCAGGTCCCGGGTCAGGTCGTGGAGGGCGCGGACCGCGTCGGCCTTGGGCCGCAGGACGGCTTCGAGGCGCGCCGGGTCCTGCGCGGTGAGCAGGCCGTCGTCGAGGACGCCGGCCGTGTGGACGACCGCGCTGAGGGGCCGGTCGGCGGGTATCCGTTCGAGGAGCGCCGCGAGGGCGGTGCGGTCGGCGGTGTCGCAGGCGGCGAGCTCGACGGTCTCGGCGCCGGCTTCGGTGAGTGCGGCGGCGAGTGCGGGCGCGCCGACGGCGTCCGGGCCGCGCCGGCTCGTCAGCACCAGGTGGCGCACGCCGTGTTCGGTGATGAGCCGGTGGGCCACGGCCGAGCCGAGGCCGCCGGTGCCGCCGGTGACGAGGACCGTGCCGCCGGTGTCCCAGGCGGGTGCCCCGGGAGCCGCGGGGGCGCGGACGACGCCCGGCGTGTGCGCGGTGCCGGCCCGGACGGCGAGCTGGTCGGCGCCGTCCGCCCGGGTCAGGGCGGCGGGCAGGGCCGCGTACGAGGCGGCCTGCTCATCGGTGTCGACGAGGGCGAACCGGCCGGGGTGTTCGGTCTGGGCGGAGCGGATCAGGCCCCAGGCGACGGCGGCCGCCGGGTCGGTGACGGGCTGCCCGGGGCCGGTGGTGACCGCCCGGTGGGTGAGGACGGTCAGCCGGGACCCGGCCGGGCGGTCGGCGGCGAGCCACTGCTGGGCCAGGGCGAGGGCGCGGCGGCCCACGGTCTGCGGGCCGTCTTCGCCGCGCAGGTCGGCCACGGCCTGGACGGGCCCGGCCGGTACGTCGGCGAACGGCGCCCCGGCGTCGGGCCGGATCCGGACGGACGCTCCGGCGGCGGCGAGGGCGCGGACCAGCTCCGGGGCGGCGTCGCCGAGCAGCAGCCACTCGGTCCCGGCGGGCTGTCCCGCGTCGGCGGGCAGCGGGGTCCAGACGGGCCGCAGCAGCGGCGCGGGGCCGGTGGTGGCGGCGGCGATCCGGTCGGTCCGGACCGGGCGCAGGGCCAGCGAGGCCGCGGCGAAGACGGGCCGGCCCTCGGTGTCCGCGGCGCTCACGGCGTAGGCGTCGGGCCCGGCCGGGGTGATCCGTACCCGCAGGGCGTCGGCGCCGGGCGCGTACAGGGCGGCTGCGGTCCAGGAGAACGGCACGAGCCCGTGGGCGTCGGGCCGGGTGGCGGTGACTGCGTGCAGGGCGGCGTCCAGGAGGGCGGGGTGCACGCCGTAGCCGGCGGCGTCGGCGCTCTCCTCGGGGCGCAGGGCGGCGTACGCGAAGACTTCGTCGCCCCTGCGCCAGGCGGCCCGCAGGCCCTGGAACGCGGGCCCGTACCCGATTCCGGCGGTGGCGAACCGCTCGTACTCGGCCTCGACGGCGACGGGTTCGGCGCCCTCGGGCGGCCAGACGCCGGTGAGCCCGGCGAAGGCGTCCTGCGGTGCGGCCGGGGCGGGCGCGGTGCGGCCGGTGGCGTGCGGGGTCCAGTCGTCGGAGCCGGGCCGGGCGCCGGCCGCGGCGGAGTGGATCCGCAGCGGGCGGGCGCCGTCGGCGTCGGCGGCGCCGAGGTGGACGCGCAGCCGTACGGGTGCCTCGTCGGGCAGCACGAGCGGGCTCTCGAAGGTGAGTTCCGCGACCCGGTCCCCGGTGGCGGAGGCGGCCGTGAGGGCGAGTTCGAGGAGGGCCGTGCCGGGGACGACGACGCGCCCGGCGACGGTGTGCCCGGCGAGCCAGGGGTGGGTGCGGGTGGACAGGGTCGCCGTCCACACCGTGCCCTGGGCTTCGGGGAGTTCGACGCGGGCGGCGAGCAGCGGGTGTCCGGCGGTGTCGACCCCGGCGGCGGCCAGGCCGCCGTCCTGGTGCGCGGGGGCCGGGGCGTCGAGCCAGTACCGGGAGCGCTGGAAGGCGTAGGTCGGCAGTTGCGCGGCGAGGGCCGCGCCGACGGCGGGCCGGGGGGCGGGGGCGGTCTCGGCGCCGAGCCCGTGGACGTGGGCGGCGGCCATGGCCTCGGCGAAGGCCCGCGCCTCGGGCTTGCGGCGGCGCTGCACGGCGATCGTGACCACGGGGGCGGCGGCCGCACCGGAGTGCCCGGCGTCGTGGCTCCCGGTGCGGTTCTGGTCGTGGTTCTCGTCGTGGTCGGTGATCGTGCGGGTCATCGCGGTGAGGACCGCGTCGGGGCCCAGTTCCAGGAAGCTGTCGATGCCTTCGGCGCGCAGGGCGCGGACGCCGTCCAGGAAGCGCACCGGACGGCGCGCGTGGCGGACCCAGTGGTCCGCGGTGCGCAGGGCGTCGCCGGTGGCGAGCCGTCCGGTCAGGTTCGACATGACAGGAATCTTGGGCGGGTGGTATTCGAGACCGCGAGCGATCGTTTCGAACTGTGTCAACATGCCGTCCATGTGCGGCGAGTGGAAGGCGTGGCTGACGGTCAGCCGCTTGGCGGCGCGGCCGCGGCTCTTCCAGTGCTCGACCAGTTCCGCCACGTCCGGCTCGTCGCCCGCGACCACGACGGCGGCCGGCCCGTTCACCGCGGCGAGGTCGATCCGCGCCTCCCGGCCCGCGAGCTGCGGACGTACCTCCTCCTCGCTCGCCGCCAGCGCGGCCATCGCGCCGCCCCCGGGCAGTGCGCCCATCAGCCGGCCCCGGGCCGCGACGAGCCGGGCGGCGTCCGGGAGCGGGAAGACACCGGCCACGTAGGCGGCGGTGATCTCGCCGACCGAGTGGCCCGCGACGGCGTCGGGGCGGGCGCCGCGTGAGGTGACGAGCGCGTGGAGGGCGGCTTCCAGGGCGAACAGGGCGGGCTGGGTGTACTCCGTGCGGTCGAGCAGCGCGGCGTCCGGCGACCCGGCAGCGGCGAACATGACCGTGCGCAGGGGGCGTTCCAGGTGGCTGTCGAAGGCGGCGCACAGTTCGTCCAGGGCGGCCGCGAAGACCGGCTCGGCGGCGTACAGCTCGCGCCCCATGCCGGGGCGCTGGCTGCCCTGGCCGGTGAAGAGGAAGGCGGTACGGCGGCTGCCGGCGGCGGCCCGGCCGGTCAGCACCAGACCGGCGTCCGGCCGGTCGTCGCGGGCGAGGGACTCCAGGCCGCGCTGCAGGGTGTCGCGGTCCTCGCCGAGGACGACGGCACGCTCGGGAAAGGCGGTGCGCCGGTGGGCGAGTACGGCCGCCACGGCGGCGGGGTCCACGGGCCGGGCCGCCAGGTGGTCGGCGAGCCGGCGGGCCTGGGCGCGCAGGGCGGCCACGTCGCGCCCGGAGAGCGCCCAGGCCGTGACGGCGGGCAGGGGCGGGCGGCCGGCCGGTCCGTCGGCACCGGCACCCGCACCGGAATCGGCACCGGCACCGGCACCCGCACCCGCACCCGCACCGGCGGGCTGCTCGTCGGCTTCGAGGATGACGTGGGCGTTGGTGCCGCTGGCGCCGAACGCGGAGACCCCGGCACGGCGGGGACCGTCGGCGCGCCGGGGCCACGGGGTGCGCTCGGTGAGGAGGCTGACCGCGCCCGCGGTCCAGTCGATCTGTCGGGACGGCGCCTCGGCGTGCAGCGTCTTGGGCAGGACACCGTGGCCCAGGGCCAGGACCGTCTTGATGACGCCGGCCACGCCGGCGGCGGCCTGCGCGTGCCCGATGTTGGACTTGAGCGAGCCGAGCAGCAGGGGCTGTCCGGCCGGGCGGGCCTGACCGTACGTGGCGAGCAGGGCGTGCGCCTCGATGGGGTCGCCGAGGCTGGTGCCGGTGCCGTGCGCCTCGACGGCGTCGACCTGGTCGGCGGTGAGCCCGGCGTTCTTCAGGGCGGCGCGGATGACGCGCTGCTGGGCGGGCCCGTTGGGGGCGGTGAGGCCGGCGCCGGTCCCGTCCTGGTTGACGGCCGAGCCACGCAGGACGGCCAGTACGGTACGGCCTTCGCGGCGGGCGTCGGACAGCCGCTGGAGCAGCAGCATGCCGGCGCCCTCGCCGAAGCCGGTGCCGTCGGCGGAGTCGGAGAAGGCCTTGCAACGGCCGTCGGCGGCGAGCCCGCGCTGGCGGGAGAAGTCGATGAACATGGTGGGCGTGGACAGCACGGTCGCTCCGCCCGCGAGCGCCAGGTCGCATTCCCCGGCCCGCAGGGCCTGCGCGGCGAGGTGCAGGGCGACGAGCGAGGAGGAGCAGGCGGTGTCGACGGTGACGGCCGGTCCGCGCAGGCCGAAGGTGTAGGAGACGCGGCCCGAGGCGACGCTCCCCGCGCTGCCGTTGACGAGGTAGCCCTCCAGGCCTTCGGGGATGCGGGCGCCGGGGGTGTGCGGGACGCGTGCTCCGTAGTCGTCGTACATGACGCCCGCGTAGACGCCGGTGCGGCTGTCGCGGACGTCGTCCCGGGTCAGGCCGGCGCGTTCGAAGGCCTCCCAGGCGGTCTCCAGCAGCAGGCGCTGCTGCGGGTCCATGGCGAGGGCCTCGCGGGGGGAGATGCCGAAGAAGTCCGGGTCGAAGTCGGCGCAGTCGTGGAGGAAGCCGCCTTCCCGGGCGTAACTGGTGCCCGGGGCCCCGGGGTCGGGGTCGTAGAGCGCGTCGAGGTCCCAGCCGCGGTCCCCGGGCAGGCCGGAGATCGCGTCGGTACCCGACTCCAGGAGCTGCCAGAGGGCCTCGGGGGTGTGCACCCCGCCGGGGAGGCGGCAGCTCATCGAGACGATCGCGATGGGCTCGCGGGCGGCTTCCTCGGCGGTGCGCAGCCGTTCGCGGGTGCTGACGAGTTCGGCGGTGACCCGCTTGAGGTAGTCCCTGATCTTCGCCGAGTTGTCGGGGCCGCCGTCACCGGAGGCGGGGGTGGGGGTGTCGGAGGTGGGGGTGCCCGTCACAGCTGCTCCTCGATGAAGGCGAAAAGTTCGTCGTCGTCGGCCGAGTCCAGCCGTGCTCCGGCGACGGCCTGGTTCGGGTCCGTGCCGGCGGCGGGGGCCGCCGGGGAGCCGCCGGCGGCGGCGACGAGTGCGCCGAGCCGCCGCTGGAGCGTCTCGCGGCGGATGTCGTCGGCGGCCATGGCGGCGACGGCCGCCTCCAGGGCTGCCAGCCCGGCGAGGGCCGCTTCGCCCGCCTCCTTGCCGCCTTCGGAGGCGGCGCGGAGTTCCGCGTCGATGTGCTCGGCGGTGGCCTGTGCGGTGGGGTGGTCGAAGACGACCGCGGCGGCCAGCCGCAGGCCGGTGGCGGCGTTCAGCCGGTTGCGCAGTTCGACGGCGGTGAGCGAGTCGAAGCCGATCTCGCGGAAGGCCCGGGCGGGTTCGACCGCGTCGGGGCCGGTGAAGCCGAGTACGGCGGCGACCTCCGTCCGGACCAGGGCCAGCAGTTCCCGGCCGCGGGCGGCGGCGTCGAGCCCGGCGAGGCGCAGGGCCAGGGCCTGCGCCGCGCCGCCCGCACCGTCCTGGCCGGCGGCACCGGCGGGGGGTGCGGTCGCGGCGGCGCGCGGCGTCCCGGCGGGGGCCGGGACCAGGGCCCGTAGCAGGGCCGGTACCGCGTCGGGCCCGTGGGCGGCCCGCTCCCGGCGCAGGGCCGGGACGTCCAGGCGCAGCGGTACGAGAAGGGCGTCGTCGTCGCGGGCGGCGAGGGCCCGGTCGAAGAGCGCGAGGCCCTGCTCGTTGTCCATCGGGGCGATGCCGGAGCGTCGCATGCGGCGCAGGTCGGTGTCGGAGAGGTGTCCGGTCATTCCGCTGGCCTCGCCCCACAGGCCCCAGGCGAGGGATACGGCGGGCAGCCCGGCGGCCCGGCGGTGCTGGGCCAGGGCGTCCACGAAGGTGTTCGCGGCGGCGTAGTTGGCCTGGCCGGGGCGGCCGAGGAGGCCGGCGGCGCCGGAGAACAGCACGAACGCGGACAGCGGCAGGTGGGCGGTGAGCTCGTGCAGGTGCAGGACGGCCTCCGCCTTGGGCCGCAGGACGGTGTCCAGCCGCTGCGGGGTGAGCGCGGTGACGGCGCCGTCGTCCAGGACGCCCGCGGCGTGGATCACTGCGGTCAGCGGATGTGCGGCGGGGATGCCCGAGAGCAGTGCTTCCGTGGCGGAGCGGTCGCCCGTGTCGAGGGCACTGATCTCCACCCGGGCGCCGAGGGCCGTCAGTTCCGCTTCGAGCGCGGCGGCGCCCTCGGCGGCGGCTCCGCTGCGGCTGACGAGCAGCAGGTGCCGGGCGCCGTGGGCGGTGACGAGGTGGCGGGCGACGAGCCGGCCGAGCGTGCCGGTGGCACCGGTGACGAGCACGGTCCCCTCGGGATCGACCCCCCGCGCGGGCCCGGCGGGGACCGCCGCCCGGCTCAGGGACGGCGCGTACACCTGGCCGTCGCGCAACGCGAGCTGCGGTTCCCCGGCGGCGAGTGCCCCGGGCAGCGCCGCGGCGGATGCCGGGGTGCCGTCCGTGTCGACGAGGGTGAACCGGGCCGGGTGCTCGCTCTGCGCGGAGCGTACGAGGCCCCACAGCGCGGCGGCCGCCAGTCCGGCCGGGGATTCCCCGGCCGCGGTGGCGACGGCCCGTTCGGTCAGCACGACCAGCCGGGTCGCGGCGAGCCGCTCGTCCTGCCCCAGCCACTCCTGGACCAGGGCCAGGCCGCGCGCGGTGAGTTCGCGTACCGCACCGGGTGCGGGCACGACGGCGGCGGTCCCGGCCGGGGCCGGGAAGGTGACGACGACGGCGTCCGGCGCGGGGCTGCCCGCGTCCAGGGACGCCACCAGCGCGCCCAGGTCCGGGTGGTGGGCGGCGGCGGGTTCCGCGATGCCCAGCGGGTCCGGTCCCACCACTGCGGTGCGCACGGCCGGCTCCCGCACGGGGGCGGCGCGCCGCCAGTCGACCCGGTACAGGGGCAGGTCCGCGTCTGCCGCACCGAGCAGCGCGTCCAGCCGCTCCCGGGGGACGGGCCGCATCACGAGCGCGTCGAGCGTGAGCACGGGTGCGCCGGTCAGGTCGACGGCCTCCAGCGAGACGGCGCCCTCGCCGGTCCGCGCCAGGCGCACGCGCAGCGCGTCGGCGCCCGCCGCGTGCAGGGTGGCGCCCTGCCAGGCGAACGGGAGCAGAACGGAACCGGCGGGCACGTCAAGGAGTTCACCGGCCAGCCAGGGCTGGAGCGCGGCGTCCAGCAGGGCCGGGTGCACGCCGTAGTGGGCTGCGTCGGCGCGGGCCCGGGCGGGGAGGCGGACTTCGGCGAAGACCTCGCCTGGGCGCCGCCACAGCGAGTCGATCCCGGCGAAGACTTCCCCGTACTCGTAGCCGAGGTCGGCGAACCGCGTGTAGACCTCGTCCGGTTCCACGCGCTCGGCGCCGGCCGGCGGCCAGGCCGCCGCCACGGCCCATCCGGCCGCGGCCGGGACGGCGGGGGCGGCGTCGGCCGGGCGGAGGACGCCGTCGGCGTGCCGCGTCCACTCGGCGTCGTCGTCTTCGGGGCGGGAGTGCAGGGTCACCCGGCGGCGCCCGCTCTCGTCGGGGGCCGCGACCCGTACCTGGATCCGGACGCCGCCCCGGCCGGGAAGGACGAGGGGTGCTTCGAGGCCGAGTTCCTCCAGCCCGGGCGAACCGGTCGCGGCGGCCGCGTGCAGGGCCAGCTCGGCGAAGGCCGTGCCGGGCAGCAGGGTCCGGCCGGAGACGGCGTGGTCGGCGGTCCACGGCTGCTCGGCCCGCGAGATCCGCCCGGCGAACAGCACCTCCCCGCTCGCGGCGAGCGGCAGGGCGCCGCCGAGCAGCGGGTGGCTCTCCCAGTCCATGCCGAACCGTGCGGCGGCGGCGTCGCCGACACCGGCGGGGGAGGTCGGCGCCCAGTAGTGGGAGCGCTGGAAGGCGTACGTGGGCAGGTCGGTCAGCCGGGCGCCGGTGTCTTCGAAGAGGGCGGCCCAGTCGATGTCGACACCGCGCACGAAGAGTTCAGCGGCGGAGACCAAGAAGCGCTCCAGGCCGCCCTCGTCGCGGCGCAGCGAACCACCCGCAAGGACATCGGCGGTCTCCTGGATCCCCATGGTCAGGACCGGGTGCGCACTGGACTCCACGAACGTGCCGAACCCGTCGGCAACCAGTGCGCGAACGGTCTCCTCGAAACGGACGGGGTTGCGCAGGTTGCGGTACCAGTAGGTGGCGTCCAGCACCGGCTCAGACAGCAGCCCACCGGTGACGGTCGAGTAGAAGGGGACCACCGGCCGCTGCGGCGTGACCGGGCCCAGTACGTCCAGCAGCTCGGCTTCGATCCGTTCCACATGTGCGGAATGCGAGGCGTAGTCCACCGGCACCTGGCGGGCCCGGATGTCCTCCGCTTGCGCCGCGGCAACGAACTCCGCGATGGCATCGGCGTCACCGGCCACCACCGTGCTCGACGGACCATTCACCGCCGCCACACCCAGCCGGCCCGCCCAGCCATCCAGCCGGGCCTCGACCTCCGCCAACGGCAACGGAACCGACGCCATACCCCCCAGCCCCGCCAGCTCACGCCCGATCACGGCAGCACGGAGCGCCACCACCCGCGCCGCATCCTCCAACGACAGCGCGCCGCAGACGGCGGCTGCGGCGATCTCGCCCTGCGAGTGACCGACGACCGCATCCGGCACCACACCCAGCGACCGCCACAGCTCCGCCAGGGACACCATCACCGCCCACGTCACCGGCTGGACCACATCCACCCGGTCCAGCGAACGCCCCTCCCGCACCACCTCCACCACATCGAAATCCACGAACGGCGCCAACGCCTGCGCACACTCCCGCAACCGATCCGCGAACACCGGCGAGGACTCCAACAGCCCCGCACCCATCCCCACCCACTGCGTCCCCTGCCCCGGGAAGACCAGTACGCGACGGCCGGTCTCACCCGCCACCCCGTCGACCGTCGTGTCACCCAGAACCACCCGCCGGTGCTCGAACACCGACCGGCCCGAAGCGAGCGTGAACCCGGCATCCAGCAGCCGGACGTCCTCGCGCTCCAGGCGTTCGCGCAGCCGTTCGGTCTGCTCGCGCAGACCGGCGGCCGTCCTGGCCGACACCACCAGCGGTACGACCGGCAGTTCGCGCGCCGCCGCTGCGGCCACCGGTTCGGCGGCCGGCGCCTGCTCCAGGATCACGTGCGCGTTCGTCCCGCTCACCCCGAACGCCGAGACGCCCGCGCGCCGGGGCCGGTCGCGCTCGGGCCACTTCCGGGTTTCGGTCAGGAGCGAGACGGCGCCCGCGCTCCAGTCCACCTTCGAGGACGGCGCGTCGACGTGCAGGGTCCTGGGCAGCATGCCGTGCCTGAGCGCCATCACCATCTTGATGACGCCGCCCACCCCGGCCGCCGCCTGCGGGTGGCCGATGTTGGACTTGAGCGAGCCGAGCCACAGCGGCCGCTCGGCGGGGCGCCGGCCGTACGTGGCGAGCAGCGCCTGCGCCTCGATCGGGTCGCCCAGCCGGGTGCCCGTACCGTGCGCCTCCACGACGTCGACGTCCTCCGCGCCGAGGCGGGCGTTGGCCAGCGCCTGGGCGATGACGCGTTCCTGGGAGGGGCCGTTGGGGGCGGTCAGGCCGTTGCTGGCGCCGTCCTGGTTGACGGCGTCGCCGCGGACGACGGCGAGTACCGGGTGTCCGTTGCGCCGGGCGTCCGACAGCCGCTCGACGAGGACCATGCCGGCGCCCTCCGCCCAGCTGGTGCCGTCGGCGGCGTCGGCGAAGGCCTTGCTGCGGCCGTCGGGGGCGAGGCCGCGCTGGCGGGAGAACTCGACGAAGAGACCGGGTGCGGCCATGACCGTGACACCGCCCGCGAGCGCGAGGTCGCATTCACCGGCCCTGACGGCCTGCGCGGCCAGGTGCAGGGCGACCAGGGAGGACGAGCAGGCCGTGTCGACGGAGAGGGAGGGGCCTTCCAGGCCGAGTACGTAGGAGATACGGCCGGAGACGACGCTCGCGGACTTTCCGGTGAGCAGGTGTCCCTCGTGCTCCTCCGAGGCCTCGTGGAGCCTGGAGGCGTACTCCTGGTGGGTGAGGCCCGCGTAGACGCCGGTGCGGGTTCCGCGCAGCGACCGGGGGTCGATGCCGGCCCGTTCGAGCGCCTCCCAGGAGGTCTCCAGGAGGAGCCGCTGCTGCGGGTCCATGACCAGTGCCTCGCGCGGCGAGATCCCGAAGAAGTCGGAGTCGAACTCGGCGGCCTCGTGCAGGAAGCCGCCTTCGCGGACGTACGTCGTACCGCGGCGGCCGGCCTCGGGGTCGGGCTCGTACACGTCGTCCAGGTTCCAGCCGCGGTCGACGGGCGCGGCCCCGATGACGTCCCGCTCGTCCATGACCAGGTCCCACAGCGCTTCGGGGCTGTCGGCGCCGCCCGGGAAGCGGCACGCCATGCCGACGATGACGACGGGGTCGTCCTCGTCGGCGGCAGCGGTGGCGGGAGCCGCGGCCGGCGCGGCGACGGGGTCCGCGCCCAGGAGCGTGCCGAGCAGGTGGGCGGCGAGCACGGACGGGCTGGGGCGGTCGAAGACGACGGTGGCGGGCAGGTTCAGCCCGGTGGCCCGGTTGAGGCGGTTGCGCAGTTCGAGGGCGGTGAGGGAGTCGAACCCGGCGTCCTTGAAGGCCCGGTCGGGCCGGACGGCGTCGGTGCCGGGGTGCCGCAGGACGGTGGCGGCCTCAGCGCGGACCAGTTCCACGAGGACCCGGCTGCGTTCGGCTTCCGGGAGTCCGGCCAGCCGCCGGGCCAGTCCGTCGGCGGGTCCGGCGGCGGAGTCCGCGGCGGCCCGTCGGCGCTCCTCCTCCAAGGCGCGCCGGGCCTCCGGCACCGTGTCGAACAGGCGGCCGGGGCGGAGGGCGGCGGTGCGGGGGGCGAACTCCGCCCAGTCGACGTCCACGACGGTGACGCAGACGTCCCCTTGGTCGAGCGCCCGGTGCAGGGCTTCGATGCCCTCCTCGGGATCCATCGCCTTGATGCCGCGGCGGCCCAGGCTCTCCTCGCCCGCGCCTTCGGCCATGCCGGGACCGCCCCACAGCCCCCAGGCGACGGAGGTCGCGGGCAGGCCCTCGGCCCGCCGCAGCTCGGCGAGGACGTCGAGCGAGGCGTTGGCGGCGGCGTAGGCGGCCTGGCCGCCGTTGCCCCAGGTGCCGGTGACGGAGGAGAAGAGGACGAACGCGTCGGGTACGAGCCCCCGCGCGCGGGTCAGTTCGTGCAGGTGGCGGGCCGCATCGGCCTTGGGGGCGCCGATCTCGCGGAAGCTGTCGCCGGAGATCGTGTCGATCACGCCGTCGTTGAGGACGCCGGCGGTGTGGAAGACGGCGGTCGGCGGGTGGGCGTCCAGGAGCGCGTCGAGCGCGCTGCGGTCGGAGACGTCACAGGCCGCGAGGGTGACGTCGGCGCCCGAGGCGCGCAGTTCGGCGGCCAGTTCCTGGGCCCCGGGCGCTTCGGCGCCGCGCCGGCTGGTGAGGACGAGGTGCTCGGCCCCGTTGCGTACGAGCCAGCGCGCCACGTGGGCGCCGAGGGCGCCGGTACCGCCGGTGACCAGGACGGTGCCACGGGCGCGCCAGCGGCTTTCGTCCGCCGCGACAGCGGCGGTGGCGGCAGCGCGGCTGATGCGGCGCCCGTACGTCCCGGAGGCTCGGACGGCCACCTGGTCCTCGGCGTCGGTACGGCCGAGGACCGCGGCCAGCCGGTCCCAGTCGCGGGTGTCGGGCCGGGCGGGGAGGTCGATGACGCCGCCCCAGAGGGTGGCCAGTTCCAGGGCGGCGACCCGGGCGAAGGCCCACACCTGGGCGCCGATGTCGGCCGGGAGCTCACGGGGGGATACGGCGACCGCCTGGCGCGTCAGGGCCCAGACGCGGGCGGAGGCGGGGGCGGCGTCCTGAGCGGCCTGGACGAGCGCGAGGGTCGCGGGGAGCGCCTCGGGCGAAAGGAGGAGGGAGAAGAGGGAGAGGATTCCGGTGAGGGGGTCGTCGCCGAAACCGGTCAGGTGTCCGGCGAGTTCGCTGCGGGTGGCGGTGGCCGGGTCGACGGCCAGCCGCTCGGTGCGGGCACCATGACGGGCCAGCGCCGCCTCGGCGGCCTCGACCATGTCCGGGTCGAGACCCTGCGGGACGACCAGGAGCCACCGGCCGTCGAGCCGGGACGAAGAACCACCGGCCAGACCCTTCCAGGCCGGCCGGTAACGCCAGGAATCGACACCGGCAAGAGAAGCAGGGGCAGAGGTGGCGGGAGCGGAAGGCTCCATCCAGTAATGGGCACGCTGGAACGGATACGTCGGCAGATCCACCCGCCGGGCACCCGTCCCCTCGAACACAGCCGCCCAGTCGACATCCACACCGCGCACGAACAGCTCCGCGGCAGAGATGAGGAAACGCTCCAAGCCGCCCTCATCACGACGCAGGGAACCACCCGCCAGGACATCGGCGGTCTCCTGAACGCCCATCGTCAAAACCGAGTGCGCACTCGACTCGATGAACGTGCCAAAGCCCTTGGCCACCAGAGAACGGATCGTCTCCTCGAACCGCACGGGCTGACGCAGGTTCCGGTACCAATAGGCGGCATCCAGCACCGGCTCCGACAGCAGTCCGCCCGTAACAGTGGAGTAGAACGGAATAGACGGCCGCTGCGGGGTGATCGGCCCCAACACCTCCAGCAGCTCGGCTTCGATCCGCTCCACGTGCGCGGAGTGCGAGGCGTAGTCCACCGGCACCTGACGGGCCCGGATGTCCTCGGCCTGCGCCGCAGCGACGAACTCCACGATGGCATCCGCGTCACCGGCGACCACCGTGCTGGACGGCCCGTTGACGGCGGCAATACCCAGCCGCCCAGCCCATCCCGCGAGCCGGACCTCTACCTCAGCCTGAGGCAGCGGAATCGACGCCATACCGCCGAGCCCGGCCAGCTCCCGGCCGATCACCGCGGCACGAAGAGCCACCACCCGGGCCGCATCCTCCAACGAGAGTGCCCCGGAGACAGCAGCGGCGGCTATCTCGCCCTGCGAGTGACCGACGACCGCATCCGGCACCACACCCAGCGACCGCCACAGCTCCGCGAGGGACACCATCACCGCCCACGTCACCGGCTGGACCACATCCACCCGGTCCAGCGAACGCCCCTCCCGCACCACCTCCACCACATCGAAGTCCACGAACGGCGCCAACGCCTGCGCACACTCACGCAACCGATCCGCAAACACCGGGGACGACTCCAGCAACCCCGCACCCATCCCCACCCACTGCGTCCCCTGCCCCGGGAAGACCAGCACCCGACGACCACCCGGCACGGCCACCCCGTCGACCGTCGTGTCACCCAGCACCACCCGCCGGTGCTCGAACACCGACCGGCCCGTGGCGAGGCTGAACCCGACGTCCAACAGGCCGGCGTCCCCGCGCTCCAGTGCGCTCGACACACGAGACGACTGCTCGTCGAGCGCGGTCTCGGACTTGGCGGTGAGGACGAGGGGAACGACCGGCAGTTCCCGCCCAGCGGACTCCACCACCGGCTCGGCCACCACCGGGGCCTGCTCCAGGATCACGTGCGCGTTCGTCCCGCTCACCCCGAACGACGACACACCCGCCCTACGCGGACGCCCCACCTCCGGCCACGCCCGCTCCTCCACCAACAGAGAAACAGCACCCGACTCCCAGTCCACCTGGGACGACGGCGCATCCACATGCAAAGTCTTCGGCAGCTTCCCCGACTCCAGCGCCATCACCATCTTGATGACACCACCCACACCCGCAGCCGCCTGCGCATGCCCGATGTTCGACTTCAACGACCCCAACCACAACGGCTCACCACCCTTGGGCCGCTGCCCATACGTCGCCAACAACGCCTGCGCCTCGATCGGATCCCCCAACCGGGTCCCCGTCCCATGCGCCTCCACCACATCCACATCAGCCACACCCAGACCAGCACTCTCCAACGCCGCCCGGATCACCCGCTGCTGCGACGGACCGTTCGGCGCCGTCAACCCATTGCTCGCACCGTCCTGGTTCACCGCCGAACCCCGCACCACCGCCAGCACCCGATGACCCCGAGCCACCGCATCCGACAGCCGCTCCACCAGCAGCATCCCCACACCCTCGGCCCAGCCCGTGCCGTCCGCCGCGTCCGAGAACGCCTTCACCCGGCCATCACCCGCCAGCCCCCGCTGCTGCGAGAACTCCACGAACAGACCGGGTGCGGCCAGCACCGAAACGCCGCCCGCGAAGGCGAGGTCGCATTCGCCGGAGCGCAGGGACTGGGCGGCCAGGTGCAGGGCGACCAGGGAGGACGAGCAGGCGGTGTCGACCGTCACCGCCGGACCCTCCAGACCCAGGGCGTACGCGATGCGGCCGGACATGACGCTGGCCGTGTTACCGGTGAGCAGGTAGCCCTCGTAACCCTGTGCGGGCTCGTAGAGCCGGGGTCCGTACTCCTGTGACATGGCTCCGACGAAGACGCCGGTGCGGGACCCGCGCAGCGAGGAAGCCGGGACGCCCGCCCGCTCCAACGCCTCCCACGACGTCTCCAACAGCAACCGCTGCTGCGGATCCATCGCCACCGCCTCACGCGGCGAAATACCGAAGAAGTCCGCATCGAACTCCCCCGCCTCATGCAGGAACCCGCCCTCACGCACATACGTACGCCCCGGAACACCAGGCTCCGCATCAAACAAGGACTCCACGTCCCACCCACGGTCACCCGGGAACGGCGACACTGCATCCACACCCGACGACACCAACTCCCACAAGGCCTCCGGCGAACCCACCCCACCCGGGAACCGGCACGCCATCCCCACGATCGCCAGGGCGTCCCCGTCCTCCACCGGCTGCGTTTCGCGACGCTGCCCGGGAGCGGCGGCGGGCGCGCCGCCCGCCTCGGCGGCGGCCGCGTCCCGGATCATGCGGGCCACGGCGAGCGGGGTCGGGGCGTCGTAGATGAGGGTGGTGGGCAGGCGCAGTCCTGTCGCGGCCCGGAGCCTGTTACGCAGCTCGATGCCCTGGACGGACTCGAAGCCCTGCTCCTTGAAGGTGTGCTCGGCGGTGACGGATTCGGTTGTGGGGTAGCCGAGCACCCCGGCCGCGTGGACGCGCACCAGTTCCAGGACGTGGTCGAGCTGCTCGCTCTCGGAGCGGCCGCGGAGCTCGCGGCTGAGCAGGGTCTCGGCGGTGTCGGCGGGGGGCGCGTCCGGCTGTTCGTCGGCGGCGCCGGAGGTGAGCCAATGGTGCGTGCGCTGGAAGGCGTACGTGGGCAGGTCGGTCAGCCGGGCGCCGGTTCCTTCGAAGAGGGCGGCCCAGTCGATGTCGACACCGCGTACGAAGAGTTCGGCGGCCGACGTCAGCAAGCGCTCCAGGCCGCCCTCGTCGCGGCGCAGAGACCCGGCGGCGAGGACGTCGACGCCCGCCGCCTCCGCGGTCTCCTGGGTGCCGATCGTCAGGACCGGATGGGCGCTGGACTCCACGAAGGTGCCGAAGCCGTCGGTGACCAGTGCGCGAACGGTCTCCTCGAAACGGACGGGGTTTCGCAGGTTGCGGTACCAGTACCCGGCGTCCAGCACCGGCTCCGACAGCAGTCCGCCCGTAACAGTGGAGTAGAACGGAATAGACGGCCGCTGCGGGGTGATCGGCCCCAACACCTCCAGCAG
>NZ_JBSGYT010000034.1:0-83978 GCF_053610645.1 Streptomyces sp. NPDC054883 | reverse complement strand
GTTTCCGCCGACCCGGCCAAGATGCTGCCGGGAGTGCGGGGATCGCAGTTGCTTGACCGGAGACCACCTCACTATCGATGTCCTGCGGTACCCGGATACAACTACTTCACCCGGGCGATCCTGATGGCGTTCGTTCCTCCGCTCTTCCCTCTTGATCAACTACTCACTTACAGGGACTGCGTACTGCCGGTGATGCGGTACTGCTCTACTGCGAACTGCTCGGTGGCCTGCGGTAGCGCCACGCTTCCGGCAGCCAGCCCCGTCGCCCATCGTGCGTCTGCTCTGGCTTGGAACCCCACTGCCGGACTTCCCGGTGCGCGCGCTCGCAGCCGACGCCTTCACCGAGGGTGTTGCCGATACTGATTCCACTGCGGTACTGCGAACTGCACTGCGTTTGCTGCGGGTCCTGCTCATGGCGGCCCCTGATCACTGCGGGCCACCCGGTCCGACTGCCAGTCCCGTCGCCGTCCTGCACAAACCTGGCTCCGAAACTCCGCCGCCGTACCGTCCTACGGGTACTGCAACTGCGGGTACTGCGTACTGCTGCCCGGCAGTTCATTCCTGCCGGGCCCTTCGGCCTTGCTGGTTACGAGAGAAACCATAACCACACCACCGCCCAATGTCTACTCCGGCCAACTCAGGTTTTTGCGCGTTCGGCGGAGAGGTAATCGGACTCGAACAGTCACGGGAAGCAGACGCACGCACGGCAGGAGCCGGGTAGGCGGTAGGCGGCCACGGGCCGGGTACAAGCACCGAGCAGGGAGGGCGGGAGACTGGCGATCGACAGACCGGAGGCTGCCTTCATGGAGACGATGAGCGTGAACGTCGCGACCGGGCGTTCGACGACGTCCGTCGCCGACGCACGCCAACATGCGCACCCCCGACCTGAACGGCGGCACCAGAGGCTTCGGCTGGCCCATGGTCAACCGCCTCACCCACACCACCCAAATCGCCCATCGGCCCACCGGCGGCAAAACCGTCAGCGCCCACCTCACCCAATAGCCCAAAAGGTGGCGCCGGCCGTCATCCCGGGGCAGGACGCGAACCGCCGGGGCGACGGGCCGGTGCCCGCGGGTGTGCCCGCGAGCCGGGCTTTGGGCTCAGGTGTGAACGGCTGACGCCGCGAGGCCGTCGCCCGAGCGGACCCCGCTGTCTGGCACCGGCCGACGCCTGCGCACAGGCTGGCCCGCGGAAAGAAACCGCACTCGCAAGGAGGGCCACACGATGACCGCCGAATCTTTCGACCCCTACCGCACTGACCTCACCCGCACCGCCTGGCACAAGAGCAGCCACAGCACCGCCGGGCAAACGTGCGTCGAAGTGGCGTTCCTCGACGGCGGCGCCGTCGCCCTGCGCGACTCCAAGGACACCAGGCGCCCCGCCCTGGTATTCACCCCCGCCGAATGGTCCGCGTTCACCGCCGGCGTCCGCGACGGCGAGTTCGACCGGTAGGGCCCCAGCCCGGGCAACCCGCCGTTTCAGTCGGCACGTCGGTCAGCCAGCGGGCCCCGGTCGTCAGGCGCTGTGGGGGTTTTCCTTCGCAGGGTTCGCGGCGGCCCATTCGGGATGGCACACGGCGCAGCCGCAGGAAACGGGTGAGTGAAATTGCTCCGCCCTGCGAGAGACAGGGAGCCAGAACTGGCACACATTGGGCGTCGCTGCTGCGCTCGGGGCTCCTTGCAACCAGTGCTTCAAGGCCCAGTAGCTTCGACACCCGCTGTCGCCCCGCTGCTGTTATGGAGGTGCCGTGCCCCCGGCTGACCCTGTCATTGACGGACTCGTGACTGCCGCCCGCTGTGTTCCCGACGATCTGGTCACAACGCTTGTGGGGAGCGATGACCTTCGTACAGCCAGGCTCGGGCAGGCAATCCGGGAGCTCCGCAGCAGTGAGGCTCATCCGGGCCGCTCCGTGGGACCGGACGGGCCGGCCGTCATCGATCCGGTGACGCACGACCCGGCCTGGTGAGTCGCTCTTGACGGACGGCGAGCGCGACGGTTCCCGGTCGGTGCGCTGCGAGGGTGCAGTGCTGCGTCGCTGCGGAGGTAACGCCGAATTGGAGCGAGCTTCGATGGATGGAGAGGCGGCTGCGGCCAGGGTGCTCGTAGCGGACTTGGACGGGACTCTATTGGGCGGATCGACGTGTGAGAGGCGGCGCCTGCTGGAGGTGCTCGAGCGGCATCCCGACATCGTGGTCGTTTTCGCAACCGGGCGGAGCCTGGATTCGGTTCGCGCGCTCCTGCGTGATGACGCTCTTGTGCCCTCCCCCCGTTGGATCATCGGGGACGTCGGGGCGAGCGTCATCGACGGTGCGAGCATGACGCGTCTTGATGCTCTGGAGAAGCGGCTGCGGGCTGGCTGGCCTGGCACCGAGCGGGTCCGCGTGGCATTGAGGCGGTTTCCTCGGCTGGTGTACCAGGAGCATGTGCCCCAGGACGGCCGATGTTCCTTCTACCTGGCCCCGGAGGATCTCACCGTTGACCTCAAGGCTGCGGTGAGGGCACTGGGCTGCTCTTGGTCGTACGCCAATGATCGCTACTTCGACGTGCTGCCGGCCCGGGCCGGCAAGGGGCAGGCCCTGCGGTTGCTGGGCGACAGGCTCGGGTGGCATCGGCGGGCTTTGCTGGTGGCCGGCGATTCCCGCAACGACCTGTCACTGTTTCACCTGGGGACCAGTGCCGTGCTAGTGGGTAATGCTGAATCTGCGCTGGTCTCAGGGGTGTCCGCACGTACAGGGCTCTACCAATCTCCTCTGCCGGGCGCGGCGGCCGTGCTGGAGGCGATGGGGCGCTTGGGCTGGCTCAAACGACGGTCGGTAGTCATCGGCTACCACCGGCCGCCTGTGCGCTGGCACGAAGGCAGGTGGCAGACGCCCGCCAGCCCCAACGGGATCTTGCCCACTTTGCAGGCCGCTCTGGCCGATGAGCGCCTGGACGCCGTGTGGGCGGCCGCGCACGTCGGCGATGGGCCGCTGCCCGAACCGCCCGCGACCATTCCGGGCGGTCTGCCTCTGTCATTGCTGGCCGTGAGCCCGCAGCGGTGGGCCGGGTACTTCCACCGGGTATGCAAGGAAACCCTTTGGCCGGCCTTGGTGTCCCAACCGCATCTCATCGAGGACCGGCCCGAGTCCTGGGCGGACTACGAGGCGGTCAATGCCGCCTTCGCCCGTCACATCAGCTCTCTCGCCGCGCCGGGGGCGACGGTGTGGCTGCACGACTACAACCTTTGGCTCGTCTCCGGCATCCTCAAAGCCCACCGCCCCGATGTAACCGTCGGACTGTTCCACCACACCCCGTTCCCCCACCCGGATGTCTTCCACCGCATCCCCGCTGCCGGGCAGCTGCGCGACTCCCTGCGACAACTGGACTGGGCCGGTTTCCACACTCCCGACTGCGCCGACAACTTCCGCTACCTCCTCGGGGGTACCAGCGGTCCCGTGCCGCGGATCGGGGTTCATCCTCTCGGCATCGACGACCACGCCGTTGCCGCCCTCGCACGCACGCGTCGTCCCCGCGGCGCGGACGACGCCGTCCAGCTCGTCCTGTCGGTGGAACGGCTCGACTACGCCAAGGCGCCCGTGCACAAGATCCGCGCGCTGGCCAACCTGTTTCACCACCACCCTCGTCTGCAGCGACGGGTGCGATACCGCCTGATCTGCCCACCGCCGGAGGCGGGGATCCGCGCATACGACTCCACCCGTACCGAACTCGAACGATCCGTCATCGAGCTCAACGGCCGGTACGGCACATCCAGCTGGCAACCGGTCGATTACATTCCCCACAATCTGGGCTTCGCCGAGGTCGTCGACCACTATCTCGCGGCGGACGTGTTCTGGGTGGCGTCTCTCGCCGACGGAATGAACCTCACCGCCCAGGAATACATCGTGGCGCGCAGCGCGGCCGGCCGGCCGGGCGTTCTCGTCCTCTCCCGTCACGCGGGCGTCGCCCGACACTTGGCAGCAGCAGCGCTGCTGACCGACCCCTACGACCAGGCGGATCTCGAGCGGACCATGTACAGGGCGCTGACTATGACCGGCGAGCAGCGCACCGCGCACATGGACAACTTGGCAAACCTGCTGCACTTCCCCGCCCCCGTCCAGTGGGCACGCTCTGTCATCACCGCCATCCGTACACGGCCAGATGACTACGGCGAGGGGAAGGGCAGCGGCCGGCCCGGTGCGCCTGGATCTGGTGATCACACGTCATCGTCGGGCTGCTCAACCGGGCGTTCGGCAACAGCTGCGTCAACGACTGACCGCTCCGCCCCGAGGGCAAAGCCAGCCCTTCAGCGGGCACGCGGGACGTTGTATCCGACATTCTCCCCGGACGCCACGCCCCGTGCACCCTGACCGTGGGCTGATCGGGCTGCTCCTTCAAGGCCGTGTCCTATGTGGTGAGGCGGACGAACCGTTTGTAGCAGCACAGGGCGGGCGCGAGGCCGAGGGAGGCCGGGCGAGTTGCGGGAGTGGCGTTCGTAGCGGTGGTTGAGTCGGCGGTAGCCGGTCAGCCGGGACATGGTCCGCTCGATCACCCACCGGCGTCGCCCGAGTCGCTCTGATGACTCGATTCCCTTGCGGGCGATACGGGCGCCGATGCATTTGCCATGGAGCCATTTCCGCAGCTCAGGTATGTCATAGGCCTTGTCGGCATGCAGACGCTTGGGCTTGGAGTGGCGGCCGCGGTGGGAGTCGTGTCTCGTTGGTGACCGAGCACCATGGGCTTCAGTGCCTGGCTGTCGCGGGTGTGGGCGGCCGAGACGCCGACCATGAGGGGCAGTCCGGTTGCGCCCGACAGGATGTGCATCTTGGAGCCCGGCTTACCCCGGTCCACGGGGCTCGGCCCTGTAAGTTCGCCCCTTCTTTAGCGCGGACATGGGCGGAGTCGAGGACCGCTCGGGAGAGATCAAGAAGGCCCGCGTCGTCGAGCCGGTGCAAGATCTCCTCGTGTAGCCGACTCCAAACTCCTGCCCGCGACCAGATCAGGAACCGGCGGTGGGCAGTCGACTTCGATATCCCGAAGCAAGGTGGCAGAGCCCGCCAGGCGCAGCCGCTGACCAGCACGTAGATGATCGCCGCGAACAGCGTCTCATCAGGCGTGTCCTGGGTGCCGCCGCCCTGCGGCCGCACCCTGGACGGAGGGATCAGCGGCTCCGCGATCTCCCACAACCCGTCCGGAACAATCCAACTCCACGTACCCCGCCCCATACCGAGGCCAACGATGCCTCACCACATAGGACACGGTCTTAGCTTCTTCTTTATCTTCCGGCCGCGTAGAGGGGACGTCCGGAAGTTCGTGTATCCCCCTGTGTGACCTGCCAGGCACGGGTGTGGGCCTGCACAAGCACTCGTACGCCGACGCCACCCGGTCCCTCCAGCCTGCACTCGCGGCGTGAGCGCAGACCCGCCGCCTCCCCTGCCTGACAGCTCAAGGCCGCCTGCTCGATAGCCTCTCTCGTATGACGACGATCGACGACCTGGTTCGCCTGGTGCCACCGCCTGTGAACCCCATCGACGCGAGCGGTGACTGGCAGCAGATCGAGGCCGCCCTTGGCCTGGAGCTTCCCGCCGACTTCAAGTCCCTCATCGGGTACTACGGCCTGGGTCAGTTCGCAGACTTCGTCACGCCCCTGACACCCTTCGGCCCCCGTAACCTCCTGGTCCAGTCCGCACAGCGGCTCCTGGAGAACGAACGGTCGTTCCGCAAGGCGAACCCGGAGAAGTGTCCCTACCCCTACTATCCGGAGCCCGGTGGACTGCTGGAGTGGGCCGGAACCGACAACGGTGACCGGCTGTGCTGGCTGACCGACGGGCACCCGGATACCTGGACCGTCGTGGCCTGGAACCCGCGCGGGTGGTACTACGACGCCCACGACGTCAGCGCAGTCTCGTTCCTGCACGGCTGGCTGAGCGGACAGGTCAACACCACCGTCTTCCCCGCCAACGAGCATGTGACAGCTCCATGGTTCGAACCCCATCGCGAGCTCCAGCACGTCTACATCAGACTGACCGGCGGCGAGCGGACCTATCCCGAGCGCCTTCAGATCTTGCGTGAGGTGCTGTCCCCGACCGCCGACCGCGGCGGCTACGCCGACGAAGACGCGCGCCAGGACCACTTCGCTGCCACGAAGCTCGGCTGGAACCTCACCTATGAGACGGCCTACGGCCACCAGATCCGCGTCGCCTTCCCGTCCGAAGACGGAGATCAGGTTCGTACGACTCTCCTCGCAGCAGTCCACCGCATGGGCTGCGACGTGCTGTCCACGACAACGCACCGTGGACAACCTGTCTGGGACTGACCGAGGTCGACTGAGCTTGTTCTCTATCTTCCGTCCCGTTGTCGGTCTGCGAGGGTCAACTCGCGTTGGACGGTCTTGCCGACGTCATAGCGGGGTGTGGGGCACCGGTTCTTTGAGTCGGGCGGCCGTCCGGGGCCGGGGCCGGTGGGTTTGGGAAACCGGGCCGGGCAGAGGTATATGGGCGCGGATGTTCCTGGCCCCCCGGCGGACTCCAGCCGGGGTGAGCCGCTCGGGGGTGGCGGGTTCTCCCAGGGCCGGCGGAGGTCTGCGGCGAGAGGCCAAGCTAACGAGCTCGTGCATGGTTGGCGGTGGCACGTCGAAAGGTGCGGGTCGGCCTGGTGGTCACTGTGGCTGAACCGGCCCGCGGGTGGCGGCTGCTGGTGTGAGAGCAGTCCGGCGACGGCTTGGATCGTGTCGCTCATGTGCTCGCGGCGGCCGAGGTGCCGTGCGGGGGCTCGCCAGTTCTTGAGGTGTGCGATGCCGTGCTCGACACGGATACGGCGTGAGGAGTGTGCCTTGCGCTGGCGTTCGTGCATCTCTTCGCACCAGTCCGGTGGGTTCTTCTTGAACTTGCGGTGTGGTGGTGTCACGACGCCGCCGGCGGTTGGCGCCCAGGCCCTGGTAGCCGGCATCGCGAGGATCTCTAAGGGTCCGTTGGTCAGGTGCTTCTTGACCAGGCCCAACTGTCGGGCGTGGGTAATGTCGGCACAGCTTGCCGGAGATGAACTTGTCCCGGTCCTTGCGTCCCGCGGCCGGCCGCCGGACGCGGACCTCGGTGCCGTCGATGATCCCGGTCCGGCCGCCGGCGCCGAGGTGGTCGATGACCTCGGCGAGGGTGCGGAGACGGATGTCGGTGGCGATGGTGCAGCCTCGCTCGGCGAAGAGTGGCCGCACCTCGGCGATCGCCCGGGTGATGGTGGAGCGGTCGACGCCGAACCAGCAGGCCAGGAAGTCGTGAGTGGTTGCGTGGCGGAGGTGGACGAGCGTGGCCAGGAGCCGGTCGATGAAGACCAGCTGGTGCTTTGCCCCGGCGCCGACGGCCCGCTTCCGGGGCCTGGACTCCAGTCTCGCCCGGTGCCGTTCGTGTCATAACGGACCTACCTCGGCGACGACTTAGGTGATCACAGCGGCAGACAGCCCTGTGATCCTCTGATCGCCGATGATCGCTTCACGAGGCCCGTTCCCCACCACACGAACATGTTCAGGGATCAAGATCCAGCGTCGCACCGCCAACCATGCACGAGCTCGTAAGACCTGTCCCGTAACTGGTGGCTACGGGTGAGGTGGCTGAGTCCCCCCGAGTCGGTGACTTGTGTGCACAGTCCCTTTACATGGCGAGGCTGCACTCCTCGTGCTCGCTCACCGCACTGTGCGGGATGACTCGTCGTGGTGGTCTTTCGGTACTCAGTTGCCGCCCGTCGCCTCCCCCGGGTGGGGGAGGCGGATGCGTCCGGCGGGCGATGTGGCCGGGCGGGTAAGGCCGGAGGCTGGGTTTCTGCTGATGGAAGGGGAGTTTGGGTGGAGCGCTGGGATCGGATCGGGCGGCGCGCGGCGTATGGGGCGGCTCTGGCGATGTCGCCGTACTTGCTGATCAAAGTCTCGTGGGTGGTCGGCGCGCTGGTGGGCGTGCTGCCGATCGGTGCTGGGTTCGGCTTGGCGGAGTGGGTGGTGCTCAACACCGTCACGGTCGGTATGGCAGTGATCGGGATCGCTCTGGCGCTCGCTTTGGTGCGGCCGTGGGGGATGCGGATACCGGGGGCGCTGGTCGCGTTCTGTTCCTGGGTGGGATCGGGGTTCCTCGTCTCGGTGCTGCCTTTCGTTCTGTTCAGTGCGCTCCTGGGTGGCGGCTCACAGGAGGGTGGGGGCGGCGGCGATCCGGCCATGCCGGTCTGGGAGGGAGTGCTGGTCCAGTTCAGCTTCGTGGGGATGGGGCTCGGGTTGGCTCTCGCGGTCCCGGTGTATCTGCGGCGCCGCTGGCCGGATGCGTTCATCGGGCGCGTCGGTGACGGGCCGCGTACGGTGCGGCCGTGGGCAGTTGTCGTCGGTGCCGCGGTCGGACTGGTTTGGATCTACTGGGCGGTCGGCGGCACGGTGGGAATTGCCCACCCGGCCGAGCGGAACACCGACTGGTACGTGTTGGCAGCTGTTTGGGGGTTCTGGGCACTCGCCGGAGCGGCCGCCATCCGGGTGGTCGCCGGGGCACGTCCTGCCCGGTGGCCGCGCTGGCTCCCACTGGCGTTCGGGTGGGTCGGGTCGGGCTCACTGTTCGCGTGGAGCGCCTGGAAGCTGCCCCTCATGCTGTATGTAGCCATGACGGAGCCGGCCGATGTCACACTGCCGGAGAGCCCCACCGTCGTGGTGGCGGTGCATCTGTGCGCTGTGCTGGCAGGCGCGGCGATGATGCGGACCCTCGGGCGGCGAGCAGGGGAGGGAAGCGGGGCAAACCCGGCTTGACCAGCCCAACAGCCGCCCTCCGTGCCAGGCCCGGCAGGGCGGCACGTGTCAGGTGTCAGCACGAGGGCCCCCGCCCCGGGAGCTCGGGGCGCCTGGGGAGGGGTGTGCATCCCAGCCTTTTAAACGAGCCGCAGTAGAACCGGTTCCGCACCCGTCTGGCTGTGAGTCGGGCCGGCGGCCAGCCGGGACGTGCCCGGCAGGAAGGAAAACCGTTAAAGCGGTATGAACCAATCCGACGACCTCACCGACCAGGAATGGGACGCGGTCCGCGCCCTTCTGCCCCGCTGCGGGCCCGGCGGGACAGACTACCGGGCCATCGTCAACGGCATCCTGTGGCAACAAAGAGGCGGCCGCCGCTGGCACGACCTGCCCACCCGCTACGGACCCTGGCACCGCTGCGCGGAGCGCCTGCGCCTGTGGAACACCGACGGCACCTGGCAGAAGATTCTCGCCCTCCTCCTCACCGGCCGCCCCCTCCCCCGCGCCGACGACGCCGAAAGCCCCACAAACACGGGGAAACATGGCGCCGACGACTGGAACACTCCCTGGCTAACATAGGCGCCGAGCAGCAGGGGCTTTCAGGCGCTGCGGCGCACTACGAGACCGTGCTGCGGTCCTTCTACGACTTTCACCTGGACGCGGGCACCGGCCCGGTCATCAACCCGTTCCCCCTTGGACGAGAACGCCGTCGGCTGCCCGCCGCGGCCGGTCGGCCGGCCCGGTCCTCGACCGGCGGCCGGTACCGACCGTCGGTACCGGTGCGGGTGCCGCGTCGGATCCCGGATGCGCGGTTCGACGAGCTGTTCGCGGCACTGCGCCACAACCGCGATCGTGCCCTGCTGGAGTTTTGGGTATCCCACGGGGCGCGGGCGGAGGAACTGCTGACGTGTCGGCAACGGGATGCTCGGCCGGGTGAGCAGCTGTTGGGGGTGGTGCGGAAGGGAACGCGGGCGTATCAGCAGGTGCCGTCGTCCGCTGACGCGTTCGTGTGGCTGCGCCTGTGTCAGGAGGAGGCGTGGCAGGCGGGGGTCCCGCGGGGGCCCGGGCGCTGGTTGCGGGGGGCGGGCCGCGCTATCTGGTGTGCGTCGGCGCCCGGGGGTGTCGTATGGTGATTCGGTTCCTGTGCCGAGGTGTCGGTGACAGTGACCGGAGTACTTGTTCCTTCTGCGCTGTCGATCTTGAGGTGACGTCCTATTAACCAGGCCATGTAGTCGTCCGTGTTCCCCGCGTGCTGTTGCGTCGCACGTGTCCGGGGGCGGACGTCACGCTGGCCTGAGTTGCGTCATCCTCCCCCTGTTTTTTGTCTTTCCCGGGTGCAGCTCTGCCGTCTGCCCCGGGTTTCGTGTTTTCCGGCCCCGGTGCGGCTGTCGGCATGGCTCCCCGATTCCTTTGGATCAGGAGTTTCCCGTCGTGTCTTCCTCCGCGCTCGACAACGAGCCGCAGCACACCACCCCGTTCCCGGACGACCCAGCACCTCACCACCCGAAAATGGCCTTGGCCGCCCGGATCGCCCTCTTGGTCCTGCTGACCGCCGAGCTCATGGACCTCCTCGACCAGTCGGTCGTCCTGACCGCCCTGCCCGCGATCCAGGAGTCGACCGGCGTCGGACCGTCCGCATTGCAGTGGCTGACCACCGGCTATTCACTGCCCGTCGCCGTCGGGCTGATCACCGGCGGTCGCCTCGGTGACCTCTACGGCCGGCGAAAGATCCTCCTCCTGGGCACCGTCGTGTTCACTGCGGCCTCGCTCATGTCCGGCCTGGCTGCCGGGCCGGGCGTGCTGATCGGCGCCCGCATGCTCCAGGGCGTGGGAGTGGCGCTGATGATCCCGCAGGTCCTGGCCACTCTCCATGTCACCTTCGACGGTAAGAACCGCAGCAAAGCCTTCGGTCTGTACGGTGCCGTCCTCTCCATCGCCAACGTCCTGGGTCCGGTGCTGGGCGGCCTGCTCACCGAGGCCGACCTGTTCGGGCTGTCCTGGCGGCCGATCTTCCTGGTCAACGTGCCCGTCGGCGTCGCCGTACTCCTCCTGGGACGCAAGTTCATCCCCGAGTCGACCGTGAAGAAGGCTGACCGGCTCGACCTGCCCGGCATGGCGTTGTCCGCGCTGGCGATCGTCCTGATCGTCTTCCCCCTCTCCGAGGGTCATCTGCATCACTGGCCGCTGTGGTGCTTCGCCCTGCTTGGTGCAGCCCTCCTCGTGCTGGTCGTCCTCCTGCGCCACCAGCGGCGCAAGCAGGACGACGCCCCGCTCGTGCCCCTGTCCCTCTTCCGGGGCCGGCAGTTCTCCGGCGGCACGGCCGCGCAGCTGATGCACGGCCTGCTGTGCGGGCTCTTCTTCATGACCTGGACCCTCTACCTCCAGCGTGGACTGGGCATGAGCCCAGTCCACGCGGCCCTGGCCTTCGTTCTGCTCTCCCTGGGAGAGCTGGCCGGCGCAACGCTCGCGGCAAAGAGCGCCGGGCGCTTCGCCCGCCGTCTGCCTCAGGCCGGAGCACTCATCACGATCGCTGCGATGGCCGCCTACGGTGTCCAGGCCGCCGCAGGCGAGGGGGACCTGACCCTGCTGGCGATGACCGCTCCGGTGGTACTGATCGGCTTCGGTCTCGGCATGGTCGGCGGCCCGCTCGCCGACTTGTCGCTGGCCCGGGTCCCGCACGAGGATGCCGGAGCCGCCTCGGGCCTGTTCAACACCGCGATTCACCTGGGCATCGCCCTCGGTACCGCGCTGACCGCGCTGGTGTTCTTCGCCACCACCGGCGGCTCACCCGACGCCGGACTCAACCGCGGGGCGTTCATCACCGTGCTGTGGTGGGTCGCCGGCTTCCTCGCCCTGATGTGGGCCCTGATGTTCTGCCTGCCCAAGCAGACGAACAGCCAGGCCGACTGAGCCACTCCCAGGCCCCGGCCACGAAGTCGGCCGGGGCCTGGGCCCTCAGCCTTTCTCGTTCTCGCCGTCTTCGGCGCCGTCGGGGTTGGGGGCAGGCCCCGGTCGCACGGAATCACCACGAGGCCAAACAGCTGGCTGTCTTCCTCGGCCGCACCCGCATCCGCATCCGCCTCCGCACCCCGCTCGAACGACGCCTTGCCAGCACCTCGTCCCGAGCCTCTTTGGGAACTCCGTCCGCCGCCCCAGAACGGTGGCCGGCCCGCGTCCACCACAGGCCGGGATGGTTCAGAGAAGTGACCAGGCCAAGACTGATCGCACCGGACCAAATAGGGCGCATTGGCATTTCTCCTTGCACAAAGGCTCTCAATACAGCCTCGCACCATCACCGGCCCCTCCACCGCCCCAGGAGGGCCGGCCGGGCGCACACCCGACGTCCGGGCAGCCCGCCCCAGCAGCCGACCGATGATCTTGCTTGAGTAGTGCGTCGCCCGGGTGCCGGCTCGCCGCTTCCGAGCCAGGAGATCAGAGGTCGGTCGTCCAGATCCCGGCAGGATGGTCACTCGGAGAGAGCCACAACTGAGGCTGTGACTCGCGGTGCCTCTCGCCAGCCTGCTCATCCCAGTGGAAACGACCCTCGGCGTCAGGCAACGCGACTTGCAGCACGAGGAGGGGCGGTCGCCGGTAGAACCCGATGGCCTGCCCGAAGAAGGTCCGGTACCAACCGCGATCAACCTGCCTGAGCGCGACTCGATGGCCGGCGACAACATCAGGATGGCTCTGGTCGTCCGCCAGCGCTTCACCCGCTGCGGAATTCTCTCCGAGCGTGTTGAGCATGCGGTGCATGGCGTGGACATCGAGCCCGAACATGGCGAGTTCAGGTCCGCCGTGAGTGTGCGCGAGGCCGACCGTGTAGGCGAATCCAGGACCGATCTCGTCTTCGGGAACCATCACGACGTGCCATCCGTGCTGCCGTACATGCTCGATGACCGTCAGATCCATGCGGTCGGCTTCGTCCCGGTCGCCGTAGTCATGGCAGAGGACGCAGCGGCACTGGAACGGATCATCAGTCATGTGCGGAGGGTACGAGGCGAGCAGTGCCAAGGTGAAGGGCAGCGCCGTCAAACCGTAGGCGAAGGCGGAGACGCGCAGATTAGGGTGGGACGCGGGGAACTTAAGGGCGGTAGTGACTCCCCATGCACTCGTCGGCGAGCTCCTTTTGAAGAGCCCGGACTTCGCCGGACTGTGGGAACTACGACGTCACCGGCCGCAAGATCACCACCGAAACTTTCCAGCACCCCCAGATCGGCAAGATCACCCTCGACTTCCAAGGCATGGCCCTCGAAAGCACTCCGGGCCACGGCATGGGCATCTACACCGCCCAGCCCGGCACCGCCGACCACGACGCGCCATGCTCCTCCTCGACATGACCGCCAACCACACCGAGCCCACGCCGTCCCAGCAGAAACCGTAGGCCTCCAAGAGCCTCGAATGGGGGTTGGTCGTGCGTCATCGCGCCACGGATCCCACCACGGCTTCCGGGTACTTCACGCCGACGGGGTCGCTCTTCCCCCGCGGGGCAGGCCCTCGTGGAAGTCGTGCGAGCGACCGAAGCCCGCAGCCTGGCCGGCGCGGCCGACGTCGAAGGACTGCCTCTTGCCGCCGAATCCGTCACGGACGGCGACACCATCCCTGTCGGCTCAGCCTCCTTCGAAGTCCAGCACTTGGCCGGTCACTCACCCGGCGGGATCGCCCCGCCAGCCGACTCTCGGCGGCCCTCCTTCGCCTCAGGCCGCGGTCGACGGATTCGCCGATTCGGCGGCGCGCCTGTACTGGGCGTTGATGCGTTGGGCTTCCTGGAGTTGGTCTTCGAGGATGACGATGCGGCAGGCGGCCTCGATGGGGGTGCCGCGGTCGACGAGTTCGCGGGCGCGGGCTGCGATGCGCAGCTGGTAGCGGGAGTAGCGGCGGTGTCCGCCCGGGGAGCGGAGGGGGGTGATGAGGCGGGCTTCGCCGATGGCGCGGAGGAAACCCTGGGTGGTGCCGAGGAGTTCGGCGGCCCGTCCCATGGTGTAGGCGGGGTAGTCGTCGTCTTCGAGACGGTCGAACGAGGCGTCTGCTGTCACTGTCACCTTCTGCAGGAATGGATGGAACGCGTGGAGGGGCCCTGGTGCCGTACGGCACCAGGGCCCCGAAGGAACTGCTACACCATCTGCCGGCCCTGATACTGCGCCGGCTCCCTGTTTCCACACGACCGACCGTGTCGTCGGGGGTGCGGGGATCGCGGTTGCCTGACCGGAGACCACCTCACTATCGATGTCCTGCGGTACCCGGGTACAACTTCGCCCGGGCGATCCCGATGGCGTTCGTTCCTCCGCTCTTCCCTCTTGATCAACTGCTACTGCCACTTACAGGGACTGCGTACTGCTGATACTGCTCAACTGCCGTAATGCGGTACTGCTCTACTGCGGGTACTGCTGGTGATGCGGTACTGCTCAGCGGCCTGCGGTAGCGCCACGCTTCCGGCAGCCAGCCCCGTCGCCCATCGTGCGTCTGCTCTGGCTTGGAACCCCACTGCCGGACTTCCCGGTGCGCGCGCCCGCAGCCGACGCCTTCACCGAGGGTGTTGCTGATACTGATTCCACTGCGGTACTGCGAACTGCACTGCGTTTGCTGCGGGTCCTGCTCATGGCGGCCCCTGGATCACTGCGGGCCACCCGGTCCGGCCGCCAGTCCCGTCGCCGTCCTGCACAAACCTGGCTTCGAAACTCCGCCGCCGCACCGTCCTACGGGTACTGCAACTGCGGGTACTGCGTACTGCTGCCCGGCAGTTCATTCCTGCCGGGCCCTTCGTCCTTGCTGGTTACGAGAGAAACCATAACCACTCCACCGCCCAATGTCTACTCCGGCCAACTCAGGTTTTTGCGCGTTCGACGGAGAGGTAATCGGACTCGAACAGTCACGGGAAGCAGACGCACGCACGGCAGGAGCCGGGTGGACGGCAACAGGGTGGGCACAAGCAATAGGCCAAGAAGACCCGGCACTGAAAGATCCACACACCACGGGGGTCCTGCATGGAGACGATGAGCGTCGAAGTCGCGATCGGGGACGCGACGACGTCCGTCGCCGACGCCCGCCAGAGCGCCCTGGCCCTCCTCGCACGTCTCGTACCCCCAATGGCGGAGGAGCCGGCCGAAGCCGTGGTCCTGGTCGTCTCCGAACTCGTCACCAACGCACTGCGCCACGCCGGCGGCACCTGCACCGTGGACCTCACCGCCCACACCGGCAGCATCGAGATCGCCGTCCACGACGCCAGCCCACACCCCCCACTCCTGCGGACCCCCGACCTGAACGGTGGCGCCGGGGGCTTCGGCTGGCCCATGATCAACCGCCTCGCCCACACCACCCGGATCACCCACCGGCCCACCGGCGGCAAAACCGTCAGCGCCCTCCTCACCCGGTAACGCAGAAGGGCCCGCGCCGGCGACGCCAAGGCGATCGCGCCCAGTCGCCCGGCCGTGGGCCGACGGCCCTTCGGAACGGGCTCCGGCCCCCTCAGAAACCTGTTTGTGGTGTCCGGGTGTGATCGCCGTAAGTCGGGGCAGCGGAACTCTGGTCCTGCGTCCTCTGATCTCGCATCGAGTGTGCGGCATGCCCTGAGGCAGGCGGGTTTTCACCTGGTCGGCGACGTGGCGGACGGAAACCCTGCGCCTGGTCCACGCCGTCCTCCAGCACCACGAGGGGCAACTCGGCGACGACGCCGGCGTCTGCTCTGCGAGTGGCACGGCCACCAGCCACCACCGCCCACCGGGAGCCCTCACCCGTAGGGCCTCGCGGACCGGCGAGGCAACATGGACCCGCCGGTCACCACCCCGGCGGCGCAACCTCGAACTGTTTCCCTCGCCGATGCCGCGCCGCCCGAGACCGGGGCGGCCTTCACGAAGGCTTAGCGGCGTCTACCGGGGTAGGCGGTTCGTGAGGTGCGGTTAACAGCCCGTCTGTTGAATACGAGGAGGCTGTCATGACGGTGCACAGTCATCACAGTGTTGCGCAGGTCAGTGGCATTAAGAGCCTGCGCAGGAGTCAGCACGACGACATTCTCGGCCTGCTGATGCTGCTCGTGGCCCTGGTGCTGTGCGTGGCTCCGATGGCCCTGCAGGACGGCCCCAAAGATGCGCAGATCAATGAGGTCATCGTCGGCACGATCGTGTTGTTCGCGGCCGGCTCACGCCTCTACCGCGGGGCAGACATGCGCTCCGACGTGCTCATCCTGCTCTGCGGGGCGTGGCTGGTTGCCTCGCCGTTCGTCCTGGGGCTGCAGAAGACCGCGTTCGCCGAGAGCAACCGGGTCTACGACGTGGTCCTCGGCGCCGCTCTGATCGTGCTGGCGCTGATAGGCATGGCGCTGCTGCGGGCCGCCAAGCGCTCCGAGGGCGGCGGCGCGAGTGAGCAGCTGCCGGCCCACCGGGGCACATCGAGCCCCGACCGGGCAGCACCGCCGCAGCCTTAGAAACGTCACTGGGGAAGGCCACGGCGGTACAAGGTGCGCCGGGGCTGTCGCACGCTCATCCGGCCGCCTATGCGATTGCCCGGGCTCAGGGTGCGGTCGCGGGTGACGCCCCCGGTCCCCATGACATCCCGGTCTCATGGTTCTCCTGGACAGGCCGTCAGTGTTCTGGACGACGGATCACTCTGACGCGGGGGCCGCGGGTGACCTACCGCGTCACTCTCCGTAGTACAAAGGTGAGCGACGCGTACAAGACCGGTGCCGCGGGTACCGGGGCGTCCGTGCGTCTGTCTTCCGTAAAGGACTCCTCATGGTGACGTCGACCGAGCCCATCACGCCGATTCCCGTGCCGGGGCGTTCGTGGGGCAGAGTGCTCGTTTCGTGGCTGTCGACGACGGACCACAAGAAGATCGGGCACCTGTACCTGATCGCCTCGTTCGTCTTCTTCGTGTTCGGCGGGATCCTGGCCCTGGTGCTGCGGGCGGAGCTGGCCCGGCCGGGGATGCAGATCGTCACCAACGAGCAGTACAACCAGATCTTCACCCTGCACGGCACGATCATGCTGCTGTTCTTCGCGACACCGACCTTCGCCGGGTTCGCCAACGCGGTCATGCCGCTGCAGATCGGCGCGCCGGACGTGGCGTTCCCCCGGCTGAACATGCTCTCGTTCTGGCTGTTCTTCTTCGGCGGCCTCATCGTCGTGGCGAGTCTGCTGACGCCGCAGGGGACGGCCGACTTCGGCTGGACCGCCTACACGCCGCTGAGCAGTGTGGAGCGGACCCCGTACATCGGCGGCGACATGTGGATCATGGGGCTGGCGATGTCCGGTTTCGGGACGATCCTGGGCGCCGTCAACTTCGTCACCACGATCATCTGCATGCGCTCGCCCGGGATGACGATGTTCCGGATGCCGATCTTCACCTGGAACATCCTGCTGACCTCGGTCCTGGTCCTTTTCGCGTTCCCGGTGCTGGCGGCGGCGCTGCTGGTACTGGAGGCGGACCGCAAGTTCGGTGCGCACGTCTTCGACCCGTCCAACGGCGGACCCATCCTGTGGCAGCACCTGTTCTGGTTCTTCGGGCACCCGGAGGTCTACATCATCGCGCTGCCGTTCTTCGGGATCATCACCGAGATCCTCCCGGTCTTCTCGCGCAAGCCGGTGTTCGGCTACCTCGGCCTGATCGGGGCGACCATCGCGATCGCCGGCCTGTCGGTGACCGTGTGGGCCCACCACATGTTCGCCACCCAGGCGGTGCTGCTGCCGTTCTTCTCCTTCATGACGTTCCTGATCGCGGTGCCGACCGGGGTGAAGTTCTTCAACTGGATCGGCACGATGTGGAAGGGCTCGATCTCCTTCGAGACACCCATGCTGTGGTCGGTCGGCTTCCTGGTGACGTTCCTGTTCGGCGGTCTGACCGGCATCATCCTCGCCTCCCCGCCGATGGACTTCCACGTCACCGACACCTACTTCGTCGTCGCCCACTTCCACTACGTGGTCTTCGGGACGGTGGTGTTCGCGACGTTCGCCGGCTTCTACTTCTGGTGGCCGAAGATGACCGGCACCATGCTCGACGAACGCCTCGGGAAGATCCACTTCTGGACCCTGTTCATCGGCTTCCACCTCACCTTCCTCGTCCAGCACTGGCTGGGCGCCGAAGGCATGCCGCGCCGCTACGCCGACTACCTCACCGCCGACGGCTTCACCGCCCTCAACACCGTCTCGTCCATCGGCGCGTTCCTGCTCGGCGGCTCGACCCTGCCCTTCCTCTACAACGTGTGGAAGACCGCGAAGTACGCGCCGCGCATCACCGTGGACGACCCCTGGGGCTACGGCCGCTCCCTGGAATGGGCCACCTCCTGCCCGCCGCCGCGCCACAACTTCGTCACCCTGCCCCGCGTACGCTCCGAATCCCCCGCCTTCGACCTGCATTACCCGGAAGTCGCCGCGTTCGACCATGCGGGCGATCACGGCAAACGCGACGTCATCGACCAGGACAACGCCGCCGCCCCCCGCGGGTCCCTGCCCGGCTCCGGCCAGGCCCCGGACCAGCCCCGCTGACCGGCACGGCCGGCGATGAGCGAGCAGCATCCACCCGACGCGGCGGCCGGCCTGGCCCGGCTCGAGGGGTACCTGATGAGCCAGGCCGCGCGCCGCGAGGCCGACCAAGCGGGCGAAGAGTTCGCCCGTGGCCTGACCTGGCTCGGCCCGGGCGAACGGCAGGAGATCGCCGAGCGCTTCGCCGAGCACCACCTGCGCCTCAAACGGCAGATACTGACCGCCGTCGTGGCGCGGGCCGAAGAACTCAAAACCGAATACGGCCTCCGCTACGCGCTCCTTCGCCGCCGCCTGGTCGCCCTCACCGCCACCGCCTACGGTTTCCTGACGACCGTGATGATCCTCTTCACCCTGTCATGAACCGCGTGCCCCGCCACCCCGCGGCCTCGTCCGACGGCCGCCTCTACGGACCCTGGCCGAGGGCGCAGAGCCGGCCGTCGAGCTGGTCGCGACGACCCGGTGGCAACCGTGTGGAAGCGCAAGCAGCGGGGGAAGTAAGGGCACTGGGCGGCGCGACTGGCGGGCTCCCCTACGCCGAGATCGGCACCCCCGGCCACGCTGGCCAGAGGAGATGGAACCCCACCGTCCCCACCCAACCTCAAAAGCGGCGCGTCCGGCACCTCGATCTGGTCCGCCCCGCCGAGACGGGGCGGCAACCGACACCTGCCCTGCTCACCCCCTGGCATGCACCGGGCCCACGCCAGAAACATCACCAGTCGGTCCGTCAGGAGCGATCGTCCCAATACGGAGCCGGCGAGTGGCTGGCAGACGGCGCCCTTAGGGCCATAAGCTCCGCGGCGCCCGCCTCCCAGGTCGGATCGGCTGGTAGTTCCTCGCCATGCCAGGGCGGCGTGGCGAGCCCGGTCCGACCCGCTGGGCGGCAACGGGCGATCACCGGCGGCCCGATCTGCCGGTGATCTCCGTCGGCAAGGGTGACCATGAGGGAGACAGGCTTGCCCCACTACAGGCCGGAGGATCTTCAGTGCCCGATTCCTACAGCATCATGCTCACGGGCCTGCTCCGGGCGAGCCATGTCACCACGTTCGAGCAGTTGCCCGCCGTCGTGGCGGAGCACGCCTCGCGGGCCGGCTTCAGCCCGATCCGCATCTACGTATGCGACCTGCGGGAAGACATGCTGCGCCAGGTGACCGGTGAGGGACTCGACGCCGGGCGCGGCGGTGAGCAGCTACGGGTCGACGCCACCTTGGCCGGGCGTGCCTTTCAGAGCATGCGGGTGGTGTCCGCGGCGTTGCAGGGCCACCGGTTCCACTGGCTGCCGCTTTTGGATGGTACCGAGCGTCTGGGCGTCCTGGTCATCGCCACGGAGGGAGAGCCGGATGCCGAGGCGCGGGAGGCCATGGGGGATCTGGCCTCGGTGGTCGGGATGATGTTGGTGGCGGCGCGGGCGCACAGTGACTCCTACGCGCGTCTGATCCGGTTGGAGCCGATGTCGGTGTCGGCGGAGATGCAGTGGACGCTGATGCCGCCGCGTACCTTTACCGGGCCGCGGGTGACGATCGCAGCCGCGATGGAGCCGGCCTACGCCACGGCCGGGGACGCCTTCGACTACGCCCTGGCAGCGGATGTGGCCCATTTGGCCGTCTTCGACGCCATGGGCCACGACACGGCCGCTGGTCTGACCGCGAACCTCGCCATGGCCACCTGCCGCAACCAGCGCCGCCAAGGGGCGAGCCTGAACCAGGCGCGTGATGGCATCGAAGCGATGCTGATCGAGCAATTCACCCTGGACCGGTACGCCACCGCGATCCTCGCCGACCTCGACCTGGACAGCGGACTGCTGTCGTGGATCAACTGCGGCCACCCGCCGCCCATCCTCATCCGCGACGGCCGCTGGATCACCACGCTCGAACGCACTCCCACCCACCCGCTGGGAACCGACCTCGGCCTGCCCGCCCATGTGCACCGCGAGCAGTTGGAGCCCGGCGACCGCCTCGTGCTGTACACCGATGGCATCACCGAAGCCCGCGACCGCACCGGCCGCGAATTCGGTCTGGCCCACTTCGTCGACTTCATCATCCGGGCCCAGGCCGACGCCCTGCCCGTCCCCGAAACCCTGCGTCGTCTGGTCCACGCCGTCCTCCAACACCACGACGGGCAGCTCGGTGATGACGCCACCGTCCTGCTCTGCGAATGGCACGGCCACCAGCCACCCCCGCCCACCGGGGCTGCTGGCCCGTGACCTGCGCAGGCCGGCGAGGCAACAGGACGCCCGCAGCCGCGCCGACCGGGCGGCGTTCACCGCCGTCCCGACGAACTGCGCCGTCTGGGCGTGCGGCCCCCGTGCGTCCTCAGCGGCGTGGAAGCCTCCGGGCCGCGTTCAACACCGGATGCGCCGCCCGGCAGGTGTACGGCGGCCACGACGGGAACATCAGCGCTCCGGAGCTGACGAGCCTGGCCCGGACCCGGCCCACCGCACTTCTCCTCTCGGCAGAGGACGCGCCGTCGCGCTGGGCGCACACCTGCGCCCGCACCCGCTGCCCGGCCTCCGCGGACTGCCGCGCTACCGCGCCTACCTGGCCCTCACGGCGGGGTGGTGACCGGGCGCGGCGCGGCCCCGTACACCGGCTTTCACGGGTAGCGGCCCGCCACGGGGTAGCCGCCCGGCATGATGAAACGTGCGCTGTGGCAAGGCATGGTGGCGGGCACGGCAGGTGGCATCGTCATGACGCTCGGTGAAAAGCTCGAGCAGGCGATTACGGGCCGGCCCGACTCGCACGTGCCCGCCAGGGTCCTGGAGCGGCTCACCGCGATGGCCGAACAGTCGGGCCGGCAGCCGTTGCGCGTGAACTGGGCCATGCACTTCGGTCAGGCCGCCCTCCTGGGCGTCCTGCGCTCGGTGATGGCCCATGCCGGTCTGCGCGGGCCGTTGGCATCGGCGAAGTTCGCCGTCGTACGGCTCACCAACGACCAGATCTTGGAGAACGCGACCGGAGTCGGCGCCCCGCCGCAGACCTGGCCCCGAGGCGAATGGGTGGTCGACGTGCTGCACAAAGCGGTGTACGCCTTCACCACCGGCCTCGTCGCCGACGCCCTCGCCGCCCGGAGCGGCCCTGGCCCGGGCCAACGGCACGCGTCCCTGCGCCCGGGCCGCCATACCGATGTAGGGCCCCTGCCGCGCCCGGACGCGTACGGGGCCTGAGTGCAGTCTGCGCAGCTTCCGCGACAACGGTCGTTACGGCCACGGGGCAGCGATCACGGCTTGCCTTACCCATCTGGCTTCGTGCATGTGAAGTGGGTCTGGCTCAACTTGCGTGGACGTGGACCGACGTGGCAGTGCGTGCGCTGGACAGAATTCCAGGTCGGCTGCGGTGCCGACGGGATTTGAACCCGTGGACAGACAGGGGCAGGCCCGCCCCGTCTCCGTCAGTCGCCGTGAGCGGGACCTCGCCCACGTCGATCGCAATGGGCCGCTCTGCCACGGCACCGCAGCCTGCGAGAATGCGCGCCATCCCGCTACGGTTCAAGGTAGGGGATCGTCCTGTGCGCAGCGAGCCGTTATCCAGCACGGCAGCCGTTGCAGCAGGACACAGAAGTTGAGCCGGAACCTGTGAAGTAGCAGCGCTTGGTCATCGGTTTGGGCAGCAGTTAGCGATCCTGGGTGCTGCGGACGTTCAACAGCAACGACGTCACCTGACGGTGGTGAGGATACGGATCTGCGGGGATTGTTGATCTTGCAGGTACCGGCGTCCGGTGGGGCATCCTGGTGCGATGAAAGATGTCGAGGCGATGTGGCAGTCGTGGTTGTCCGGACTCGCACCGTCAAAGCGAGCCGCGGCGGAATTGCTTCGGACGCAGTTCGAAGCCCTTGGCGCGGCTGACGCATCGGGTTGGGCCCGGTCTGAGATTGATAAGAACCAGCCGGAGCTGGCACGGTTCGTGCTGCTCCGCTCCTTGTGGCAGGGTGCGATCGATGGGTGGGCCGGCCCGGGAGCTTTGGAACAGGTGGCGGCAGCTCGGCGCTTGTTGGATGCGGGGGCAGACCGGGACGACCTGGTGGTGCTGGCTCGGGCTATCGCTTACGAATCGGTATTCGCCGTGGTGGACGAGTTCGATTGCGGCAAGGACGTGAACGTGTCAGGGGTCGATGTCGGCTGGGCGGTCATGGAGTCCGACGAGGACGGATGTTCCACCGGCCGTCCCCTCTCGGGTCTTCACGAAGACCTCTTGACGATGGACCCGAGTGGGCGCGACGGTGCAGATCTGTGGCGTTAGGCCACCGGGCCAGGCTGGGTGAAGAAACCCGTGTCGGATCCGGTCAGGGACCCCGTCGCCGCCTCCCGCACAGTTATGCCGCCGTCTTTTCGGCGAGTTCGTGGCAACGCTGAGGAGTTCCGGTGGGCCGGCGGTGGCGCCGTGCAGAACCCGGAGTCGGTTACCCACCTACTCCGGTGGCGGGGCGGGGCGGGCCGAACAGGACCGGACAGACACCCGGCGAGGCGTGCGCGAGGGGTTCGGTGCTCGGGAGCGTCAAACCCGCACAGCGGGTGAGGTTCTCCCGCAAATGCGTGAGAGTCGCCCGTCGCAGGGGCCATGCTTCGTGCTGCACCGGCGTGCTCCACAAGATCCCGGCCCGGTAGGAGTAAGCACGGGCGCGGTCGGTGAGCCAGGCGTCGAGACCCGTGGCCGACACCTCGGGGCCCGTGCGGACGATCAGCCGGTACGACGGGCCGCCCGCGCGGCGGCGCCCGGCATAGCGGTGCTCCGAGCCGTCGCTGCCCACCCGCAGGTCCGCCCAGTGGTACGGAATGCCCAAAGCCCATCCCGCCAGCATCAGCGGGTTGTCCGCCTCCAGCGTGAAGAACCACACCCCCTGCGGACCGTGGTGGTCGGCCAGCCGGACGTAGGTGCGCAGGTTGGTCTCCGGGAACGTCCGATGGGGAAGGGGAACTCCCAGGACACGGACCGACTCCATCACGAACGGTGTGAGACTCACCCATGCCCGGCCCTGAAAGGTGTCGACCCGAAGACCGGAGGGCAGCAACGATTGGACTTCGCCCGGCGGATAGGGCCAGTGCACGAACGCCTGGTGTGTCCAACACGCCCGCAGCACCGGCCAGCGGACGGGCCGCGTCGTCGCCGGGGTATCGACGGTGTGCGCTGACACGGCCGACGGCTCTTGGGGTCTCGTTGCTCGCCTCATGCGTCGTCGTCCCTCGACCGGCCGTTCTGACACTCCCCGAGGCAGCACCGTCGGTGCAGGTGCCCGAAGATCGTCTGGTCCGCCCCACCGGGGCGGGGCGGCAACCGGCGCCTGCCCTGCTTGCCGCCAGTCATGCCCGGTACACACCGGACGTGCCCCAAAGTCGGCCCGCCAGGAGCGACCGTCCCCGCCGCCCGCCGAGATGAGTGGCCTGACGAGGCGTGTCGCGTCAGTTGATCACACCGGTGCCGCATAGCAATGCACGGTCACCGTCTGGCACGGGCTCCACCGCTGGTCGACGGTAGCCAGCAAGGTCCATCCCAGGCGTTCGTACAGGGCCGCCGCCGACGTATCGGAGACCAGGACGTCGAGGACCGGGTGTAGACCACGCTGGTGCGCATCCTCCACCCGCTCGCGCCATCAGCCGAGCGCCGATCCCATGGCCACGGGCTGCCGGCGAGACGAACAAGCGGCTGATAACAGCGGTGCTCCCGAGATCGCCGCCCTCCCGGCGGCTCCACAGGGCAGGCGCCGCATCGCCCTCTCCACTGCGGGAAAGGCCGATGTGACCGATGACGTGTCCGTCCTGTTCCGCCACCCAGGCCGCCAGCAGGGACGGTTGCCTCAGCCACCCGCTGGGGCACTCAGGCCAGTTCACCGGGTAGCCGTCGCGCCCATGGACTTCGGCCAACACGTCGACACAGGCATCGACATCGCACGCATCGCGCGGCCGGATGCGCCGGGGCGAAGACTCCTCGGCGGTAAAAGCGTCCCGTTGGTTCACCGAAGCATGCAAGCACACCGCGCAACACGACCCCTCGTGTCGGTGTCATCGAACCCGCCGCACAGGCAGGCGGACACCGTGCGGGTGCCCGCCCCTTCGGTTGCCGGATCAGGTGTGGACGCGGCTGTTGATGCCGTCGTGGCCGTCGGCGTGCTCGTCGTTGAACCAGTAGTCGCCCGCGGCGAGGTACCGGAAGGAGTGCACGCCCACTCAGGCGTGATCCGCCATGAGTGGATCACCGTTTCCCGCAGCCTGGTGGTGGATGCGCAGTGCCTGCTGTACGGAAGGGGCTACGGCAAGGACCCTGCCGATCTGGGTGATCTCCAGCATGTCGCTGATGAACGGGGGTGGTGCGGCCAGGGTGAACGCGGTGCCGGTGGCCAGGCACCTCCTCCACACCTTCAGCAGCATGGACAGTCCGGAGGAATCGAAGAAGTCGATCCGTGAGAGGTCAAGCACGAGATGGCGGCAGTTCCTCTCGTCCAGCAGCGCCGTGATGTCGGGCTGCAGTGCGGTGACCGTGTCGAAGGTGACGACGTCGGGTAGCCGTGCCACCGTCACACCGTGATCACGTACCTGAACTTTCACCACGCTGGTCTCCGCTCTCCGCCGAAGTTGACCTACGTGTTCCCCACCGCACGGCCGGTACGCAGTCACGATCCGCGTTTCGTCGGCCACGAAGGCCGGCGCGTCATCAGGGAGGAGTGGCGTCCGCATGCATGAGCCGGCAGACGTGGCCGCCGAGCTCCACCTCGTCCATCGTCGCCAACATGCGCGCCGCTCTCATCTCCTCCCCCTTCCCGCCTTCCGAACCGCCTCGCGCACCGGCGCCGCCACAGCCGGGGCGGGGGCAGCGCCCGTGGCGGGGCGGTGGGCGCAGTGCCCAGAGCGGGGTCGGGAAGGCGAGGATCGCGTCGCGCACCGGGCCCTCGGTCATCGTGGACTTGAGGAGACCGGCCTCACCGGTCGGTGCCCTCCGCCTTCGTCCGCGCGATGTTCGCGTCAACGGCCTGGTGGACTCCGACGGTCATGCGGCCCAACTGTGGGGTCGACTGCCCTCGGGCGGTCGCCGACCGCTCGCCCGCAGGCCCTCTTTCGTGTGAAGCCGCGTGGGTTACGCGGTTGCTGCACGGAACCCGGGTGATCGTAAGGCACTACGGCATTGAGAGACGGGGCATCATGACGAAGCTGTAGCAGTGGAGGATCGCGCCGCGATTGACCCGAGCGACAGTATTCACGATGGTTGATCCAGAACCTCCCGTCGTACCAGCTGGTGGCCGGCACTATAGACGCCGGCAAGGACAACGGCACCGCGGGACGACGCGGCACCGCGCGGGTTCGTCAGGGCCGCCGCTCCTCGTACTCGATGTGGTAGCGGGCGGCGATGGGGTTGATCTTCGCGGTCAGGACGGTCGGGCCTGCCTCGATCAGGTCCTCGACGTAGCATGCCCAGCCGCCCGGGGAGGAGATCTGCAGGACGCGCAGGGGGCGGGTCGGAGGCGCGGCGCAGGCGTGCGGGACGCCTTGAGGTAGCAGGGTGAAGGTTCCCCGCGGCGCGAAGTGGGACCGGTCGTCGAACTCGATGTCGACGATGCCGTCGAGGACGTAGACGCACTCGTCGGCGCGGTGGTGGACGTGCCGCGGGATGTCCTTGGCGAGGGTCACCTTGAGGAGCGACACCCGTCCCTCGGTGTCGGCGGTGGCGGCCTTGACGGTGAAGGCGGGTGGCAGCGGTACGCGGCCCGGCCGGGCGGTACCGGGCTCCTCACGTGGTCGGGTCAGTCCCACTGCCGGTCCGCGAGAGAGGTGACCGGTTGGGGCTTGCCGATGACGGCCAGGGCGATGAAGAAGTTGATCTGGCCGATCGCGATGGTGAGGGTGGCCAGCGCCGTGTCGTCGTAGTGCCTCGCCACCTCGGCATAGAGCTCGTCGGTGACGCGCTCGCGGCCGTGCGGGGCGGGCTGGAGCGTGGCCTCCACCAGGGCGAGGGCGGCGCGCTCGGCTCCGTCGAAGTACGGGGCGTCCTGCCACGAGGAGACGGCCGTGATGCGCTCCTGCGACTCGCCGGCCTTGCGCAGGAACGCGGTGTTCAGGATCGTCAGGTAGGTGTTGCCGACGATCTGCCCGGCCCGCAGGTGCACCAGGCTCATCGTGGTACGTGGCACCGAGCGGTTGCCCGTGGCGCGGAACAGGGCCGCGCTGACATCTCTCAGCTCGGGCACGAACTCCCCCGGGTCCGGCATCCGGGAGATCGAAGTGGGTGTGCTGGTGGGTGTGTCCGTCATGGTCGTGCTCCCTCGTCTCGGGCTCGGCCTGTTCACCGGCTTCGTCTCACTGACGAAGCGGCGTGCCGGGATGTGACGGGGTACGCGGGATTTCAATGATGAGGGCGAGGACCGGGGCTGCGGCGGCGCCGACGAGGGTGCCGACGAGGACCTGGGGGGTGTGTCGCGGAAGTCGACGCGGACCAGCCGACCAGGGCGACGAGGGGGTAGCAGGCGAGCGCCCAACGGCCGTAGGCGAGGGCGAGCATGGCGAGGGCGCCGGAGGAGACCGCGGTGTGGACGGAGACTTCCAGAGCGTGGTGCTGGCCAGGATCAGGGTCACGAGCACTCGCGGCGATGAGGGCGATCATCTTGCGGGGTGCACCAAGGGTGGTCATGAGGGTGATGCAGGCTGCGACGGACGCCGTGATCGGCCTTGGGGACCAGCAGTACAGCCCTTGGCGCTAACCCTTGATCATGATCGCTAGTGCTGTGACCGCGTAGGTTCGCCAGGTTGGTGTTCATGGTCCTCGTGCCGGGTGGATGTGACGGCACGTCCGGTCGGTGCGGGGAGGCGGGATGGCGCAGCAGGTCAAGGTGCGTACGTTGACGAGCAGAAGGTGCAGAACCTGCAGCGGGTCGTACGACGGGGCAGCACCAGCACGGTGCGGTTCCGCAGGGCGATGATGCTGCTGGCCTCGGCGGACGGGAACAGCGTGCCGGTGATCGCGCGGCTCGTGCAGGCGGACGAGGACACCGTCCGGGACAACGAGCTCGGGCTGTCCTGCCTGGACCCTCGGTGGGCGGGAGGCCGTCCTGCTCAACCGTGACGACGAGGACTTCGTCATCCAGACGGCCACCACTCGCCCGGCCGAGCTCGGCAAGCCCTTCACCCGCTGATCGATCCGGAAACTCGCCGATCGCCTGCGCCGCGACCTCGCCCGCCCGATACGGATCGGCCGCGATGCCCTGCGCTGCCTACTCGCCCGCCGCGGGATCACCTTCCAGCGCACCAAGACCTGGAAGGAGTCCACCGGCCCGGACTTCGACGCCAAACTGGACCGCATCGAGTACGTGCTCCACGAGCGCCCGGACCGGACCTTCGCCTTCGACGAGTTCGGGCCGCTGGGCATCCGCCCGACGGCCGGCGCCTGCTGGGCCGAGCGAGGCAGGCCGGACCGGTAGCCGGCGACCTATCACCGCAGATCACCGCGCTCACGGCACCCGCTACTTCCATGGCTGCTACTCGGTCGGCGACGGCACCCTGCGGGGCGTCAACAGATGCCGCAAGGGCATCGGCCCGACCTGGGCCGCGCTCAAGAGCATCCGCGCGGCCCGCCCGGACGGCGCCCCCGTCTACGTCATCCTGGACAACCTGTCCGCCCGCAAGAACTGGCGCATCAGACAGTGGGCGGCGCGGAACAAGGCCAAGCTGTGCTTCACCCCGACGAACGCGTCCTGGGCCAACCCGATCGAGGCACACTTCGGGCCGCCGCGACAGTTCACCCTCGCCAACTCCCACCACCGCAACCACACCGTCCAGACCCGCCAGTTGCACCGCTACCTGCGCTGGCGCAACCAAAACCCGCCACCCCGACGTCCTGACCGCACAGCGCCGCGAACGCGCCCACATCCGCAGCGAGAAGGGCATTCGCTGGGGGGCGGACGCCCCCTCGCCGCCGCAGCCTGACCCAAGTGAGGGATCCCGCCGTGCCCGGATGTGGAGATCAGACAGCGGCCAGGCTCTTCGCCATGACCCGCTCCCTGCCAACGCCATCGGGCAGAAGATCGCCTGGCTCACCCGTGTCCGTGAAACCGTGCCGCTCATAGAGCGCGGTCGCCTTGCGGTTGTCCGGCATGACGGACAACCGCAGCGCCGTGGCACGACGCTCCACCCCCCACCGCTCGACCGCCTGGATCAGGCAGTCACCCACGCCCTTGCCCCGAGCCGTGGGGCTGACCCACATCGAGATCAACTCCACGTTCTCTGCTCCCTCGCCCGGCACTCCGCTGGCCATGCCCACCGGAAGGCCGTCGAGGAGCGCGACGAGATCGTGCGCGCCAGGAATCGACAGACGTGCACGCCAGCGTTCCTCTCGGTCGCCGGACCCCTGCCACTGGGCCAGCGTCGATCCGAACGCGTAGGGCGCCTCAGCAAGCGCGGCCAGTCGCAACTCCCGCCAAAGGGGCCACTCGTCTGATTCCAAAGTGCGTATTTCAAGCATGATCCAGATCCTGCCCACCCGCTGGGGCGGGCAGCAAGTTGATTACCACCATGCAAACGAGGTCGCTCAGTCCTGCGACCAGCCGAAGCCGGGGAGCAGTCGAGGATGACGATGCGGCAGGCGGCCTCGATGGGGGTGCCCTGGTCGACGAACTTCCCGGTGCGCGCGCCCGCAGCCGACGCCTTCACCGAGGTGCTGCTCACCTACTTCACTGCCGGGTACTGCGAACTGCACTTACTACGGGTACTGCCACTGCGGTACTGCTTGTGGCGGCCCCTGATCACTGCGGGCCACCCGGTCCGGTCACCAGCCCCGTCGCCGTCCTGCAACCGCTCTGGCTTCGAAACTCCGTCACCGCACCGCCCTGCGCACTGCAACTGCATGTACTGCTGCCCGGCAGTTCGTACCTGCCGGGCCCTTCTTGATCTCGGCTACGAGAGAAACCATAACCACGACACAGCCCCATGTCTACTCCAGCCGACATAGATTTCCGCGCGTTCGACGATCAGGTAATCGACCTCGAACAGCGACGCCGACAGCCACCTCCGGGCTGCGCGCCCAGGCCGGAGCACAAGCACTAAGCGGGCACGACCGGGCTTTGACGATCAAGAGATCACGTGGTGCGCGACACCGGGTGTGGCGCCGGCCTGACTTGCATGTCCCTGTCTCGGCACGACTCGCAAGGGCCGCAGAACCGCCGTCACGGCCTCCCCCCGATCTCCTGCACCGCATCGGGCCGCTTCCCGCCGCCGCGCTGCCGTCCGGGGAATAGAACCTGATCGGTTCCTGGAGGGTGTAGAGCTGGTTGACCGGGGGGAGCCCCCTGATGGGGTCGGCCCTCAGTGTGGCGTGCATCGCCGGGCCGGTAGAACCAGCGACGGCCTCTTCCCCTGCGTCCGGGTCGCTCACCGCGCCCGCGATCCGCCCGGCGCCGCCCGGAAAGACCTGGGGGCTTCTCTCCGGCTGCATACGCCGGCGCGCCCTCCGAACCGCGCGCTGCGCTGCGCGGAAAGGCCGGGCGCGGCACGACGCCAAGGGCCGGAGCCCTGGCGACGCAGCCTACGTCCCGGCTTCTTCCGGTCGATGCGACCCCAGGCCTACGTGCGCGGCGGTTGCGTACTGGAGTCGTCGCGTACTTCCGCCACCGTTTCCTGTCCGGTCTGGCGCAGCTCGTCGGCGGTTTCCTGGCCGGCGTGCTGTGCGTGTTCGGTGGTCGTCGTGACGGCTTCCTGAGCCGTGCCCTTGACCGATTCAACGGCCTGGGCGACTGGTTCCTTCAGCTCGTCGCGGATTTCGTGGGTGGCGTCGAGAGCGGTCTGCTTGACCGGTTCCAGCAGGTCGTCGGAGTGCTCGCGCAGGCGCTGTCCGGCGTGCTCCTCGGCCTCGGTGGTCGGCAGCAGGGCGGCGGCGAGCATGCCGGCGCCGAACGCCATCAGGCCCGCGGCGAGCGGGCTTCCCTGGGTCTGGCGCTTAACCTGTGCGGGAGCCTGCTGAATGGCCTCCTGGGTGCTGCTGCCCGCTTCCCGGGCTGTTTCGCCAATGCTGTCGGCGACCTGGTGGAGGCTGCCGGAGGTTTCCTGCGCGGTGTCCTGTACGGTGCCCATGATCCGCTCCTTCACTCCGACCACCCGGCTGCGCATCGAGTCGACTCTGCGCTGGGCCATCTTGCTCGGGGTCATCCTGTCGGCCAGGAGGTCGACGTTGCGCGCAAGGTGCGCACGCCGGTACTCCACGTCGCTCCTCAGTTCGTCGGGTGTCGTGCCCACTGGGCATCCTCCTTCAGCGTCTCAACGGTCTGTTCGGGCTTGAGGTTGACGGCCCGCAGGCGCTTGCGGCCCATGGCGTACAGGACGCCTCCCACCGCGGCCCACAGGGCAGTGACGATCAAGGCGGCCCAAGCGGGGTCCATCACGTTGGCGAGGGCGAAGACGACGGTCAGGCTGCCGAAGAGCAGCACCACGTGCCCGGCGTAGCCCGCGCCGCCGAGCATCCCGACGGCCTTGCCTGCCTTGGTGGACTCCTGCTTGATCTCGGCTTTCGCCAGCTCGATCTCGTCGCGTACGAGTCGAGAGAGGTCTTGGCCTATCTCACCGATCAGGGTGCCGAGGGAGGGTTCGGCTGACGTCGGTGGTGGCGCCGCGGGCGCCGCCGGTCGTTCGTGGGAGGAGAGGGCCATGCTCAGACCCCTCCCCCGGGCCGCGGGGAGCCGGTGGCCGGCGGGTAGGCCGGAGGCGCCGGCGTGACGTGCGGCGGCTGTGACTGACCGTAGGTGTCCAGCGGGTCCTCATACCCGGCGGGTATACCGCTACTGTCGGGGACGGGAACCGGAGGTGCTGGCGGCGTACGGCTTCCGGTACCTGGTGGGTCGGCGGGTGTAGCACTGCCCCTGTCGGCTGCGGCATTGCCTGCAGTCTCCGGGGTGGCTGAGGCACTGATGCTCTTGCCGGCCCGCGCGACGACGAAGCCGGCCAGTGCCGCTCCGGCAAGAAAGGCTCCGGGGCGGCGGCGGGCGAAGTTCTGCAGGTCGCTGACCAGCCCCTCGGGTCCTCGCCTATCCATGTGGGAGGCGACCTTGTGTCCGCCGTAGGCCAGCTGGCGAGCTACGTCCGCCATGGTGGAGTCCGGCTTTCCGTTGTCGCCCAGTTCCCGCAGCTCCTGCGAGAGGCGACGCACTTTCTCCGCTAGGCGCTGCGTCTGGGTCTCGGCCTGGCCGGTCAGCTGGGTCCGCAGCTCCCCGACAAGGTCGCGGGCCTGCGCGGTCGCTTCTCCGACGACATTGCCAGCCTGCTCCTTGGCCGTCCCGCCTACTTCGGCGGCCTTGTCACCAACCAGCGAAACGCCCTCGCCGGCCTTTCCCTGCACCGTGTGTGCTGCAGCCGTCGTCCTGCTCTCATCCTGACGGCGCGCATCCTGGAAGTCACTCAAGGCTCCTCCTGATGTATGGCGGTGATGCATCTCACACCACCCCCTGCCCTCCATTCATCACCTCACCCGCTCATGCCTCCACCGAACAGCAACCCCTCCCCTACCGCTCGGCCCGGACAGCACTGTGCAAGGGAGAAGACGGTTCGCAGATGGCCAGGGCCAGCCGGGACAAGGTGTCTGGTCAGCACTTGGGCCACGGGCGCTGCTGAGGGCCTTGTCCCTGTGGCTTCCGGCGCGATACGCGATTCCCCTGGGACGTTCACACATCGCGGTGCCGTACGACGGCCACGGCGAGGGTCATGGCGAGCAGCGGCCAGAGGGCGAACACGATCCAGCAGCCGGGGAGCGTGGCGCTGTAGCCCAGGGATCCGGGATCCGGCTCCCAGGTCTGGACGAGGCGGGTCCAGGCGGCCGAGACCATCGCGTGTTTGATGTCGGCGGACCAGCGGTTGCTCTCGGAGAACATGGTGGGGAGCATCAGCAGGGTGAAGGCGCTGGTGAGCATGGTGGCGGCGGCATGGCGGAGCAGGACGGCGAGGCCCAGGCCGGTCAGGGCGCACACCGGAGCCAGCAGCGCCGATGCCACCAGCGGGCGGAGCACATCGGGATGGGTGATCGGGACGGCGGCATCGTGCCCGTTCAGGACGGCCTGGGAGACGAGGAAGGATCCGGTGGCGGCGGCCATCCCGACCGCGGTCCACAGCAAGGCGGTGACGACCGCCTTGGCCAGCACGACCGCGCCGCGGGCGGGGACGGCCGCGAGGGTGGTGCGGATCAGGCCGCTGCCGTACTCGCTGACGACGTTGAGGGCGCCCATGCTCCCGGCGACGAGTATCAGCGTCATGTAGCCCGGCGAGGAGAAGGAGTCGTAGGCCAGGAAACTGGTGGGTTCGGAACCCGCCGCCTTGTCGGAGAGCGTGGCCACGGCGGCGGATCCGATGACGAACAAGGTGATGGAGGCGAGGACCCACGGGGTGGAGCGCAGAGACCGCGTCTTGATCCACTCGGAGGCGATCAGGTCGCGGAAGCGGGCGGGCGGCTCGGCGAGGGACACGGACGAAGTGGTCGCGGGGGCGGAGGCGAGTGTGGTCATCGGGGCTGTCCTGCCTGGTATTCGACGCTGCCGGCGGTGAGTTCCATGAAGGCCTCTTCCAACGAGGCCGCCCGGGTGGTGAGTTCGTTGAGAACGATCCCGTTCTCAAAGGCGAGCGCGGCGATCCGGTCCGTCGGCAGTCCGGTCACGGCGAGCTTCTCGGCGCCCGCCGATCCCTCCGGCTCGACCGATGCGCCGGCGGCGGTCAGCACCACCGTCAGCTCGGCTGCCTGCCGCGTGCCCACCACCACTGAGAGGCTGGTACTGCGGGCCGCGAAGTCCCGTACCGACTCTGCTGCGATGAGCCGGCCCCGGCCGATGACGACGAGCTGGTCGGCGGTGTTCTCCATCTCCGACATGAGGTGGCTGGAGAGGAAGACCGTGCGGCCCTCGGCCGCGAGGCGTCGGAAGAGACGGCGCATCCACAGCACCCCTTCCGGGTCCATGCCGTTGACCGGCTCGTCGAACATCAGCACCGGCGGGTCGCCGAGCAGGGCGGTGGCGACCCCCAGCCGCTGCTTCATGCCGAGCGAGAACCCGCCGATGCGGCGGCCCGCCGCCTCGGCCAGGCCCACCTCGTGCAGCACCTCGTCCACCCGACGCAGGGAGATCCCGTTGCTGCGGGCCAGGGCGGACAGGTGGGCGGTGGCGGTGCGTCCGCCGTGGACCTGGCCGGCGTCGAGGAGGGCGCCGACGTGCCGCAGTCCGCGGGGGTGGCTGCGGAAGGGGACCCCGCTGACGGTGGCGACGCCGCCGGTGGGCGCCTCCAGGCCGAGGATCAGCCTCAGGGTGGTGGACTTGCCGGCTCCGTTGGGACCGAGGAAGCCGGTGACCTGACCCGGCCGCACGGTGAAGGACAGCTGGTCGACGGCGGTCTTGCCGCCGTAGCGCTTGGTGAGTTCATTGACTTCGATCACATGGACAACCCTGCCGGGAGGGCCCCGTCCGGTCATGGGGCCGTGGGCGGCAATCGCGGGTCCGGGTTCGCCCGTGGGCGTACGCCCCCGGGCCGACGCCGCGGGGTCGGCGGATGGATAACCTCGCGGGATGAACGACATACCGACCACCCCGTTGCCCGCGCGCGTCGCACAGCACGACCTTTCCCTTGAGTGGGCACACCACCTCCAGAGGGCACACCGCCGATGACGAGAACGAAGGTCATGGCCTGGGTGGGGGGTGTTCTGTACCTCCTCGCGGTCAGTCTGCTCGCAGGAGCCGCGCCGCGGGCTTCGGGGACGGTCCACGGCATCGGGGCACTGCTGGCGACGAGCCTGCTCGTCGGCGTCCTGCGACGCAGGCCGATCCTGGCCCTCGCCATGGCGCTCTTCGGATCCACGGCCGTGGTGCTGGGTCTCCCGAGCTCCGCCCATGTGGACCTGTCGGCTTCGTACCAGGGCGAGTTCCTGTCGTATCTGGCGGTGGACCTCGTCCTCGGCTTCATCGTCGCCACCCGTGCGCGGCGGGCTTCGACTGTCGCCGCGGCCGCATCCCTCGTCGTCCAGCTCTTGCTCGTCGGCGGCTTCGCGCACGGCGACAGCCTGATCGTCAACCTCGTGATCGCCCTCCTGGCGATGGCCGCGGCGTGCACGATCGGTCTGCTGAGCCGCGAGCGCCGCGAGCACGCGGTGGAGCTGCGCGCACAGGAGGTGGCCGAGGCCGTTGTCGCCGAACGGCTCCGGATCGCACGGGAATTGCACGACATGGTCGCGCACAGCATTGGCATCATCGCCATCCAGGCCGGGGTGGGCAGCCGGGTCATTCAGACACAGCCCGGGGAGGCCCTCGAGGCTTTGCGAGCCATCGAAGTCACCAGCAGAGAGACCTTGTCGGGCCTTCGGCGCACGCTGGTCGCGCTCCGTCAGGCTGACCCGGACGCGGAGCCTTCGGGGCGGGCACCGCTCACGCCTTCGCCCGGTCTGGCGAACCTCGAACGGCTGGCGGCGTCGACGGCGGACGCCGGCGTACGCGTCGACGTGCGCCGCGGCGGGGAACAGTGTCCGCTGCCGGCCGACATCGACCTGTCGGCCTACCGTATCGTCCAGGAGGCGCTGACCAATGTGGTCCGCCACGCGGGCACCGGACACTGCCGCGTGACCATCGAGTACGGGGACGGGGAACTATCCGTGGAAATCGTCGATGACGGGTGCGGCGCCACCGAGGACGGCCCGGCCCACGGCTTCGGCATCGTGGGCATGCGCGAGCGGGTCGCTCTGCTGCACGGCCGCCTCAGCGCCGGGCCGCGTCCCGAGGGCGGCTTCCGGGTGGCGGCGCGGCTGCCCCTGCCCGACCCCGCCGGAGTTCCGGTGGAGACCAGATGACCGACAGTCCCGTACGCGTCCTGCTCGTCGACGACCAGCCGCTGGTGCGGTCCGGTCTGCGCGTCATCATGGCCGACCACCCCGACCTGGAGGTCGTCGGTGAGGCGTCCACCGGTGCCGAGGCGGTCCAACTGGTCGGGGACATACGCCCCGACGTCGTGGTGATGGACATCCGGATGCCCGGCATGGACGGGATCGAGGCCACTCGACTGATCACCGCAGGTCCGGCCGCCGCCCGCGTCCTCGTCCTGACCACTTTCGACGAGGACGACCACGTCTACGGCGCGCTCCGGGCCGGTGCGAGCGGTTTCATGGTCAAGGACATGGCGCTCGACGACATCCTCGCGGCGATCCGAGTGGTCGCCGCCGGTGACGCGCTGATCGCCCCGGGTGTCACGCGCCGTCTGATCGCGGAGTTCGCCGGGCGCCCCGAAGCCGCCCCGGCACGCTCCGCACGGCTGGTCGAGGGCATCACCGAGCGGGAACGGGAAGTCCTGACCCTGGTCGGGCGCGGCCGGTCGAACACGGAGATCGCGGAGGACCTCTTCATCACGGTGGCCACCGCCAAGTCGCACGTGTCGCGGCTGCTCACCAAATTGGGCGCCCGGGACCGGGTTCAGCTCGTGATCACCGCCTATGAGATGGGGCTCGTCACGCTGCCCGGCTGAGCAACTCTGACCCCAACACCGGTTCCTGGTCCGTTCCTCGCACAGCCCTGCCGCCGCTGCTCACGGCCCCGGCCAGGCCGGCGTTACGCCGGGATGCTTGCTGCCTCCCCCTGCGGAGTGCGCAAGGCCGGGGTCGGGTTTGGCAGCTCCGGCACGGAGCGTGCCTCAGCCGGCCAGAGGGGCCCGGAACGCCGCTCCACGTACTCGTGCAGCCCGTGGGACGTTGCCAGCCCCAGCAGCGCCGATAGCGCTGTGGCAGTTGCCAGCCCCAGTGGGCTGCACGTGTCTTGCGCGTGCGCGGTCCGACCGGCTCAGGGCCACAGCCAGGCCGCAAGCCCGTGAGTACCGGTTCGGCTCGGTCGCTCAGCGCATGCGTTCGATGCGCGCTCGGCGGATCAGATTCTTGCCCGGCTCCCGCACCTTGTCGAAGGCCGCGTTGTTCAACAGGACGCAACTACCCGACGGACCGTTCACCGTCACCGTCGTCGCCTGACCGTTGTCCAGATTCGTCACCTTCAACTTCGTCCCCACCGGGAACGTCCCACTGCTCGCCGCCGGCGCACCCGCCTCACCCGACAACGTCACCGTCGACCCCGGGCACACCACCTCTCCGGTGGCCGGCGGCACCTGCACGCCGGCCGGACCGGCAGCACCCGCCGAACCGGACGGGGCGTTCCCGCTCCCAGCCGCCACGCGTTCGATGCGCGCTCGGCGGATCAGATTCTTGCCCGGCTCCCGCACCTTGTCGAAGGCCGCGTTGTTCAACAGGACACAACTACCCGACGGACCGTTCACCGTCACCGTCGTCGCTTGACCGTTGTCCAGATTCGTCACCTTCAACTTCGTCCCCACCGGGAACGTCCCACTGCTCGCCGCCGGCGCACCCGCCTCACCCGACAACGTCACCGTCGACCCCGGACACACGACGTCGGGGACGGCGGCATTGCCGGTCGCCATTGTGGCGACGAACCCTCCGGTCACCAGTGCGCCTGCGACGACAGAAAGCACGATCTTCTTCTTGGAACTCATGGTCCGCTTCCGGGACATTGACACTCCTCGATGCGATGAATGCTGTCTCCGTTCCTTCATACGGGCCGACACCATGAGCCAGTGCATTCTTGTCACCGCCTTACAAAATCCGTCCTTGAAGAGCTTCGGGCTCTACGTGGCACGCCACCCTGGCTTGAGGCTCATACGCAACGTTCAAAGAAGCAGGTCACAACCCACAGCCCCTTTGAAGCGACGTCAGGGCGGCGGCTCGCACCGATGGTTTTGGCCGCAGCGCGGCCGAGGAAAACAGGCAGCCTTAAGGTTATGTTGATCTGCCCTTAACCAGCCCGAGTCAACAGGCCAGCAGGGCCACATGATGGGCTCCAGCCTCCGAACGCGCGGTGGCCGACACCGCTGCGGACAGCAGCACCGAAGCTGCCCCCGGCCGCCTCCCTGCGACCGGCCCGCCCGGCCGTACTCCGGTCTGCCCGTCACGGCCGCTGCTGGACGGCACCCAGGCGGCGAGCTGTGCGTCGGACGGGCCGTCCGGGATATCGGCGGAAGCCGTGCGCAGAGCGGCGGCCGCGGTTCGGGCCGAGGGTGTGGTGGCGATGAGGCGGGTCAAGTTGCGCCGAGCTGCATCATTAACCGGAGCTGGATCTGGCACAGCCCCACCTTTTCGCCTCGAAAAGCGTGGCGACGAGTTCGATTCTACGTACAGCCCACACTGTCCACGACGCTCAAGAGCGAGAAGGTTGCGGTAATCCGCGACGCGCACCTGAGGCTCGCCCCCGCAGTCGGCGCCTCTCCGAAGTAGCCGATCTTTCTATTGGAGAGAGGGGTACAGTCAATAATCATGGGGCAGTGACCCAGCTCCTTTTATCCTCAGCCAGGACAAGCCACAACAGCCGGCATTCGAGTTCCGTGCCGACAACTGGATGTATCAGGCGGGTCAGTGCGACGGGTACCTTTCGGTGCTCCGTTCGGGAGACAGCGCTCCCTTGGTCAAAAGTTCTGCCTGGTCATTTCGAAGGCGGCAGACGATGGTGCGGGCAGGCTGGCGCCAGACTCCACCCGACCACCCTGCCAGCGGTTAATGCACTGGGGGATAGTAGGGCTCAGGTTGCGGGCGGCTTTGACAGGAGTTGTTGTTCCACTCGCGTTGATAGTCCTTGTCGTACCCGTATTTGTATCCGCGGTCCCAGGCACGTTGCGCATCGTTGGGATCGGGCCACCACAAACCGTATGACTTCTGGCGGCACTGTTGGCCGTCCTGTGTCCCACGAGCTTCGCCCGCCCTGAGCCCCTCGCAGTAGGACCGCTTGATCTGATCCGTGGACGGATGCCCTGTCGCGTAATCCCAGACTGTGCCGTCCAGTCTGCACAGCGTCGCTTTCGACACCATGGAGACCTGGGCCGACGGGGTGTCCGATGCGACAGCGCCCGGCGCGAGGGCGAGCGAAGTCGGGAGCGCAAGTCCTATTAGGGCAAATAACGGCAAGTAGCGCATGGCTCTCCTCCGGCGCATCCTTCTGCGGGTCTCTTCCTCCAGTTCACTCGCTCTAGCAGGGCCACGCCACTTGGCTTAAGGCAGGGCTTTTTACGGGCTTTCCACCTGCGGAAACGCGATGATCAGGCCCGTGCCTCGAGTGGAGAGGCACGGAAACCGATCAGGACTGCTGGGCATCGGCCGATTGTTCGCCCGTTGATCTGTGGGAACGTGTCGCCTCGTTGATGTCGGCACGGCCACCTCGGCGGTACCCGTACCCCCCGGGAGCAACGCTCGGAGCCGGTGGATCGGCCGGGCGAGGACGTCCCCCGACGATCACCGATGGGTCATCATCGCGGTGGTCTCGGCCGCGGGGCCGGCGGCTCGCGCCCGCCCCGCGCACTGTCGCGATCAGCTCACGCGCCGGGTCCGGCCCGGCCGCCCGAGCGCCCACTTCCCCGCCGGGCCGCTGTGCCCACTCCCCTGCCCATCCCGCCGTACGTGCCCGAGCCGGGCGCCCCGCCCACGCTCGCCGCGGCGCTGCAGGGGGCCGACCGCCTACGGGCACGTCGGCACAGCCGAGGCCACCATCATGCTCTCCGCCACACCGGAGTGACCGTCCTCGCCGTCTTGGCACGCCCGGTCCCCGTCCTCCTGACCACCCTCGCCCCGGCCGCCGGCGGCCGCTGGCGGCCGCCCGGGCACGAGCCTGCCCCAGCGACATCCCTCGACGGCTGTGCCCGTCACCCGCGGCCGCAGTACCGCCAGCCGGCAGACGCGTCCTGCCGCGTACCAGCTGGACCTCTCCTGCGCGGACGAGGGGCGCGACACGGCCGCTTTCTGCGCCGACAGAGCGCCAGGTGGGGAGTTGGGGGCCGATCAGGGTGGGGTTGACGGCTCGGGTGATCGCTGCCAGGAAGCCGCGTATTCGATAGCAAATGACCCGGCAGGTGGCTTCAACTCGTCTCCATCCCAGAGCTGCTCGTGCTGCTTGTACCAGGGGTACTGCGTGTGCTGTCGGATACGGTTGAGATGATCTCCGAGCGGCTGGACGAGACGCCCGCGGGTCCGTCGGGAAGCACACCCGGCTGGGCCGTGTCATCGACAGGACTGTAGCCCTCTCGAATCTGCTCTTGATCACCGACCCGACCGGGGGAAATCCGGTTCGGCACCTCGGAGTTCGCATCGGTGGAGGCGGTTTCCCTCCCTGTGCCATTCTCACCCTGACTCATCATGTACCTCCGTTGTCGAGTTTGCGAGAATTTCAAAGAAGTCGATGTCAGCGCACTTGATGTATATACCCATGGACCGGGCGACCTCGGAGCTGAATCCGCCATCGCTCCTCATTTGGTAAGACCGCTCCAGGAACAGCTCTGGAGGGTGAGGAAAGGAAGTGGCATAGGATCTTGCTCCATACCACCCCCCGACCCAGGAACCGTCTTTCAGGCGGACGCGGACGAACGACGGTGGGCAGTCACGGAACGCATGGTCCCAAGCAGTCGGCGTACTGCGATAGCTGCCACGAAGTCTGCGGCGTTGCAGTTCGGATAACCCCCACGCGGCTCCAGCGGGGATGGCGAAGACCAGTCCCAGGATGAGGGCCGCAGCTGACCGGGGATGCTGACGCAGGCCATCCCACCCCTGTCCGATATCGAACAAGTTGATTAATTGCGGGCCGATCGCCAAAACGTAGAACACATCCAACACAACGGATGCGATCAATGCTCGCAGCACTCGCTGGGCAATGTCCTGTTCGCCTGGTGTTGACCCGCGCCGATGTTCCCGAAGGAGTTGGTACGTCACCCCCGGGGCGACAAACAAGACAATCAGTGCCAGCTGAACAAGGGTGGCCGGAGCACCTCCCATGAGTTTTCCTCCCTTCAACCTCCCTTAGTTTCCAGCGTACTTGAGCCCGTCGGCTGACACGGGGCATCCACCACCTCCTACGGTCCGGCCTCTCACATCTCGGGCCCGCTTCTGGACCAGCCCGCTCCGAGGGCCCCCGGCAAGCACGGCTTGCACCCTCTCCGGTTGCTCCAGATAGGTGATCAATGAACGTTTTCAGCTTTGCCACTCCAGGGTGAGGGCGACACTGGCGACTGACGTCATGTGGGGGGGGTGAGCGGGCCCTCCGGCAAACTGGCCCGGAGGGCCCGAGAAGAGTTCGGCAAGGAAGTGCAGGAGCGGGGCGGCTCGGTCTGCGCACTCGGCGGCCTCGACATGCGGCCGTTGCAGTTTCTCGTGCCGGACGCCACGGCCCTCGCTGGTGTCCTGGAGGCTCCTCGGCTGGGCCCACACAGCGGTTGTCTGTGCAAAGTTGCGGGCGGTCGCCTCGCTGAGGAGCCGGCCCTGCGCTTCGGGTCGCAAGATGATCGTGGGGAGGGGACAGGAAGCATGCTCGAAGTACCATCCCTGCAAAGTTCTCCGGTCGGCACTTCGCAGCCTCCGCCGTGGCGCGGTCGGACGGAGGCATTTGTGTAGAGAGGGCAGAGGGCAATGAGTGTGGCTGAGAGTTGGTCCCGCGTGATGACTCTTCTTCGGCAGCACGCGCCGGCCGATCACGCGGATCTGCCAGGGCCCGCTACGGAGCAGATGCTCGCGGCCGCCGAGGAACGGATGGGGATCTCCCTCCCTGGGGATCTGCGGACGTGGCTGTTGCAGAACAATCTGGATCTGCCTGAGGAAGATGTCGACGACGAAGTGGCATGTTGCGGCTTCGACGGGTTCCCGGACGAGGGAAGCTTCTTTCTGGGCATCCGGGCGATGGAGAAGCTCTACGCGAACCGCTCCATGCCCGGTGGATTCGACCCTCCGGACCAGCCGGACAATCCGTTCTGGCGTAATGAGTGGATCCCGTTCCTGTCGGACCAGGACGGCTGGATGGGAAAGTTCATCGATGTGCGGGACGGGCGTGTCGGCAGGTGGTTCGTGGGTGAGATCACGGTCACGGGCGAGTACGAATCGCTGGCCCAGTATTTCGACTCCGTAGCGGAGATGCTGACGAAGATCGCCGATGGCAGCTACCCGGTCTGTGGGGTCACCGAAGGTCGACTCGTTTGGTCGTGAGACGGTTCCCAACCGTATGTGGCTGCCGTCGCCAATCCGTCGTCGCCCTGGAGCGCCAATGAGCTTCGTCAGCGTTGACGTTCCAGGGTGAGGATGGCTGCGGCGATGGCGGTCATGCGGTTGGGGCTGCAGCGGGCTCGGCGGAAGATCCGCCTGGACTTGAGTTGCGCGATGCTTCGTTCGACCGGTGCTCGTGCCGCTGACAGGGCGCGGCTGACTGTTCGCTGAGTCGTGGTGAGGTCCTGGCGAGGTGGCCGTCTGATGGGTGTGGTCACCCAGGGGCCGGCGCCGATGTAGGCGCGGTCGGCGAGGATCGGAACACCCTGGCGTTCGCAGATCCGGATGATGCAGTGGGTGCGGGCCGCGGTCAGGTCGTGAGTGCGGCCGGGCAGCGCGGGCGAGATCCACAGCAGGTTGCCGGTGGGATCGGTCACCACTTGCACGTTCACGCCGTGCCGGCGGTGCTTCTGAGAGAAGTCGGCCCGGCTGTCGCCGACACGGTCGCACTCGGCGAGTGTCCCGTCGAGCAGGGCGTGATCAGGGTCGGCTTCCCGCAGGACCCGCAGCAGTCCGGGCGCCTGGCGGGACAAGTGCTCGACGACGGCCGTGACATAGGCATAGGCGGTGCCGACGGATATCCCGAAGCCGACAGCGATCTGTGCGAGCGGGTCGTGCCGGCGCAGGTAGACGAGGCCGACGAGAGCACGCTGGTGAGGCGGCAGCTTGCAGCGTCGGTCACCCTCACGGGTGACGATGAGCATGGATACCCACTCGACCAGAGCATGAGGCAGGTCGAGTGCGGCAGGATGGGGAACCAACAGGGCTCCTATGCCGATGGGTTGAGACTTCGAACACCTCCCTCAACGGCGCGGGAGCCTTGTGCGTTGCGGTCCTCATCCTGACTCATCCTAGGTCACTCGATCAGTGGCCACTCTGAAGGAGCTCAATATCGGCAGAGACCGCGAGCGGGCACAGGAGCGCGCCAAGCAGCTGACAGCCGTCGACCGGAGGTGGACCTGCCCGGCGGCCGCTGGACTGGCAACGGCACTACCGCGTCTCGCTGGCCTCGCCGACACCGAGACCGGTGACCTCCTGCCCGCCATCGAACCCGGCGTCCTCTTCGGAGGCGACGAGCTCGGCAAATGGCTGAAGCAGCAGAAGCAGCCCGGCACCTGGGGCCCGCTCACGGACGGCCCGCCCTTCGCCTGCGGTAGCACCTGACGGGATCGCCTTCCTCCTGCATGGCAACGCGCTGGCCAAGCTGTATGAGGAGGGCTTGATGGTGCGCGTCGGGCGCGACGGGGTGGCGAGGCTCTGTCCCGGCCCGGCATCCAGCAACCGGCGTCCCGGGGCAAGGAGCAAAACGGCTGGGTGGTCCTCGCGGAGGACACCCTCGACGATGAGGTGGACGGATGGCTGAATTGGGCCACGGACGTCACCGCGGAGCTTCCGCCCTAGAAGAGGTGAACCTGCCCGACCGCGTGCGGCACCGGAGACCAGATGTCACTGGTTTCCGCTGCCGTTCCTGCGGCGGGCTCGGCCTCGGCCGTGACTGCGGCAGCTCAGTTGAGGCGGGAGACCTGGTAGTGGCTGATGTACCAGCCGTCGGTCGCGCGCTTCAGCAGTGTGCTGAGAAGGACGCTGAGAGCGGGCCGGTCAGTGAACGAGAAGTCGACGGACAGGTAGCCGAGCACGGCGTCGTCGGCGATCCGCCTCGTTTCGAGAATCCGATAAGCGGCCGTCATCCCGAGGGGCTGGGAATCGTAGTACTCGGCGACGCCCTGCCGTCCGACGGAGTAGGGGTGCAGCCCCTGGAAGATCGCGTCCTCGGTGAAGAGAGAGGCGGCCCGCTGGGGTTCGTGTGCGTCTACAGCCGCTTTCCAGCGGTCGAGCACGTCTCGCAGGACCGCTTCGCTGCGTGTCGCGCTGTGCAGCGAGGCTCCTTCTGATCCCTGAGGACGCTGGCTGGTCGGCGGTGTCACTCGACCGGACAGGACCTGAAGACCCGGGTCGCTCGGGTGCGCGGACAGTGGAGTCACCGTGTCGTGCCGCCACACCCGCAGCGGCATCGAGGCGAGCAGCTGCTCCAGCTGCTGCCCGTCCTCCGCCCGAAACAGCCCCCACATACGCCACTCGCCAGGTGCCAAGGGTGGCCGCCACAACCGCAGCAGGTGCCCCTGCGCGACCAACTCGCCCGCCCGAGCCGCCTCCCGGACCCGGATCTCAGCGATCGCTTCCTCGGACGTGCCCTCCGGAACGCTAGTCACCATGTCGACAAGGCACTCCATGGCTGATCCTCCTCATCACATCGCGCCCGCAGCAGACGCCGGCCGGTTCACGCAACGATCGGCGACCACCACCGCGAAGCCCGGGAGGCACAAGTCGGATCACTCTATGGAGGGAAAAGGCCCTCATGGTCCCGCGCCGGCCTTTGGCCAAGAGGTCGGTCATGGCAAGGTGGACATGGCTCCGGAGGGTTCCGGGAGGGGTTCGTAGTCGCAGGGCGAGGCTGGCCCTGGAGCATGCCGCCCGGTACGGCAGCCGGGTCCTTCTTGTCGGCACGGGACCCTGATGGTCGGTTACGCCGTGCTCAACGCGACCCTGATGCCGGACCGCCGGCGTCCTCCAGACCTCGCACGGCCCTCGCCATGGCGCCCGCGCTGCTGGTGTGGGGGCCGAACAGGGGTCGTCCCGGCCACCGTCCGCCGCGAGGAGGCCGGGGCGGGGTCCCGAATGGTGCTGACCACGAACCAGCCTGGCTGCTGCCTGGCGCCTCCCCAGTGGGGACGAGGGCCGCCACCGCGCGCCGGGCGGCGCGGAAGAACTGATCCACTGTCTGGACTGCCGGTGAACCACGGGTGCGCCAGGGTGGCCGGGACGGGAACGGCCCTCCCGCCGAACGTATGCCTCACGCGTGCGGTGGCCGCCGTGGTGCCGGGCGGACCGCGTAGCCTCCCATGCCGCCCAGGACACCGGCCGCCGCGACCAGCAGAGCCGCGGTGATGCTCACCCGCAGCAGCAGCGTGCCGATGGCAGCGCCGATCAGCACCGCCACGACGCCCGCGGCCCGATAACGCTGGGACGGGTCACCAGCCCCTCCGCCCAGAGCCGAGTTACGGATCCATATGACGAGGGTGCCGGTGACCAGGGTGGTGTTGAGGACGGCCCCCAGTCGCCACATCGTCGCGCTGCGCACCCCCATGGCCAGCGCGGTCGAGACGATCACCGCGTAGTGCCGCGGCGACGGCTCTGACTCGACGGACGGCAGCCCGATCGCGGCCAGCGCCCCGACCACGAGCAGGGCCGCCGCGATGACGGCGGAGGTGAGGATCCACCGCCGGCGCCTGGCCTCCAACGCAACCCCCAGGCGATTGCCCGCGGCGGCGCCGGCCACGAACGCGGCGAGCGCCGTGAACGACCCGAGGGGTGTCAGGCCCTCGCCCCCGGCGAGCGCGAAGCCGAGGAAAAGGATGTTGCCGGTCATGAAGGCCGTGAAGATCTGCCCGAGGCCCAGGAAGGCCACCGCGTCGACGATCCCCGTGACCGCGGTCAGCACGACGAGCACCTTGGGCAGCGGGTCGGAGTGAGCGGGTACGGACACGGACACGCCTTCCTGGTCCCGACGAGAAGGCCGGGGGGCGGCCGGCCGGTCCGGGCAGCACCCGACGACCGACCCCGCTCCACCGCGGAAGGGGCCCCGCCGACCATTACAGCCCCCAACCGATCGCACAGCACGCCGGAGCCCGGCCACGGCTGCGCCAGCTGGGTCAGTGTGGACACTGCGCTCTCCACGGCTCCCGTCGGGCCCCACGCCCCGCGGCTGGTGCAGCGCCCGTCGGCGCAGGCAGCCCGCGCCTACGGGCCGTCACCCCCGCGGGGCGACCAGGTCAGTGCCAGAGCTGGTAGCGGCCGTCGTTCTCGTCATGGAGGTAGACGCTGCTGCCACTGTCGTTGGAGTCCAGGAACCTCCCGGTCGCCTTGTGCTTCAGCTTCCAGCCTGCCGACGTCTGGACCTCGTACCAGCGCTGGTAGTCGTTGCCCGTGCAAGGCTCCATGTAGACGTCGTTGTCCCAGTAGGCCGCCAGGCAGTACCCACGGTCGTCGTTGCGCTTCATGAGCCACGTGCCGTCGCCGTTGTTGTACTCGTACCAGGCCGTTCCGTAGGACGAGCAGCCCCACATCTTGGCATCGTTGTTGTCCAGGTTCCAGCCCAGGCACAGCTTGGAGACGTCGTGCTGCCAATGGACCGTGCTGTTGGCGCTGGCCGGTGTGGCAACGGCCAGTGCGATGCCAGTGGCCGCGCAGACCATGGCAAGTGTCTTGCCGACCTGCTTCATCGAAGCGAACATCTCGATTCCTCCCCTTGAACGACCGTACGGGCCGACTGGTGCCGACCCACGTTGGCGCAGACGTGCGGTCCGGGCGCTGCTCGCCGTGATCGTCGACTCCGACGGAGCCACGGGACGTTGATCGGACGCGTCATCGAATCTAGGAAGGATCCGATCACCGCGCTGTACCGTCGGTGCGGGATTCCTGAACGTTCTGCGCACGGAACTCGGTAGGGCTGACTCCATATGCCTGTCGGAAAGAGCGGCTGAAGACCACCGGGCCGCTGAAGCCCCAGCGGGCGGCGATGGTGTGCACATGACGGCCATGGAGATCGGGTCGGACGAGGTCGGCCCGACACTGCTCCAGGCGGCGCCTGCGGATCCGGGTGTGGACGCTCTCCTTCTCGTCGCGGAAGAGCTGGTGGAGACTGCGCACCGACATGTTGTGGCCGGCGGCGATGACGGAAGGACTCAGCTCCGGGTCGCTGAGGTTGTGCTCGATGAAGGCGTAGATCCGCTGCAAGAGGGCTTGTGCGCGGACCTCCGCGGGGAGATGCTCCTCGACGTCCAGATGCTGAGCCAGGCAGGCCGTCGCAAGGTCCACGGCGACCGTGCCGAGCCGGTTCAGCTCTTCGGGCGCGCACTGCGCACCGTGGTCTTCCAGGGCGGTCATGAAAGACGCCAGGATTGCCGCCAAACCGCGGTCGCCCGGTATGCGGCGGGCAAGCAATTTGTCCAAGCGCCCACTGCGCAGCGGCAGGACGGCGTGGGGAAGCAGCAGGATGGTCGCCTGCACCTGATCGTCCTTGGCGAGCATCTCGTTGTCGGAGGGTCGCGAGGTGTCCCAGAGCATGAGGTCCCCGGCTCCGACGGTGCACTCGTTTCGGTGCTGGGACAACGACGTGGCGCCCTTCCGCAAGAGCGCCAGCTGGTACTGCTCCGGGTCCCCGCGCCGGATCAGCGCGGGTGTCCGCCGGGAACGCAGGGGTGACAAGGCGAACCTCGCCACACGAAGTCGCCCCAAGTCCATTACGGCGGCCTCCCCCTGGAAATCGGCAGGCCGCTCGCTGCTGAGCGCAGCGGGCATCACCTCACGCGAGATGATGTCGGCGTACCAGTCGAACCGCTCCCTCGCGGGCAGTGCGCCCGACGACACCGTTGACCACATCCCGTGCCCCCAGTTCGATCTCCTCGGCAAGGATGCGGCAAACGGGTCTCTGCCGACTCATGGTTCGCCCCCCGCGTGGCGGCGGGCGCGGTAGGTGAGCGGCCCCGCTGCTCCGGACTTCCGGAAAGTCAGGACCGGTTCACGACCGCCGCTTAGCCGTGGCTGCTCGGCGGGCGACCCTGGTCGGGCTCGCGGCGTCCGGCCGCCCCGCTGTCTGGCAGTGCCGACTTCGCCGAGAGCCGGAGCAGAGGCGGGCCACCGCGGCGGGGCTACTCAGCTACGGGTGAAGGCGCGCAGGTCTTCGTTGAGGCGGTCCGCGTGGGTCGCGAACAACCCGTGGCCTGCGTTCTCGTACACGTGGAGTGTCGCGTCCGGGATCAGGGCGGCTGTACGGCGGCCCGTGAGGTCGAGCGGGGCGGAAGCATCGGCGGACCCGTGCACGACGAGGGCCGGGCGGTCGATCTCGGCCAGCTCCGGAACGAGGTTCAGTGCGGGCAGAAGGTCGTTGAGGGCCGTCGCGGCCCGGGCCGTCGCTCCGTGGCACAGTTCCACCATGTGCGCCACGTACGCGTCCGACACCGTGGGGCCGGGAAGCCGGCGGGCGAAGAAAGCGTCCGCGCCGTCGGCGAAGAACTTCGCCCGATCCTGCCGGAAGGTCTCGTTGAACGCGCGGATGAGCTCTGGATCCAGTCCCTCGGCGTGATCCGAAGACCGGGCCGGCCCCGGCGCCACTCCGCTGACGAGAACGACCCGGGCCACCCGCGCGCCACCGCCGAGGGTCAGGTGGCGGACGACCTCGGCGGTGCCGAAAGAGTGCCCGACCAGCGTGACGTCGAGCAGGTCCAGGTGGTCGAGCAGGGCACCCAGATCCCCGGCCAGGGTATCGAGGTCGAAGCCGCCCCAGACGTCCTCGGACCTGCCGTGTCCCCTGCGGTCGAACCCCACGCACCGGAACCCCTCGGCCGCCAGCGGCAGCATCTGGTACTCCCACATCTCGGTGCTGAAGTAGGAGCTGTTGACGAAGACGATGACGGGGCCGCTCGCCGGACCGTAGTCGACGAAGTGCAGGCGGGTGTGATCGGTCGTGGACTCGAAGTACGGCATGACGGGTCCCTTCGTGACGCGGCTCGGGGTCGTGGCACCATCCTCGCCCGGCGCCACACGTCGGGCCATTACCTCCGGGGTCATGGCCGAGGCGGCTCCCGGGGTGGCCCCCTGGCGGGGATTCGATCGAGATATGAGGCCAGGCGTTCGAAAATCTCGCGGGCGCTCTTCGCCCGGGCACTGGGCGAGGGTTGGCGCCCCGAGGGCAAGCGGAAGGTTCGCGGGCCCAGGAGGCCCCAGGACAGCTCGACCAGCCCGGCCTGTGCCGCCTCGGGGTACGGCCCCGGAACGCCCCGTTGCGCTGTCGCTCCGCCGCGGCCTGACACCCACATCCTGTCTTCGAGGCAGCAGCCGCACGAGCGTCGGAAACGACATGCCACGTACAGTTCCGGACATGCTCACCGTCGCGCTGGCCGTCACCAATGGCATGCTCCACTACGAACTGTCCGTGGCGCTCGAGATCTTCGGGGCCGACCTCACCCACATCGTGGACCCCTGGTACGACTTCTCCCTGTGCGGGAACGGCCCGGTGCGCGTCGGCCGCTTCACCCTTGAACCCGACCACGGACTCGACCACCTCGCGCAGGCGGACACGGTGATCGTCCCCGGCTGGGCCGACACGGATCGCGAACCACCCTCCGAACTGGTCGAGGCGGTGCGCGCCGCTCACGCGGCCGGCGCCCGCGTGGCCTCACTGTGCACGGGCGCCTTCGTCTTGGGCGCGGCAGGACTGCTCGACGGCAGGCGCGCCACCACACACTGGGCTCACACGCGGGAATTGGCGCGGCGCCACCCGGCGGCCACCGTCGATCCGGACGTCCTCTACGTCGACAACGGCGACGTCCTCACCTCCGCGGGCAAGGCCGCCGCCATGGACCTGTGCCTGCACCTGGTCCGCCTCGACCACGGCTCGGCCAACGCCAACAAGATCGCCCGGCGTCTGGTCATCCCACCCCACCGCGACGGCGGCCAAGCGCAGTTCATAGCCACTCCCCTCCCCACCCCGGGCAACCACCCCCTCAGTGAACTCTTCCCTTGGGCGTCGGAGCGGCTGGACCAACCGCTCACCGTGGAGGACCTGGCCCGCCAGGCCCGCATGAGCTCACGTCACCTCGGCCGCCACTTCAAGCACCTCACCGGCACCACACCGCTGCAATGGCTCCACACCCAGCGCATCCGCCGTGCCCAGGAACTGCTGGAGACCACCAACGCCACCGTGGACACCATCGCCGTGGCCACCGGTATGGGCACAGCCACCACCCTGCGCCGCCACTTCCACCGCAGCGTCGGGGTCCCGCCCGACACCTACCGCCGCACCTTCCGCTCCCAAGCGGTGCCGTTGGCCGTGCCGTCGTAGCGCTGCGTGGGAAGGCCGGGCGTCGAAGGGGGACACGGTGAGGAGTACGAACGGGGAAGGCCGACGAACGTGCGATCCGCGCCGGGAGGACGCGCTGGCAGCCATGGGGTCGTGTGTGCGGCCGTCGCCACCGGAGTCGGTCGCCGCGGCTGTCGATGCGATGCGGCACTCCGGGGACGGGGCCGGCATCGGATACAGGGCACCCGATGACGCACGTACACGGCATTGCTGGATACACCGGTGATCATCCCCGTACGGGCTTCTCGGCCGCTCTCGCCGCTTTCGCCGCCGTCGCTGCCGACCTCTACCCCGGCCTGGCCGGCTTCGCCCGAATCCGGACGCGTGCGCGCTTCGGCCGCGAGCGCCGCGTGGTGCGCGTCGGTCTCGATGGCCGCCTCTTCGCGGGTGGGGCCGCGATCACGGTGAGGGAGGTGGCCCGCCCTCCCGTGTCCTGGACACGACCGCGGCTGGTCACCGGGGGATCTCATGCAGGTCACGATCGGTCGGGGTCACCCGGGAAGGTCCGGATGACTGATCGTTTCGCCGTACATTTGGGACGCGCGGCGCTTGTTGGCGCGCCCGGCGAATCCGGGCGCCCCTGTCGCCGTATCCACTGCTTTCCTTGTTGGGGGAATCCCGCGTGCGCAACACCCTGTTCCGTCGTACCGTCTTGACCGCTTCTGCGGTGTCCTTGGCCCTGCTGGGCACCGCCTGCGGCTCCGACAAGGCCGACAGCAAGGCGGAGGACAAGCCGTCCGCACCCGCCGCCTCTGCGGTTGCGACCGCCAAGGGCAAGACTGACGCAGAACTGACGGCCGTCGTCGTCACACAGACCGACCTGAAGGGCCACTTGGTGTCGCCCGAGGCCGCCACCAAGGCCGCCGCCGCTCCGGTCGCCACCGACAACCCTGCCTGCGAGCCGCTCGCCCGGATCCAGACGGCCCAGAAAGTCGGCTCGCCCACCGGTGTCGCCCGAACCGCCCTCAAGGCCAAGCCCCAGGAGCTGGCCGCGGGCGCCTCACCGGAGGACAAGCTCAAGGCCGGCCTCCTGGCGCTCGGTGCGGACCAGACCCTGATCACCATCGGTTCGTACGACGGCAAGGGCGCGGAAGAAGCCTTCGCTTCCGTCAAAGCCGCCGCGGCCGCGTGCGCCGGCGGGTACACGGTGACCGCCGAGGGCGACAAGACCAAGCTCGACAGCGTCACCCCGGGACCGATCACCGCCCGTGACGAGGCGGTGCACTACGGCGTCGTCATGGACCTCGGCGACGGCGAGAAGTCAGCCGGCCACCTTGTGGCCGTACGCAAGGGCAATACCCTGGCCACCTTCTACACCTTCGGCATCGACGCCAAGTTCCCGGGCGATGTCGTCGATGTCCAGCTGGCGAAGATCGGCTGACGTTTCACGAGCCTGACACCAGCCCCGCTCCGGCCACGTACGGAGCGGGGATTGGCCCTCGTTCGGATAACCCGGTCCACCACCGGGACCAGGCGGCACACCGGCACGGCACGACGGCCGCGGCGGCGCGCTCGCCAGGGTGTGGACGGCGAGACCGACCGACCTGACAACCCTGCGCGCGGCTCCCGGCAAAGGGCAGCTGATCGGCTCTCGCGCCATGCGCATCGACGGGCCCCCGCACCCGGAACCGGAAGGCCTGGCCCTCGGATCAGTGCGAGTGCCGGGCACCAGTGATCTGGCGCGGCAGGTCAAGATGCGGCTCTCGGCACTGCGCTACTACGAGAGCATCGGCCTGCGGCCGACCGCCCGGCGAGTCACCGGCCGACGCCTCTATTGGGCCGGCATCCTGCGACGGTTCGCCCTGATCGCAATGCGCAGCGGGCCGGATTCACCCTGACCGAGATCCGGCGACTGCTGGGCACCGAGGCCGACCGAGGCACCACCAAGCAGCGGCGCACTCTCGCGGAGCTCAAGATCCCCGAGCTGGACCGGTTCGGACTGGAGACGCAAGCCCTGCGAAATGCCGTCGCCGACTGCCTCGTCTGCGCGTGCATGAACTTCGACAGCTGCCAGGAACGGCCGCTCGAAGTGAGACGAAGCGCGATGCCCCGTCTCACCACACCAGGCCACCGCGACTCGGGGCAACTCCCACGCGTCCTGGACGGTTCCCGATGCCGTCCGGCCGACCCCGGCCGCGCCGAAGGCCGGCCCAACGGGGGCGCCGCCGAACTCCTCCCCGTGCCGTAGGCCCAGGACCGCGCGCCAAACAGCTCCAGGGAGAGCGCGCTCCACCACGCACATGAACACCCGGAGAAGCGAGCCGCCACGTAACGTAGCGAGGCAGGCCTGAGCTCCCCCGCCTCACTGCAGCGAGACTGCTGACGGGGCCTGTCCGCCCGGCTCCGTCAGACCCCACTGCGCGCAGCGGTCTAGCATGAACAGCAAGGCTTCATCTCCACGCCCGCGCCGCAGCGGCAGGGAGGCCGGTATGGCGTTCGACGCGACTGGTATCGAGCAGGCGGACGGCGGCCGCTACCTGCCGATTTCCGATCACGGCCTGATCGGCGATCTTCGAACGACCGCCCTGGTCGGCACGAACGGCACCATCGACTGGTACTGCTGCCCGCGTTTCGACGCACCCAGCGTCTTCGGGTCCATCCTCGACGCCGACCGCGGCGGGTCGTTCGAGCTGGCCGCCGAGGTCCCGACCCGCACCCGCCAGTTCTACTTCCCCGACACGAACGTGCTGATCACACGGTTCTTCGCCGCTGACGGGGTGGCGGAGATCCAGGACTTCATGCCCGTGGTCGACGACTCGCGCGAGGCGTCCCGCCACCGGCTGATCCGGCGGGTGCTCTGCGTCCGCGGAACCCTCCCGTTCAGGGCGCGGATCGCCCCCCGCTTCGGCTACGGCACCGAAGCGCACACCGCGCACCTCGAAGGCCGCACAGCGGTGTTCCGCTCCCCGTCACTGACGCTCGCGCTGACCACCACCTCGCCCCTGGAAACCGATGGCCTGGACGTGTGGTCGCACTTCAAGCTCCTTGAGGGCGAGTCCCACGTGTTCGCCCTCGACCAGATCGGCGACGACGTCCCCCCCAGGGCGTGCCCGCGCGCCGAAGCTCAGGAGCAGGCCGATGCGACCGTCCGGTTCTGGCGCCACTGGCTGGCCGCATCCCGCTACCACGGGCGGTGGCGGGAAATGGTGAACCGCTCCGCGCTGGTGCTGAAGCTGCTCACCTACGCACCGACCGGTGCGATCGTCGCCGCACCGACCACCAGCCTGCCCGAGCAGATCGGCGGCGAGCGCAACTGGGACTACCGCTATGTCTGGGTCCGCGACGCCGCCTTCTGCGTCTACGCGATGCTACGCCTGGGGTTCACCTCGGAGGCCGAGGCGTTCATGAGGTTCATCTCCGAGCGGGGCATCCTGCGGGGCATGGGGGAAAGCGGTCCGTTGCAGATCATGTACGGCATCGACGGACGCCTCGAGCTGCCCGAATACGAGCTTCCACATCTGGAGGGATACCTCGGCTCCGCACCGGTCCGGGTGGGCAACGCCGCCACCGGCCAGCTGCAGCTGGACATCTACGGTGCGCTCATCGACTCGATCTACCTCTACGACAAGTGGGGGCAGCCGATCAGCAGTGACCGCTGGGACGAGGTCGGTGCCGTGGTGGACTGGCTGTGCGAGCACTGGGACCAGCCCGACGAGGGGGTGTGGGAGACGAGGGCGGGCAAGCGGAACTTCGTGTACTCGCGACTGATGTGCTGGGTGGCGCTGGAGCGCGCGATCCGCATGGCGAACCGCCGCGGTCTGCCAGCGGACCTGACGCGCTGGCGGGAGTCCCGGGACGCGATCTACCGGCAAATCATGCGGCGCGGCTGGTCGGCCGAACGCGGGGCGTTCGTCCAGGGACTGGACGACAACGTGCTGGACGCCTCGCTGCTGATGATGCCGATGGCCAAGTTCATCTCGCCCACCGACCCCAAGTGGCTCGCCACCCTGGACGCGCTCACCACGGACCTGGTCTCCGACTCGCTGGTATACCGCTACGACCCGACCGCCAGCCCGGACGGCCTGCACGGCCCCGAGGGCACCTTCTCGATCTGCTCCTTCTGGTACGTGGAGGCACTGGCCCGCGCCGGCCGGCTGGAAGAGGCCAGGCTCGCCTTCGAGAAGATGCTCACGTACGCCAACCACCTCGGGCTGTTCGCAGAGGAGATCGGCCCGACCGGAGAACAACTGGGCAACTTCCCCCAGGCCTTCACCCATCTCTCGCTGGTCAGCGCCGCCTTCAACCTCGACCGCGCGCTGGGCTGACGCGGAACCACCGCCGGGAGGGCAGTGCCCCGAGTGTTGCTGCGGGCCGGCCGGCCCCAGGTGCGGGCGGGGCGGCGTCATGGAGAATCCGGCCTCGTCCTCGACGGGGGTCGGAAGTCACCCCGGGTCATCGAGACACGTACCGCCTCCCGTCCCGGGGCACGGCCCGTGTCGGTGACGTGATCACCGACCTGGTGACCGCGGCCCTGGTCCATCACATCGACCGGGCAACCGCCCTCGCCCGGAGACCGGGAGCGGCTCCCGTTCGAAAGACGACAGCCTTCATCACCGCCAAAGTGCACGATACGGCGCTCGGACCAACGGCGGTCGCGGCGGCCGCGCTTCGGTCCCGCCTGGACCGGCGCCCTTGTCCAGGGGCGCCGCTGCACCCTCACGGCGGGCGGGGCTACTGAGACCTCCGCATGGTTCGGCGAGCGGTCCGGTGCCCGCTGTAGTGCGCACGTAGCCCGATCCGCGGCCTGATGTCGACGTACGAGTGGGAGGATCACGTGTACGCCGACACCCGCAGGCGTACAAGCTACGGGGGCCACGCTTGCCCGCACACGGGCCCAGTAACAAGGACTCTCCTGCGCGCCAAGGGTCGACCACCTGATAGTCGCACCGGCGTCTTTCCGCACGACCACGCCAGTCGGGCGAAGCTCGGCAGAGCACGGCGCGCCGAGACGGGTGCGCTGTCCGCTCCCGGCACTTTGTGCACAACGGATCAGCTCTCAGGGATACCGATGGAAGGTACGAAAATGAACCTGACAAAGATGCTTACGGTGACCGTCAGCACTGCGTTGGCGGCGATGGTGATCGGAGCGGGCAGCGCCCAAGCGGCCGACGACGGTTCGCTCCTGTCGCTCCTCAAACTTCCCTCGGTCACGCTCGGCTGCTTCCCGGTCGGACAGGCGGGAGCGGGCAACCAGTTCACGGGAACACAGAACCTCAGTTGCAGCCAGAGCGCGCAGCAGGATTCCTCCACAGGGGCGCGTGGCTTCACAAGTTATGAGGTCGTCTCCGACACCGTCGAATGCGCGCCGGGTAGCACGTGCAACATCACCGTTCTGTGTCCTACGGGCAAGAAGCTGACGGGTGGAGGCATCTACGTGGACCCCACCACCTCGGGAGTCCACGTCGTGAAGTCCGGAGCAGAACCCGGTGAGGACAACACTCGGTGGGCCGCAGCGGTCTTCAACGGCAGCACCGACCCCGTGGACGTCACGGTGCAGGCCTTCTGCGCCAACGTGGGCAGCTGACGAACCCGCCTTCCTCACGACGGCCCGGCCGTCCGGGTGAAGCAGGCACCCGAACGCCTGGTGGGAGTGACGAAACGGCCCTCTGCGTGGTTGAGGCGGTCATGTCTCACTTCACGCGGTCGCGAGCCGTCTCAGGAGCCGCTTTGGCCGGCGTCATCAGTCTGCTGTTCGTCCCCGCTGCCCATGCGGTCACCCCAGCACCGACTGCCCGCCCGGGCGCCGAGTCCACGATGGGCCCCCTCAGCCTCCCCAATCTCCTGTCGCTGCGTTTCCTCAAGCCGACGGTCCAAGACGCTCGACAGGAAATCACCACGGTCGTGGACCGGTTGGCCCCGGGGCCCGCAGGCAGCGGACTGTCCCGCTTGCTGCGGTAGGCAGCCGCCTGAATGGGCGAAGCTCGGAGGTTTCCTCGCGTCGGACACCTGTCGAGCGGCCCGTTCCCTCAAGCTGGCCCCGTTCACCACAATCGTCGCCTCGACATACCCGAAAGGAAGGACTGAGTGAAACTCGCCAGAAGAATTGTGGCGGTTCCCGTCGCGGCTGTCGCCGCGGTCCTCCTCACCGCCGGTACGGCCGCTGCCGATGGGGAGTTGCTGTCGCTCCTCGACGGCCCCTCGGTCGCGGTCGGCTGTTTCCCGGCCGGCCAGGTGGGAGTCGGCAACACCTTCAGCGGAACCCAGAACGAGCAGTGTTCGCAGAGTGCGACGCAGACCAATCCCGCCACTCCGGGCAACAACGGCGCCACCGGTCGAGAAGTCGTCGACAACACCGTTTCCGTCAACCCCGGCGAGAACATGCAAGTCGATGCGGTCTGCCCCGCGGGGAAAGTCGCGACTGGCGGAGGCTTCAATACCAGCGGTCCTCAGATGGAGATCGAAGCCAGTGTGCCGCTCTCCGCGCCTGATCAGGGCTGGCGGGTTATCGCCTTCAACATGTCCACTACGTCGCTGCCATTGACCGCGTTCGTGGTGTGTGTCAACGGGACCGCGTCCTGACACCTCGTAATACGATCACGAGTCGCATGATGCCGTGTCCACCGAGTATCTGGAGCCACTACGGCCCTCCGGAAGGCGATGGGGCCGCGGCGGCCCCCCGGCTGGACGCCGGTCGCGGGCCCGGCCGGGGCGGTCTCGCGCTCGCCGCCGACTGCGAGAAAGCGCCGGCCGGAGCTCTGGTGCTGCCGCTCTGACAGACGCCGGACACAGCCCGACAGCCGAGTGTCCGGGTGCTCGCGGTGCGACGCCGCCCAACCGGACCGCACGCTCAAGGGCTTCGACCAGACTGGAGCGGCAGCTCAGCGACGGATGGTGCCCTGTGGGACGCGCTGGGCGGCGGCCGGGCCGGTATCGAGGACCCTCCCGTCCCGGCCGCTCCTAATCGGATACGCGTTGAAATGTCTCGCCCACGCCCCCGGCGGCTCCGGTTCGACCGCGCTGCACGCCGGCTGATCGCCCTGCCGGGGCCTTGTGCACCCATCCCTGCTGGTCGACCCCCGCCGGGTGGCGGGACGGGCGGTGTCGAGCTGCGCCGCGCCGCTCGCGGCCGCGCCCAGGCGCCGGCGGAACGGGAGACGGCATGAACGAGCAGACCCCAAGCCCCATCCGCCGGCCGCGCCCGTCACCTGGGCGCCGAGCCAGACCGGTCCCCGCGCCCGGTGGCGTGTTGACTGCACCTTCTTTGAGCCCGTTTCCCGACCCTCGTCATATGAGGGCGACAGCGTCGCCGGAACTCACCGGGCCGGGCGCCACCACCGTGGCCAGGGCGTCCAGCCGGGCGTGATGAGCCTTCGCGATGACTCGCAGCACCAGCGGGGAATGAGGAAGATCCTGCTGGGCCTGGTTGGTCATGACACACCGCTCGCTTGAGCGCACGAACTCCACGCACAGGGCGGCCCCGATCCACGCCTTGCAGCCGATCCACTCGTCTTCGACGAAGGGACGGGTACCGGGTGGCGTCCGCACTAGAAGGTTCGGCCGGAAGCGCCGCTCGTCGACCGGAACGCCGGGAACGGCTGCGCGCACCCAGTCGAGGGTGGCTGTGGTCAGGATGCTGAGAGGAAGCTGGTCGAAGTGGGAGATCGTTTGTTCGCGGGCCAGTTCGACGTCGTGTCGGCCAAGGTATCGGCGCAGGTACGTAGTTGGATCCGCAACGGTCGTGCGCCGCGGATCCAGCAGTTCGGGCTGGTCCGTCCCGTCCGCATAGCGGGAGCGCAACTGCAGCAGGCCGGGCATCCGGCGGAATCGGCGGGTGTTCTTCCCTGAGCCGAACTTGCCCGTGCTGTCGCGCACCGCGAACAGGCGGTCGCCGACGAGGCCTCGGGGGTCAACGTCCGCTTGCTGGAGTTGTTCGCCTCCCGTCGACTTGATCGGATATCGCCATATGCGCTCGACCGTTCCTATGGTGTACGTCATTCAGCTGAGACTACAAGGGCCTTCCTGCCCGATTTCGGGCAGAAATTGGCAAGTACCCTGCGCCGGCGCCTCCTACGCCGCCTTGAGGCAAGGCAGGGTTCTGAAGCTCTGGGTCGCCGTCGGGGATCCGGACAACGATTACCCGCACTGCGTCCTGACCAGCCCGGCGAGTTGACCCGCTGCCGGACGGCCGGGGGACCGAAATCCTCGGCCGCGCCCTCGGCCCCCACGATCTCCTGGAGTTCCTGCAGCGGCCCGGACTGGACCCCGATGACGTCCGCCTGGACGACGCGCGCCTGATCGAGTGGCGCGCGGCGGCGGCCCCACGGTGTGGAGCCCGGGGTCCGGCGAGGAGTAGACGCGGCACCGGGGCCGGGGGGCAGACGGTCGGTGTCCCCGGGAATGCGTGGCGCTGGCAGCCGTGTCCGTCACCGTGCCAGTCCAGGAACCGCACCGCGTCCCCAGAGCCCCGGGGGACGCCCGGTGGCTGATCGTCGGGGTGCGGTGGCTTCCGCTGCGCTTGCTAGTCGACGCGCCGTCCTCGAACCGTTCCTCCACAGGTGCACGGCGCGAGGACCTCGCCCCAGGCGCTCGCCGTAGTCCAGGCCCGAGCTGAGAGGTGCCCGCCGAAGTGGAGGACGCAGGTGTGGTCCGCTCAAGGTCAGGCAGGTCAGCGGTCGGTACACCACCCACAGGTGACGAACGATCCACATCGCCCCGGCGCTGGCGTTCGTCTGGGCGCGCTGCCTGTCACGGTGACCTGGTGAGGGTCCCGGTGCTCTGCAGGTTCTCGCCCTGCGCCGCCGGCACGTACGTCGGGGTTCGTTGCCGGTGTCCGCTGAAGGGCAGCCACCAGTTGAAGCGGCCGAGGAGGACCATCAGGGCGGGCACGAGCAGCAGGCGGACGACGGTGGCGTCGATGAGGACTGCCACCGCGATGCTGACTCCGACTGCTTTGAGGACGACAAGTCCCGAGGCGGCGAGGGCGGACATGACGACGATCACAATGAGGGCGGATGCCGTGAAGAGGCGGGCGGTGTGCTGGATGCCGCGGGCGACCGCTTCGCGTGTCGGAATCCCTCGTTCGTGCTCCTCGACCGTTCTGGCGAGGAGCAGGATCTCGTAGTCCATGGACAGGCCGAAGGCCACGCACAGGATGAGGACCGGAGCCATCGTGTCGGTTACCCCGGTTACTTCTTCGATGCCGAGCCAGGTGTGCAAGTGGCCGTCCTGGAAGATCAAGACCATCACGCCGAGAGTCGCGCCGAGACTGAGGGCGTTGGTGAGGAGTGCCTTGACGGCCAAGACGATGCTGCGGGTGTACCAGCCGATCAGGGCCAGGGTGACGGTGGCGATGATCAGGAGGGCGGTGAGCAGATGCTCCGTGATGGCGTCCTGGAGGTCCGCGAGCCAGGCTTGAGGGCCGCTGACGAGGACGAGGACCGGCGCCGGGAGGGCACGGACGGCCCGTACCACGTCTGCTCCTTGCGCCGTCTCAGGCCCGACGTCGGTGATCACCGCAGCCCAGAGGCCGGCGGGTGACGCATAGGGATGGCCGGCTGCTGATGGCTGGATGCGGTCGCCTGCACTGTAGGTGCCGGTTGCGGTTTCCACGCGGGATACGTGGCTGAGGCGACTCAAGGAGCGTGCGTAGACGTCGACCTTGGCGGTGTCGCGTGGGAGGCGGGCTCCGGGCAGCACGACTTGTACGGGTTGGAGCGCTGACTGGTCGAAGGCACGGTTGAGGGTTGCGGTCGCCTGGTACGTGTCGGTGCTCGGCGGAAGCGCACGGTAGTCGAAGGAGCCGAACTGCGCGCCGCTCAGGGGCAGGAGCAGGGAGCCCAAGAGCAGGCCGAGGGTGAGGGCGACGGGCAGTGGCCGCCTCATCACGGTGTGGGCGAGGCGGTACCAGGCGTTGTGCGGGGAGGGGCGGCGGGCTTGTCCACGGCGGCTGGTGAGGCGGTCTTTGAGGAGGAGGAGCGCGGCCGGCAGGGCGGTGAGGGAGAGCAGCATGGCGATGGCCACGGCGCTGATGCTGCCGTAGGCCACGGAGCGCAGCATGCCGAGAGGAAAGGTGATCAGCGCGGCGAGGCTGGCGATGACGGTGAGGGCCGAGCAGATGACGGTGCGGCCGGCGGTGCGCAGGGTCCGGCGCATGGCTGTGCGGTGCGGGTCCGGTACCGCGTCCTTTGCCGAGAGTTCTTCGCGGTAGCGGGTGATGATGAAGAGGCTGAAGTCCACGGCCAAGGCGAAGCCCATCGCGGCGGTCAGATTGAGGGCGACCACGTGGACGGATGTGAAGCGGGCCAGGATGTTGAGCAGGGCCATGGCAGCGAGGACGGTGGAGCAGCCGATGAGCAGGGCCAGTGCGGCAGGAAGGACGCCAGCGAAGACCAGGACGAGGACTGCGGCCGTGACGGGGGCGGCGATGAGTTCGGTGTGCAGGAGGTCGCTGCGGCTCTGGTCTTCCATGGTCAGGCCGACGGCGTTCGGGCCGGCGGCTTGGACCCGGAGCGGGCCGTGGCGTCCGGTCAGGGCGGTCAGGACGGGTTGGAGGTCGGCGCGCAGGGTGGCTTCCGTGGTTGCCAGGCGCAGGTGGATGAGGGCGGTGTGGCCGTCATTGCCGCGCAGGGCCCGGGGGCGCTGGGGCCAGTAGGACTGGACGGAGACGACCTTGGGGAAGCGCTGTGCTTGCCGTGTGAGGTCTGCTCCCGCGCGGTCGGCGGCCGGGTCGTCCACAGAGAGCCTGGTGGACGCGACCAGGGTGACCGTCGGGCTGCCACTGCGGAAGGCGGAGGCCAGTAGGTATCCGGCTTGGGCCGCCTGTGAGTGGGCGGTCGTAGTGCCCGCGTGGGTAAGGCGCCCGGCCCCCGGGGTGGCGGTGGCGAGGGCGAGCGCCAAGGTGAGCAGGGTCAGGGTGAGTACGCCAGCCGGGTAGCGCAGCAGCATCGCGGCGATCACAGCCAGAACGCGTGGGCGGCGTCGTGCCCTTCGGGCAGGGGCACGAGGCTGTGGCGTCGGAGGAAGGCCGAGGCCCGGTCGTTGCGAGGGGTTACGGTCGGGGCTGGGGGGGTGCGCGGGCATGGTCTCGTCTCGTGCGGCGGGTTGCGGGCGAAGGTGTAGACGGCCTTCGATAACGCGCGCGGGCGGGCGGCCGATGCGGCATGGGGCGGGACGTGGCACGGTCGGGGGATTTCGTGGTGCCTGTTGACCAACTACGGACAGGTCAATCCCATTTGCTGCTCTGGGCCTTGCCGTACCGCGGCGGTTGTGCAGGAGCCAGGTGAGCACGTCCGCTGTCACTGGGCCGGCTTCCCCCTCGTGTGGGTGACTTGAGGGCGGTGCGCCTGGTGCTAGGGGAATGAACGGGATTGGATCGGCTTCGCACGTTGGCCGTCCCCCTCGGCCATCCCCCGGGCGCGGTGGTAACGGGGCTGTGCACGGTTAGGCCTTCGCCGGTCAGCGCGGCAGGCCGATGATGAAGAAAGACAGATCGATGGTTCGCGATTTGCCCTGCGGGATCACCTCCCACTGGTTCACCACGGATGCTGGCCGCCTGGCTGCGCTGTACGCGAGGCCGGCAGAGGGCGTGACATCGCGTCAGGCTGCTGTCGTCTTCGTGAACGGTTACCTGGGCTGGAAGGAAGACTTCCTGCCGGTTCTTTCGCTGCTCGCGCAGGCCGGGCACCACGTCTATGCCTACGACCACCGTGGGCAACACGAGTCCGACGGGCCGAACGGCTCAGCCGCCTATACGATCGAGGCCTTGGCAGCCGATCTTGTGCAGATCGTGCCGCAGCTGTCCGGCTCGGATGCCGTCCACCTGGTCGGGCTCTGCATGGGCGGTGCGGTCGCGCGGCTCGCGGCCGCGCGTTGCACCGGCGTCAGTACCTACACGATGGTCGCCGCGACCCTCGGCCCGGGCCGCTTGGCGAACACCCTGCGTTCCGCAAGGATCGCCGGACGGATCGTGGGTGCGAGAACAGTGGCGCGGGCGGTCCTGGCGCACTGGGAGCGTGCACGTCCCGTGAGAGATGCGGACCCCGCGCCGTGGCACGGAGACCGTGATCGCCTGCGGGGGACCACCGCGGACCATCTGCGGGGCTTGGCACGGTCCTGGCCGAAAGTGGAACGCGAGCACGCGCACGACGCGGCACCGGAGATGCCGGCTCTCATCGTGCACGGTGCGAAGGACCGACTGTTCAGCGCTGAGGAGTACCTGTCCGCCGCCCGGGTTCTGGGAGCCGAGGTCACCACGGTGGCGGACGCCGGCCACTGCGTCCAACTGCACCAGCCGAAGGCTTTCACCCAAGCCCTGATGGACTTCTGGGCCCGCAAGGCCCCGGGCGATGACCTCCGGCACGACGCCGTGGCGGCGGTGGCCGGCGCCGATCCTGCCTGCGGGCGTCCCAGCCACGCGGGTGCCGATGGCCTGTAGCACCGCCTGCCCGGATCGTCCGCGCCGTTCCCGCCCGGCGAACCAGGCCGCACTCCTGCTTGGCCGTCTGGGAGCATTCCCCGACCGCCCACCGGCTCCCCCGCGATGCGGATCAGCTCATCCAGTGTGGTTTCGCCCGGGCCGCAGGCGATGTAGTAGGAGATCTCCTCGGGCCGCCGGACACTTCGGCGGCCGATCACCCAGTGTCGGCGGTCCTTGCGTGCCAGGGCCGGAACTCCACCCTGGCCCAGTCGTAAATGCGCGGGCCGTGGGCGCCGTCACGGCCAACCATGGCCTTGACCATCACCACCTTCGCCTCGAAAGCGACCGATGCCGACGGCCCGGCACCGCTCACGGCCATCCGTCCATGACGTGGGCAGATAGAGGCGACGGTCGAGCAACGTGCGGCCACGGCAGCGGGCATGGGCGAGGAACACCCCTATCTGAGAGTTCTCCGTCCGGCCGGGGGTGCCGGAGCTGGCGCCGGACGCCAGCCGTCTTGTTGATCAACCCGTCGTTAGACCAACAGCAGGCTCCGGGTGGTGGCACCGGTCCGTTACGCCAGGCCGGCCGGTCAGGGGGTTCAGCCTGCTGGGCCCGGACGGCCTCGACGGCCGGTCCACCGCTGCCGTGCCGTGTCCGCCACGGTCAAAAGAGAGGCATCGAGGGGACGGCCGTCGGTTGTGCGGATCTCGTTGTCGATGTAGACGACGTCCAAGCCGTGGTCGACAGCGAATTGAGTCACGACGTCGACAGCGGCTGCTTTCAGCTCGACAGCCACCACCTCGGTGCTTCTCCCGATGTCCGCCAGATCAAGGCGCAACTGCTGGCGATCGGCGAGGGCATGGCTGACACCGACCAGCTTGGCTCCGTGCGCCTGTTGCAGATGGCATGCCAGGGCCTCGCTCATCGACTGCGGGGCAGTGGTGGCGTACCAGGTACGGCGGCCCGACAGCTCGCCCAAGGGACGCGGCCGCAAAACTGTCCGCACGACGTTCGGGCGCGTCAGATGCTGGCTGCGCAGGTGCTCCTCGACCGTGTCCGCCGCATGCTCTCCGGCCGCTCCCTCGCACATGGTGATCACGACCAGATCCGCCAGCAGGGTCCGGTACAGACCGAAGTAGCCGTACAGGTCCGCAGGAGAGACGGTGGCGGGGACGACGAAGATTCCCGCATCGGCAGCTGCCGGAGGCACGGCCGCACCGCTGGAGTCCAGCACCAGCACGCCCGGGTTCATCCGCACCGCCTGGTCCAGCGCGAGTGCGTAGTTGTCGAAGCAGGGCGCACCGGCCATGCCGCCGCCTGCGCGCCATGCGCCCACGGCGGGAACGCCAGCGGCCACGGCGCCCTCGATGTAGTCGCTGGCCGCGTGCCGGCCGTCGCCGGCCAGAGCGAGCAGGTCCTGCGCCGTCGGTCGGCGTGTGCCGTCGATGATCTCCGGGTGTGCGGGCCCTCCACGGCCCATGGACACGAGCACCGGCCGTAGACCGGCTTCGCCGAAGACGGCTGCCGCACGGCCGGTCACCGCGGTCTTACCGACGCGCTTGCCGGTCCCGTACACCGCAACCGACGGCGCACCGACGATTTCCGTACGTACCGGTGGGTCGAAGCGGAAGTCGGCACCGACATAAGCCGAGTTGAGCCACAACGCGATCGAGGCGAGTCGGCACCGCCGGGCACCGTCGAGAACCGGTTCGTCGGACAGGTCGTACACCAGCCGGACCCCGCTGCGGCGCAGTGCGGCAGCGAGCCCCGCTTCTGCGTCCGCCGCATGCTCCACGCGGATGCCGACGTCCAGTGGTCGCTGCCCGAGCTTTTCCCGGCCGCCGATCAGCAGTGCCAGAACCGGATTCGCCCCTCGAACACGCAACGTTTCGATCGCACGGGCAGTAACCGGCGGGTAGTGCTCGCCGTCGATCAGCACCAGGCAGTCGCCCCCTCCTCCCCCGGCAGCCCTGTCCAATGCCTTCATCCGTCGGCGCTCCCTACGCTCGGGCTCGGCCGAGCTCGCGGACCAGCAGAAAAGCGGGTGAACACAACTACGGGCTCCCGTGTTGAGCAGAGCCGACCCGCACGACTGCCTCAACGCCGGGAGCCCACCACGAGTTACGAGCGCCTCTGGCGACTCTTCGTGACCGAAGCCGGAGCTTGGCTGCGAATGCGTGGTGCTTATCTATCGAAGCGTCTGGTTCCTGGTGAACTCTGGGGGCCAGCGGCCCCGTTGCTGCCGTCGTTCGCTGCTCGTCCGCAAGGTGGTCGTGACCGCTCCGCATGACGTGCGGGCCGTGTTCACGGCAGCGGTGTACGCGCTGACCAGCGGCTGCGCCTGGCGGCATCTGCCGCCGACGTTCGGCACGTCGCCCGCCACCGCGCCTCGCCGCTTCACGGTATGGACCGAGGCCGGCCTATGGCGTCGGCTGCACCGGGAGGTGCTGGACGGACTCGGGGCCCGGGGCGGGGTGGACTGGACCTCGGCGATCGTCGACGCGGCCTCCGTTCGCGCCAAAAGAAGGGGAATCGCCGACCGGGCCGAACCCGGTCCATCGCGGCAAGAAGGGCAGCGAGCTGCACGTGCTGTCCGATGCCCAGGGCATCCCGCTCGCCGTCTCCGGGTCCGGCGCGAACATGCGCGACAGCCTCGCCCTCGAACCGCTCATCCGCGGCATACCCACCGTCCGGTCCCGCCGGACGCCAGTGTGGGAGTCTCCGGGGCCGGAGGTGCGACCTTGCTGTCTGGGGAGAGCGCCTGCACCACGCGCCGAAGGGCGCGCGGAGGGAGCCGGCGGTCGGCGGGGAGGGCCACGGCGGGTACCTCGTCGATCCCGCCTCCTGCGCCCACGCGTACCTGTCCACCGGCCGACTGCCTGACCGCCCGCGACGTGACCTGACGGAACCCGTCGGCCGACGTGCGACGGGGCCCCTCCCCTCCCCCGTCGAAGGAGTTGCCGGTACCGTTCCCGTCCGGCCCGTCGCGCTTCTGGTCCCGGCACCGCGAGCGGCGGCACGCCGCGAAACGCTTCATCCCGGGCACGGTCCGCGTCATCATGGGCGGTGCCCGGGTCGTGCCATCGGGGGACCACGGCCGGGCGGGAGCAGTCCGGGGGGAACCGTGTCCGCGTCCGCGCGCTCGCACGCACCACACCAGCCGGCAGTGACCGGCACCGCAAGGGCATCCGCAACCACGGCCGTGGCGGCGGCCGCTGCCGGAAGCGGTTCCGGGTCCGGTGCCGGAGCGGGAACCGGGTCCGGCACCGGCTCCGCCGTGGGCCCTTCGGGGCCGGTCCGGGGGCGCGGGGTGCTCGAAGGGGCCTTCGCGCTGCTGGAGGCCTTACGCCGGCGGGAGGACGGAGCGGGAGTGACCGAACTGGCCCTCGCCTGCGGGGTACCCAAAGCCTCCGTGCACCGCCTCCTCGACCAGCTGATCGCCCTGGGCGCCGTCGAACGGCACGGAGCCCGCTACCGGTTGGGGGCCCGGCTGTACCGGATCGGGCAGGCCTGGCAGCCCCACCCGGGGCTGCGGGAGGCCGCCCGGCTACCGTTGCACCGGCTGCGGGCGGCGACGGGGGCGAGCGTCGTGCTCACCGTGCTGCACGAGGACCTCGCGCTGACGGTGAGTTCGGTGCCGGGGGCGCTGGAGCCGGTGCTCCCGGTGCGCAACGGCAGCGGTTTCCCACTGGACACGGCGGCGGGGCGCGCCCTGCGCGGTCCGTCCCGGCCGGGCCCGGTTCTCGACCGGGAGGACGTCCTGGCCGGGGTGTGCTGCGCCGCGCTTCCCGTACGGGCCCCCGACGGCTCGGTGGTGGCGGCGCTCGCCGCGCTGGTCCCGGCACGCGGGCCGGCCGGATCCGCCCCGGCGGGACAGCCCCTGGACCGCCTCGCGCAGGGCGTGGCCCAAGCCGGCGCGGCCATCACCCGGCGACTCGCCCGCGCTCCGCACCGCCCGTCCGCGCTCCCGCTCGGCCTGCTGCGCTGACGCCAAGTGCCATGCCGGCGCGTCCCCTTCGCACCGGGGTTCGCGCGCGTTCCACTGAGCGGAACGCGCGTAGATCCGGGGCCGGTGGACCGCGCACAGTGGGGATGTGCCGGGGGGACCGGCGCACCGGGGTCACCGCAGCAGGTGACCCGACACACGGGGGTACACCATGAGCCGCCACACCGTACGGTTCGCAGCCGCCGGCCTGCTCGCGCTCGGCAGCCTCGCCGGCTTCGCCGGGACCGCTCAGGCCGAGCCGGTCGACTACGTCCGGATCGAGTTGCTGGAGCTGACCTGCCACCAGCAGAGCGAGGGCGACCACGACGAGGCGTACATCAAGATCACCGATGCGAACGGCAACCAGGTCAAGGTCTGGCCCGGGAGCGCCAAGTACCAGACTATGGGCACCGATTACCTGCGGTCGCTGAGCGACGCGAACGGCAACGCGGCACTGGTCCTGGGCAAGCAGCAGGCACGTACCCTCACGCTGTGGGACTACGACTCGACCAGCTCGGACGACAAGCTGGGCGCGACCCTGGTCACCGGCAGCGAGGCGAACGGCGAGGTGCAGTACCGGTCGCTGGAAGGATCCGGCGGCGTGTACACGATCGCCTACCGGGTGATCGACATCTGACCCGGCCGCTTTTTGAGGTTGTCGCAGGACCGGTCGCCGGCGAGCGTCGCGTCGAGATTCTGGATCAGCGCGATCGGCTCGGGGAAGTGGCCGGGGCCCTTCGGGTCCGCCTTCATGGCGCGGTCCATCCGGTGGAGTTCGTCGTGGACCCGACCCGCCCAAGGAAGTAGGCGCAGTTGCCCGCGGCGCACGCTTGCTGTTCAGAACAACAGGACGTGCGTGATGACGAGCTGCGGGGGGTCCTCGTCGCGGCTGATGACGTACTCGGCGATCCCGAGTTCGCCGTCAGCCCCGAGCGGGAGACGGCGTTGCTGCGGGCGCCGTGGCGACGCCGTGCTCCCCGGAACCATGCCGCCCATCTCGCCGATGGTCACCATCGCGGCCACGATCGCGCCGAAGACGTCCGGCGGCAGCGAGGGGTCCGTCATCAACTGGGAGACGTTCTCGGACAGCACGCACGGCAGGCCCTCGTCGTACGGATCAGTCAACGGGCAGTCCCGCCGCCCGGCGCCGCGCAAGGAGGTCGTCCAGCGACACGGTGGGCACCGTGCCGGCCAGCACGGCATCGGCCCGCGCGTCAGCGTCCGGGTCGGTGTCGAGCATCGCCTGGCCCCACCAACGCAGTAACACCCCCTTGGCCTGCTCCGGGGTCGCGGCCAGGAGTTCGGAGTGGAACTCCTTCGCGGCCTCCGCCGTCAACGCGGCGGCAATGCCCCTGGCGTTGCGCGGTACCCGCTCGGATTCGTGCTGGTGTATCGCCTGTGCGGTCATCGCCCGCCCCTTTCCCTCTGCTCAGAGTCTGCCCTGCCGGGACCGTCCCGGTCGATGGTTTGCACTGCGCACCACGCAAGGGCCCCACATCGACCTGCGAATCTCACGACGGATGTCGGATCCGACCCAGATCCGACATCGGCCGTGAGATTCCGACACGAGAAGTGAGAACCTACAGCGCTAAGGTCTAGCTGTGCCGTCTCATGACACTGGTTCCCCGCTGTCAGGCTTGTCGGGCATAGGACGTGAGGCGATCGGCGAGCGCGATGACGAGGTCGCGTAGTTCATCGGGGCGCTCGATGACGAACGGCCGGTCGAGTGAGGCGAGTATCCGAGGCAACCAGTCGAGCTGCTGCGCCCGTAGCTCGACGCGCAGCCAGTGCTCGGCTGCCGGGTCCTGGCCGGCCGCGGGTTCTTGCTCCTCCAGGCTCGCGACGCTGGCGGGGAGGTGGGCGCGGATCTGCTCAACTGTCCCGTGGATCCGCAAGGTGACCTGATGCCTGTACTCGGCCGTGGCGAATCCTGACAACACGCGCTGTGCCGGACCGGGACCCACGGGCGCTTCGAATGAGCCGGGCAGGGCCCTCGCGGCTGCGATGCGATCGAGCCGGAGGGTTCGGTCCTCGCCCGCCTCGGCGTCCTTGCCCGTCACATACCACCGGCCCGCATGGGCGACGATCCCGTATGCGTGCAGTGTGCGTTCGCTGCGCCGTCCGTCACGGTCGGTGTAGCGGATCGAGACCGGTCGGCGGTGGCGCACCGCATCGGCGATGGTGAGCAGGAGCCCGGCGTCCGGGTGGTCCAACTCGCCGGGGTGATCCGTGAAGGCGAGAGCTTCCAGGAGTGTGTCGAGCCGGCGGGCGATGTGCTTGGGCAGCACCCGCCGGATCTTCGCTGACGCCGTCTCGTTTGCCGTGCGCTCCGTCGGCGTCAGCTCTGCCCGGCGGCCGACGACCAGGCCGAGCAGCACTGCCAGCGCCTCGTCGTCGCTGAGCATGAGCGGAGGCAAGCGGTACCCGGGAGCCAGCCGGTACCCGCCGTAGCGGCCGCGCACCGACTCCACGGGCACGTCCAGGTCGATCAGCTGGTCCACATACCGCCGCACAGTGCGCCCTTCGACGCCGAGACGGTCGGCTAGCTCGGCCGCACTCCGGGTGCCGCCCGACTGCAGCAGCTCCAGGAGTGTCAGCACGCGGCCGGTGGGTCGTGGCATGTTCGCAGCCTAACGCGAATACAGGACCGATTCTGTCCACTATTTCTTCTAGCCTGCGACGTGCACGCCTACAGCACAGCCAAGGAGATTCCCATGGACTTCGTCTCGATCCGCATCATCACCAGCGACGTCGCACGCCTCGTTGAGTTCTACGAGCGTGCTACAGGGATGCAGGCGATATGGTCCACCGAGGACTTCGCCGAACTCAAGACCGCGGGCGCAACTCTCGCGATCGCCAGCACCCGCACCGTCCCGCTGTTCGCCCCGGGCTCTGCCCGCCCGGCGGACAACCACAGCGTGATCACCGAGTTCCTCGTCGACGACGTGGACCGCGTTCACCAGAACCTGACCGGCTTCGTCACCGACTTCGTCAACGAGCCCACCACGATGCCCTGGGGCAACCGGTCGCTGTTGTTCCGCGACCCCGACGGCAACCTCGTCAACTTCTTCACCCCCGTCACCCCGGAGGCCATCGAAAAGTTCGCACGCTGACGCCACGTACAGCCGCTCACGCGGGAGCCCCGAGATCCCAGGGCTCCCGGTGAACGCGGCCGCCGAGGCCGGGAGCGCCACCAGCAGGGGACATCGGAACGCACCGCTGACCCCCGAAGGACGTCTGCGCTTGTGCCTGCGGGTCGATGCCGGACGTCCGATCGCACACGTCGCTGCGGAAGCAGGAATCTCCCGCCGCTGCCTAGCCAAGTGGTACGCCCGCTGGCTCACCCACGGCGAGGACGGCCTGACGGATCGCTCCTCCCAACCCATCGCCAGCCCCAACCGCACGAGCGGGCACATCGGCGATCTGGTAGAGGCGCTGCGGCGCCAGACCAAGTACGGGCCCGCCCGGCTCGCCGCCGAACTGGAGAAGCTGCACGGCATCACCGTGGCACCGGCCACCGTGCACCGAGTCCTCGCCCGGCGAGGGTCACGTCCATGTCAAGAAGCTCGGTGGCATCCCCGCCGGTGGTGGCTGGCGAATGCACGACCGCGGCACCGAAGCCGCACGGGCCTCCAAGCGCACCGGCCCCGGCACCGGGAAGGTCGGCTACACGTACCTGCACACGGCGATTGACGGCCACTCCCGGCTCGCCTAGACCGAGGCTCTGGACGACGAGAAGGCCGTGACCGCAGCCGCGTTCTGGCATCGTTCCGTCGCGTTCTTCGCCGCCCACGACATCACGCCGCTCCGCCGCGTCCTCATCGACAACGGCTCCTGCTACCGCTCGCGCGCCTGGGCCGCTGCCCCGGTCGTGACGGGACGGAGCACAAGCGCATCAAGCCGTACACGCCGCGGACGAACGGGAAGGTGGAGAGGTTCAACGGGACGCTGGCCCGCGAGTGGGCCTACGTGCGCGTCTACACCTCCGAGCAGGAACGCAGGGCCGCACTCGCGGACTTTCTCAACTACTACAACCACGAGCGCCCGCACTCCGCGCTCGGAGGCCGGCCACCCATCAGCCGGACCTCCGGCAGCGACTACCGCATCGTGTTCAACCAGCCACCGAAACCAATCGACACGATCCCGCAGCAGCTCACCTTCGAGGACGCCGTGGAACCAACGTCCTGAGACACCACAGCTAGCGGGAGCAGCAGCCGGACGAACCCGTGTCCCTGGAAGGAGTTGAAGATCCGGACCCGGGTGGATCGTCAACCATAAGCAACGCCGCGACCGGGCTCGACGCGGACCTGCTTGCCGCGCCCGCCGACTCGGGGTCCGGTGGGCGCAGTAGCTCCTCCCACACCGGCTCACTCCGGTGGGCACTGTGCTGCTCGACGAGGCGCGCCCCACTCGACCACACCGACCGCGTCCGGGTACGCGTGAGCGCGGCAGCCGGCGTCGCGACCGTCACCGTCGGCATTCTGGGCGACGGCACAGACCCGGGCTTGTCCCGGCTGGCCGACGCCTACCGCCGGAGCCATCCCGGGATCGACGTCCGCATCCGCGACACCGATCTGACCGACCCGACATACGGCCTGCGCGCCGCGCCGGACCGGTCGACCTCGCCCTCACCCAGGCGCCGTCCGAAGAGACCGCCCGGACGGTGCGGTCCTGCGCGCCGACGATCCGCCGGCCCCCGCGACCGGCTGCGGCTGGCCGAGCTGAGCGACCGTCGCCGGTTCCAGTTCCCGCAGGAACCGACCCCGTCTGGCAGTCGTACGGGAACGGCGGCCGCCCGCGCGAGGAACCAGAGGTGCGCGCCGTCCGGGAATGCCTGCAGGCTCTGCTGTGGAACGGCGCCCTCGGCCTGGCCCCGCCGGCGCAAGCGCAGGGGAACACGGAGGATCGCGCGACCATCGGGTTGGCCTTCGGCCTCCTCAAGTGCGGAAAAGTCCGCGCTACGGCGAACTCGTGCTCGTCATCCTTCGCCACTCCCCCGGCGGGTGCGCCGCGGGACACGCCAAGTGGGGCGCTCACGCGTACGGCCGCCCCGGGATGCGGGGCGGGAACTCGCGGTGAAGCCTGGTGACGTCCCTGAGGCGAGTCGGCTCGAGAGGCGGACCAGGCGTGGTGACAGCCGTGACACGGATTCCGCTGGACGGCGGCGGCTTCGTCCTGGTCGAGGAGCCGGGCGCCGTCCACGAGGTGGGGCCGGTGAAGGCCGGGCGCATCGGCGATGCCGTGCGCGAGCTGCCGGTGACGCTGGAAGCCGCGCTGGCGCCAGTCACGGCGGTCGCGCGCGCCGCTCTGGACCAGCTGCGCAAAGCCGGTCCCGACCTGATCGCCGTCGAGTTCGGCGTCGACCTGGCGTTCGAAGCCGGGGCCGTGATCACCAAGAGCCAGGCCGGCTGCCACCTGAGGGTGACCGTGTCGTGGAACAGCCACGATCGCATCAACCCGGGCACAGGGGCGACAGGGAGCTGATCCCGATGGCCGGTTCGAGGCAGGACGCCGGCAGCAGCGCCCGCTCAGACCTGCCCGCCTCGGTGGCCCAGATCCTCGCCGCGGACGGAGCGGTGGCCTGGGTCGGTTTCCTCGAGGCCGAGGCGTCGTGGTCACGTGTGCGCACGTCGTCGAGGCGGCCGGGAGCGGCCCCGATGGCACGGTCCTGCTGGCCTTTCCCCGCGTCGGCAGGGGGAACGCGTGCGGGAGTTCGCCTGCGGACACGGCGGTTCAGCACGTGCCCTGGCGCCCCAGGTCGCGCAATACCTCGCGGGCGGCGCGCGCGCCGGAGGCAAGCGCGCCCTGGACCGACCCGGTGGCGCGGTGGTCGCCGCACACGTACCGGCCCGGCGCAGTGCGCGAAGTGCGGGTGAGCGGCTGCGGCGGCGATGGCGGGCAGCGCGTCCGATGGTGCGGACGGTCAGCAGGTCCCAGCCGTCCGTGTCCGTTCCGTACGCCTCGCCCAGCGCTGCGCGGAGCTCGCCCTCACGCCCAGGCGCGTCCCGGCCCAGGATCGAAGTGGCGACCAAGGCGTGGCCGGGCGGGGCGTAGGCGGGGACGACGTCGCTGAGGACACATGCGTTGAGGAAGCGGCGGCGGGTCTCCACCAGCAGCGTCGGCTCGCCCAGGGGGACCGCGGAGCGACGTGGTCGTACGTCGTCACGGTCCGGTAGGCGGGCAGGGGGACCTCGGGCAGCAATGCCTGGACGGCTGCCGGGGCCGGTGGCCACCACGACTGCGCGGGCGGGAATCTCCCGGCCCGCAGCGGTCAGTGCGCCGTCGTCCGTGAGTTCCGCCACGGCGTTCTCCAGTCGTACGGTATTCCCGGGAAGGGCGACCGCGAGGGCCTGCGGGACCGACCCGATGCCGTCGGTGGGCAGGCACAGCGTGCCTCGGATCATGCTCCGCCAGACCAGGTGGAACATCCGGGCGGAGGTCTCCAGCTCCTCCTCCAGGAAGACCCCCGACAGGAGGGGGCAAAAGAACCTTTCGACGAACGCTTCGGAGACGGCGGCGTCCGCGAGTGCGGTGCGGGTGGTGGTGTCCGCGAGCCGTTTGATCCGGCTGGGTGGCGAGAGCGCGTCACGGGCGGACAGCAGGCCGAGGGCGACCAGGTCGCGGGGGCCGGCGAGGCGGCCCCCGACCAGGCCGGGCAGCGTGCGCGAGTGGCGGGCGGGGTCGCCGAAGCGGAGCCGACCGGAGGGACTGTGGACGATCACGCCCGGGGTGAAGGGCCGCAGCCGGAGATTCTTCAGGACGAGCCGGCGGCGGACCTGGGACTAGGAGGTGTTGAACACCTGGAACCAGCGGTCCACCACGAAGCCGCCGACCCGGTCGGAACGCATTCTGCCGCCGACCGCGTCGCCGGCCTCCACCACCCGGACGCGGACCCCTGCCGCCAGCAGATCCCGGGCGCACGCGAGCCCGGCCAGGCCGGCCCCGACGACCAGCACGTCCGTCGCGTCCAGGGCTGCGGACACTCGACCACCTCTCCCACCTACCGGTGCGGCCCCTGCCGCTCGTCCACTGTGTTCCGCGAGTCACCCGGCCGTGGATGCAACCCCCGCGCTTGTTCGTCGTGCCGCCGCTGCCCCTCTTCACCAGCCGGCGGTTCCCGGACCGCCCTTGAACGGGCCCAGGATCTCGGCGGTGATCCAGCCGCCGTAGAAGTCGCCGGGCTGGGCCAGTACGGGCTCTCCGTCAACCGTACAAAGATCGACTTTCCCCGCATGGAAAGCCAGGTGGCCGGCGATGCTCCCGTACTCCGGCAAGGGGGTCTCATAGCTCCATGCCATGTCCGGAACGGTGCACCCCTCCATGGTCAAGGTCCAATACGCGGCCCGCCCCTTCCACTCGCATGCCGTCGTCGTATTCGACCGGGACAACAGGCCGGTGCGCACGTCGTCGCGCGGCACGTAGAAGACCGGAGGGTGGCTGGTCTCCAGCACGCGGTGGCACGCCCGGGAGTCGGCGAGCATCACTCCGCGGTGCTCGATCACCACGCGCCGAGCATCCGGCACCACGCTCGGGGGCCGCGGGTAATCCCAGACCGATTCCGTGGGCAGCGGGCCGCCCGTGCGCCGAGCTCTACTCATCGCTTTCACCTCCACCTGCCCTTCCCCGTTTCCGGCACGAGCGGATGCAGCACCCGAACTCGTCGTGGCGGGCCGCGTGGCGGTCACCGTCGGCTCAGCGGGGCGTACGTGCCTCAACCCGTCAGAAGTCCCGAACGAGGAAGACCTCGTCGACGAAACACCAGGCCCAGGGCTCGTCAGGGGCCAAGGAGAAGACCACGGGGTGTCCCGTCTGCGCATGGTGGGCGTAGGCGTGCTGCCCACGGGAGCTGTCGCAGCATCCGACGTGCCCGCAGGCCGCACACCATCTCAGGCCGGTCCAGGTCCAGCCGAGGGTGCGGCAGTGCGTGCAGACGTCGTGCGGTGTCTCCGGGCAGGCGGGCAGCGCCGTCAAATGGGAACAGGTACGCCCTTCCGGGCGCCCGCCGTCGGGCGACACCGCCCAGGAGGAGGGCGGGGGCGAGGCGGAAGGCTGCCGGCGCAGGCCGTCGGGATTCCGGTCCGTGCGGGCCATAAGGGTTCCTTCCGGCCGGGGGCTCAGCGGCCGACCGTGCGCATCGAGTCTATTGCGCGAACGAACCGGTCGGGGCGCGAGCGGGATGTGGTCGGCGTGGTCGGCCGGCGGGCAGTCGGCGCAGGCCCGTCCCACGACAGCCCCTACCGGCAGCCGCGCCCTGGGCACGGACTGCGGCCGCCCTGGTGCGGTTGTCGCCACGCCGGCGGGTGCGGGCGACGTGGCCCGCGGCCTCGATGGTCCAGGGTGAAGTAGCGCAGGCGCCTGGCGGTCGCGGTCGTACACCGTCTGCCCGGCCGTCTGCCCGGCCGCGTACTCGTGGCCGCTCACCGATGACCCGCCCGCGCCCAGCGCTGCTCAGCCCCCGGGAGCTCCGGCCTCAGGGGGGCGCCCCCGGTAGCGGGAGGCCAAGGTCCATACGGTCTCGGCGATACGGTCGCGGAGTTCGGCCGGAGCCATGACCTCGATGTCGCTGCCCAGCCGCAGGAACTCTCCGTGGGCGTGGTCGATCGATTCGATGGGCACCCGGGTCTCCGTCCATCCGCGGCCTTCGGCAGGTGCCACGCCGAGACGGCGGGCGCCCTCCGGGGTGAGACGTACCAGAGCCTCCCCGGTGTGGAGCCGGCCTTGGAATTCGATCAGATGGCTCTTCCAGTGCGCGGCCAGGTCGAACCCGTCCGGGACGGTGAACTCTTCTTTCAGGGGCCGCAGTTCGCTGATCTGATCGACACGGTAGGTGCGGATCCCGGACGGCCCGCCGGCGACCACGTACCAGCGGCCGGCCTTGAGTACCAGCCCGTACGGCTCCACCCGCCGCTCGATCTCCTCCGGTGCCCGCCAGCGCCGGTACCGCAGGACCACCGCCCGCCGCGCCCACACGGCGGCCGCGACCGCAGCCAGGTGAGGCGTACGGTCTGCGCCGCCGTACCAGCCGGGGGCGTCGAGCAGGAAGCGTTCCTGGATCCGCCCGGCGTGCTCGCGCAGCTCGGCCGGAAGGGCGGCGCGCAGCTTGAGTTGGGCGGTGGTGAGCGCTTCACCGAGGCCGAGCTCGGCGGCGGTGCCGGGGAGCGCGGCGAGGAACGCGGCCTGCGCCTCGTCGGCGGTCAGTCCGGTGAGACGGGTCCGGTAGCCCTCCAACAGCCGGTAACCGCCCAAGTGTCCGGCGTCGCCGTACAGCGGGATACCGGCGGCGCCGAGCGCCGCGACGTCCCGGTAGACCGTACGGACGGAGACCTCCAGTTCCTCGGCCAGCTGCTGGGCCGTCATCCGGCCCCGGTTCTGGAGCAGCAGAAGCAGGGTGACCAGTCGGCTCGCGCGCATGCCGCTCAGTATTCACTGACAGTGGATGTCAGGGGAATGTCCCTAGCCTGCGGCGCATGGACGACTTCGACTTCCTTCACGGCTGCTGGGACGTGGCCAATCGCCGTCTCGCCGCACCTCTCGGTTCAGGCCCGGCCACCTGGGCGGAGTTTCCCGGCCATGCGGTCGTACGGCCACTGTTCGGCGGTGCCGGCAACATCGACGAGCTCAGCCTCCCCACCCTCGCCCGCCAGGGCGTGACCCTACGACTGTTCGACCGCGAGCTGGCGCGCTGGTCGATCCACTGGTCTGACAGCCGGACCGGCCGACTGGATCCCCCGGTGGTCGGTGGCTTCACGGGTGACCGCGGTGACTTCCACGGCGAGGACACGCACGACGGCCGCCCGATCCGGGTGCACTTCACCTGGTACCGCCTCGGCCCGGACGCCGCCCGCTGGGAGCAGGAGTTCTCCGCCGACGGCGGCCTCACCTGGGAGCTCAACTGGATCATGGACCTCACCCGTACCGGGGCGGCCAGCACATGAGCATCGTCGAACTCCGGCAGTACACCCTGCATCCCGGCACCCGGGAAACGCTGATCGAGCTGTTCGAGCGCGAGTTCGTGATCGGCCAGGAAGCGGTCGGCATTGCGGTCGGCGGCCGGTTCCGCGACCTTGACGACCCAGACCGCTTCGTCTGGCTGCGGGCGTTCCCCGACATGAGGCACCGTCGGCGCTCGCTCGAGGCCTTCTACACCGGCTCGGTCTGGCAGGAGAACCGCGACGCGGCCAATGCCACCATGATCGACAGCGACGACGTCCTGCTCCTGCACGGCCCGGGCTTCACATCGCAGTCGGGCATCCGCGAGGTGGTCGCGACCGTCTGCCAGCCGTCAGACGCTGTCGACTTCGACGCGTACGCAGCCCGGCACCTGGGTCCGGGCCATGCGCTGCACCGCACCGCACACGCCGAAAACGACTACCCCTTCCTGCCGGTGCGCACCGGGGAGGACGTTCGGGTCTGGTTCGGCCCGGCCGAGCCACCACCCTGGCCGATCCGGCAGCTGCGGCTGGAGCCCGTGACGGCGTAGCCCCGCGCGGGTTCCAGCCGCAGCTCACGGAGTCCGCCGGACACTGCCGACCCGTCCGAGCGGGTGGCTGCCCAGCCCGGTCTTCCAGCCTGCTCGCGTGATCGGCTACGACGATTCCGGCCGCCCTATGGTTCAGGTGGGAGGCCCCGGGCCCGCACGCCTACTGCTCTCGGAGCCGACTCGGCGGTACGAAGACGAACCAACCCTCGGCTTCCTCGTCAGGGCCTGCGGGCCCTGGGGCTTTGTCGAGACGTGGGCACGTTCATTGTGAGCGTCGCGGAATAGCCGGACGAGTCCCCATGCCGTACATGCTGGACGCTGCTCTCCGTCGAACAGACGAGGAACCCGTCACCTGGCAGCCTCCGACCACGATGCACTTCGCAAACGGTTCTCGCAGCAGAGCGACTGTCAATTCGCATGGGCGGGCCGGTGCAGGTGGCTATTCGGCTGCCGCTCCGCGATGAGGGTCGGCAGGTTGCGCATGTCGTGGAAGACGGTGGTGCCGGGGCCTTCGAGTCGTTCAGCCGGGGTGAGCCCGCCGGCATAGCCGAAACACCGCATGCCGGCGGCGCGCGCTGCGCGGACGCCGGGCTGGCTGTCCTCGACCACCACGCAGGCGGTGGGATCGACACCCATCTGTCGGGCGGCGTGCAGGAACAGGTCCGGGGCGGGCTTGCCCTGGGAGACCTCAGTGGCGCTGAAGATGCGGCCCGCGAAGCGTTCGTAGAGTCCGGTGCGGCCGAGGGTGTGCCGCATCTTTTCGTGGGAGCCGCTGGAGGCGACGCAGGTCGGGAGAGTGAGCGCGTCGAGGGCTTCGGTCAGGCCTTCGACCGGGGCGAGCCCGTCGTCCACGGCCTCACTGTGAAGTCGCTCGAACCTCTCCGACCAGGTTGCCGCTGTGTCCTCGCCGAGTTGCGCCGCGACCTGTTCACGGATGGCCGCGTGCGAGCGCCCGATGAACCGGGCCACGACCTCGTCCTCGGTCAGCGGCCAGCCCAACTCAGCACCCAGGGCGACCTGTACGCGCGCGGCGATTCGCTCACTGTCCACCAGCACACCGTCGCAGTCGAATATGACGAGTTCAATGGCATTGATCATTTCCGCAGCATAGGACCTCACAGTCAGGCAACTGGATCACCAATCGGCTTTGCCCGGTGGGTACGCATGTCACCTCTGGAGGATGAGCGGCGCCGAGGGTCGTAGCCGGACATGGATCGGGCAGGGTTCGACTACTGCTGTTCGGCAACCGAAGGAATGCCCCGAGCCCCCGGAAGCGAGGTCCCGGGTCCTTCAGGGATCAGGCCGTCGCCGGTAGTTCGAGGACCGTACCCGTCTCTGGTGCCTCGGGGAAGCTCGCCGAGTAGCCGTATCGCTCGTACAACTCCGGATCTGCCCACCGGGCGGTGCGCTGCGTGCGGTAGTTGAACCACAGCGTCGGACCTTCCGGTGCGGTCAGGATGACGCGTGCCAGGGCCTCGTCATCGGGATGGTGGTAGGTGTCGCCGTTGGTGGACACGAGGTAGTGCCGGGCGGGCGCGGCTTCGAGCAGGGCCTCGGTCACGTTCCGCCGGCTGGCATGGTGCGGAAGTTTGAAAGCGTCCACCTCCAGGGCCGGCAGGCCGCGGTGGGCGGCCACCCCGCGCAGGCCGGCCCCGAGCACGGGACCGAACGCGTCCGCCCCGAGCACGGCGCGGGCGCCGCGGTGCTCGACCAGCAGCGCGATGCTGCTCCCGTTCGGAGCCGTCGTGTCGTCGGCCGTCTTGCGAGCGGCAACGGCGGCCAGATCGCCCAGGGGTTCCAGGATGTCGGGCCTCACGCCGACCTGCCAGCCGCGCCTGGCCCGGTCGATGGCTTCGGACCACTCGCGCTCCAGTACCGCCAGGCGTTCGTAAGTCGGTGAGAGCACCGTAACCCGCGGCCCGTCCGGGACCGGTACCTCGATGAACCCGGACTCGTCCCCGGTGTCGATGGGGCCGCCGCCGAACGCCCGGTTCCACGGCAGAACGGGGCCGACGGACTCCCCGAGCAGCGCCGCTACCAGGCTCTGCCCCTCGGCGACGCTTCGCTGCACGCCGCCCCCCGAGGGCAGGTGCGGGGGGCCGTTGAACCAGTAGTCGCCGACGTCTTCCGCGTACTCGCTCCGCAGGAACGGGAGCATGCCGCCTATGTGGTCGCTGTCGATGTGCGTCACCACGGCGACGTCGATGTGCCGCTCGTCCGGTTCCAGCCGGCCCAACCTCTTTTCGAGCCGGGGCCAGGTACCCGGAGGACCACCGTCGACGAGCATGCGCCAAGGCGGCCCGCTCCCGCGCACGCACTCCACGAACAAGCAGTCGCCCAGTCGCGCGGGCAGCACCTCGATGCGGATGGCTGTGTCCATGGGATCGTCTCCCTCCAGCCGGGCGCACCACCAAATCTACGCTTGTCAGCAGGGCGCGCCAGCGCTGGGACGAGGGCCGCCGGCGGCCAGGTCGCACGTCCCGAGCGGTGCCGGCCGGGGCCCCGAGCCCAAGCCGGGGCAGCCGCGGTCAGCGCCGTGTGCTGCCGGCGGGTGGCGGTGCGCGGCGCGAGGTGCTGCGCAGGGGTAGCGGCTCCCCGTTCGCAGGAGCAGGGTCGGGGCAGCAGGTAGGTGAGGCGCAGGGCAAGGCGGGTGAACATCGGGTGATACGGGGTCCCGTCGGGGCGTGGTCGGGGGATAACGGCGAGGAGGCTCGGCAGCCGGCAGGGCTGCCCAGGCGCGCGGCGAGGGTGGGAGATGTCGGTCACCGGCAACTGGAAGCTGACGAACCATCACCGGCCCGGCGGCCGCTTCGGGCCCGCGGACCGGGCAACGTACACGCGAAGGGCCTGGCCGGCACCACCACCGGCTTCGCCCACGGCTTCCTCGGAATGCACGAGGTCCGCCATCCACCGGCACCGGTCGGCCGAGCCGACGTCCTCGACGGCCCGCACCCCCGCCCGGTCCATCGGCACGCCCGCACCCCGGCCGTGCCGCTCCCATCGGAACCAAGAGGATGACCCATGCCGCTAAAAGGCTACGGTGTCCTGGCCGCCCGCGCCGTAGACCGGCGCCGGGAGGGATCCAGCGATACCCCTCACTACCAGATCCACCTCACCGACAACGCCGGCACCCACTACCGGGCCGCCGTCAACGTCGAGTCGCAACAGGCGCCCTCGGAGCTGCTCTACCTGGTCGACGACGACCTGCGCCACCCCGTGACCGAGCTGCTCCCGCCCGCCGGCAGCGGGTGGACGGCCCTGGCGGCACAGCCGGGCAAGGCCGGCCTGGACTTCATCCGCGGCAACCTGTTCGACCCCGCCTCGATGCGATTGCTCCCGCCCGATATCGAGGGCGCGGACAATGACCTGGCCGACCTGCTCGACCACTACGTGCAGCGGGCCATCGCCGACCGCACCGCCGCCCTCTACGTCTTCGGGCAACGGTTCGGCCCCGAGGCCAACATCGCCGACAAGGTGTTCGGCTTCCGGCCCGGCAACGGCGTGCATGACATCCACATGAACCAGGGCAACAGCGGCCGCTTCCGCTCCGACAACGGTGTCCGGCAGGACGGCGCCTTGTTCGTGCACCTGCCCGCCGAAAACCGTTGGGTTGCGATCTTCCTGGCCTTCCAGTCCCAGGCCTGGCACACCGACGACCGCACCGGCCACCCCATCGACACCGCACCACCGCGCTCCGGGGACCGCGACGAACCCCTGCGGATCATGGCCGCCCTGGTCAACCCCTCCGGCTCGGCATCCGAAGCCGTCACCGTACTCAACGCCTCCCCAGCCCCGGTCGACCTGCGCGGATGGCAGCTCACCGACCGCGACCAGCAGACCCTCCCGCTGCCCGCGGGCACTCTGGAGCCCGGCACCACCCTCACCGTTCCGAGCGGTAACGGATTCCGTCTCGGCGACCGAGGCGGCACGATCACCCTCCTCAACCCGGACGGCATCAAAGTCCACGGCGTCGCCTACACCGCGCGACAAGCGGAACGCGAGGGACGGACCATCACCTTCTGAACACCGGCCCAGCACCCCGGCAGCGCCCTTCCCGGCCGGCCAGAGCGATCATCATGACGGCGGTGTGTGCAGTCGTCGCGCACGCCGGGCGCATGGGCGGGACCGTGATCGACACCGCACCGGCCGAACCAGCCGCACGGTGGATGACCATTCGGTGAGATCGTTCCTGTTCGCCGGGTGTCCGGAAGCGCAGGTCGACTGGTGTGCCTGTCGCTGCAAAGCATCACCGGGGCGGCCGGCGGGCAGCCTGGCTGAACACGCAGAGCCAGGTGCGGCGCACGCCGGCTGGGTGACGAAGGCTGCGTCCTGGATGTCGGGTGCTCCGGTCTTGGCCCTAGGCACCGGCAGGCGGGGAGGATGGCCCCCGCCGCGATGTTCTCCCGGGCCCGGGCAGGAGCCCGTCCTCGACCGGGCCCGGACTTCTCAGAACATGCTGTTGTCGTTCTTGGAGGTGTGCGGGATGACCTGGAGGACGTCCCAGTGTTCCACGATCTTGCCCGCTGCATCGAAGCGGAAGATGTCGATGCCCGCGTACTCCTCGTCGGGCCAGATCTGGTGGCAGTGCAGGACGACGTGGTCCCCTTCGGCAAAGGCGCGCTTGAATTCGACGCGCTTGCCGGGATAGTCCGCGGCCATGCGTTCGAAGTAGTCGACGAATGCCTGGTTGCCGTCGGCAACGTGGGGGTTGTGCTGGATGTAGGTGTCGCCGGCGTACTGATCAATGGCTTCGGCGGGCCGGCACTGGTTGAACATGAGGTCGTAAAACGCCTTGGCCGCGGCCTTGTTCTTCTCCGGGTCGCTCATGACGGCCACCGTAGGGCTCGCATTGTCACCGGGACAACATCTGCCGGTGTCAGCGCGCTCCCTACCAGCCACCTTGGGCATTCGCACGGACACAGCAGACGCATTTGGCACAGGCCGTTGCCCGCCGGCGTCGGGTGTAAACGGATAGGCCGAGTGAAGGCGTCGGCCCCAAGACCGAGGTCCAGGTCACCGACGGGGCCAGGCACCCGGACACGGATACGGGTATCCGCGTGCCCGTCCTCGGCCTGCTGAACCCGCTGTGGTGCTGCTGAGACAAGCTCCGTTCCAACAGGGCCGGCACGACAAGGTCACCGACAGCATGGCCGTCACGCGCTGAGTACGGGACGGACGTGCGATCCCTGCTCGGTCACGCTGCCGGGCGCCCGGTGCGCCGGGCACAGAACGCGTCACCGAAGCAGCCTTGGGCGCCGCCTGACGAAGGCAGGGAGCCTCACCCGTGCACACCGACCGCCGCCCGGTGGGCACCGGCAACGCGACAGGCCGGGCGCGGCTGGGCGGGGAGTTCGCCGAGGAAGCCCGGCCGGACCCGCCGCCCACTGGGTCGCGCAGCGGTCACTTGGCGGTCCACTCCCATGAGGCGCCCTTCATGTGGTCCTCGTCGGTGCCCCAGGCCAGCCGGGTGGGCGGGTTCGACGCATCGCCGGCAAAGACCGTACACAGAGTGCGGCTCTCGCCCATGTCCCAACGCAGGTAGATCGGCGGGACGGGGCACCCGCCGTCGACATATCCGGTGTGGACGGTCGGCCGCTCCGCGACCTTGACACCGTTCATGTCCAGGGCCGCGGCGTAGGCTCCCAGATCGACGTTGGCGGCGTGCGGCTTGCCGTCCTTGAGCGTGTACGTGAAGTACACGAAGTACGGGGTGTTGCCCGTCGGTTCGCCCGCCATACGCTTGTCCCAGTGCAGCGACTTCGCCTGCGCGGCGGTGCCCTTGACGATCTTCGTGGCGGTTACCTCGAACTTTCCGCCCATGGTCATTTCCGGCTCGTACAGGTTCGGAGCCGGCTGCCCCAACGCCAACGCCGGGCCCCACGTCGGAGTCGCGGACGGGGTCTGCCGACTGGTCTGGCCGTCCGGCACGCGCTCCTCGGAAGGACCGGGCTTCGCGCCGCCGCCGTGCCCTCCGCAGGCCGTGAGCGATATTGCGAGGACGGTGGCCAAGACCCCGTACAGGGCCTCAGATCGGCGGTGCATGCGTGTTTCCTTCGGCAGCAGATCCGGAGCCGGGGAACCAAGCGCTGATGCTGCCGGGTTCCTCCTGGAACGCGCGTCTTGCGCGTCGTGTACATGCTAAGCAAGACCGAGACGGATGCTGGACGCTGATCGCCCACGACGGTCCGGACTCTCGACAGTTCGACGTCCGGCCTGCCGGACGACCTCGCATCCCGGTGACCGGAACCCAGTTCGGGTGGCTGCCGGCCGGCCTCAGGAGCCGGTGGCGGTGTCCAGCAGAGAGTGGAGGTGGAAGACCTGGTCGCCGCGGCCGAAGTACTTGTTGTCGACCATGTGCGGTGCAACGGGGTTGGCGGCGGGGATGTGCGCGCTCACGTAGCCGGTTCCGTTGCCGGCCTCGGGCTGCAGGCTGTCGGCGATGACGGACCGCTGCGGGTCAGGGAGCGTACGGGCCACCGATCGATCCTCTCCGGCAGCCCGTTGAGACTGCGTGACCCGGTGGACTGAGGCTCTGGGCGCCGGTGCGACGATGCGGGGATGCGCGAGGACAATGAACTGATCAACGTCGACGATCCAGCCTGGCCTCTACTCCTTGAGGAGCTGTCCGGCACCGACGTACCAGTTGAGGTGCTACCCGTCGATGCCAGGGAGGGCCGTGCCTCCCTGCTGCAACTACAGGTCTCCGCCCGGTCGAATTTGGGCGGCATCGTACTGAACTGTGGCGGTCTGCTCGTGGACGGTGGATGGCTGCGGATCTTCGGAAGCCCGAGTGACGTCGGACTGCCTGGCCTGGCCGAGGTCAACGCGATGCCCTCGACTTTCGATCCTGCTTGGCGGCCCGGTGCAGGTCTCGTGGTTGCGCACGACGCGGTAGGCGGGGTCTTCGCCCTCAACGCGGGCAACCCCCATGAGGCCGGTCGTCCCGGTGAGCCAGGCGAGATCATCTACTTCGCCCCCGATGCGCTCGGCTGGGAGGCCTTGGGCGCCGGCCACTCGGCGTGGCTGTCCTGGATCTTCTCCGGAGGACTCCAGGAGTTCTATGAAGGCCTGCGGTGGGACGGCTGGCGCAGTGAGATCTCCGTGCTGAACGGCCGGCAGGGGCTCTCGTTCTTCCCACCATTGTGGTCGGCCGAGGCCCGCAAGGATCTGTCAGCGACCAGCCGTCGCGCGGTGCCCATGGCGGAACTCCTAGGCCTGCATCGCGACGCGTGCTGTCAGTCCGATGGCACCGACCCGGGCTTCCTCGGAGTCGTTTGAACCTGCTCACCCGTCCAGACGCCGATAGCAGATGTGGGTGGCCGCAATACCGGAGAACGCAAGGAAGTGTTCGGCCTCGCGCTCGTGGCGATGGCGCAGAGGACGGCACCCGGCGAGCAAGGCCACCGTTCCCTCCTTCGGTCCAACCGTGGCGCCAGGCGCTGAGAGGGCTCGAAGCCCTTCCGGGCGATGCGCGAGTGATGCCACGCGAGCGCAGCCGCCTCCGCAGGTGGTCCCAGTCGTGCCCGTTGTCGCCATGGAGTCCGGCGGGCCGTCGTCGACACGGTCCGCCACCGGAGCGAATGGGCGGGGTGCCGCGGCCGAGCGGTTCGAGACCCTGGCTGGCGCGGGTGTTCGGGCCGGGTACAGCCCGTCGCGGCCACGAACACGATCTCCCTCGACTCGAAGGCGCTCCCGGGCGTCTCCCGTGGTGGGTTTTCGGTTCCGCCGGCCACTTCCCACCCGCCACGGCAGAAGTGGGCGTCGGCCGTACTCGTCTGCGAGGCGTCCGCGGCCGGTTCACGGCGTCGATGTGCAGCAGCGCGTCCCGGCGCCCGTGTCGTGACCCGAACAGCCCGCCTAGGCTCTGTCGTCAAAGTGATCTTGAATTGTGGATCATGGTGTCGTGATACGCCGCCATGAACTGTCCGATGCCGAGTGGGAACTCGTGCAACCGCTGCTGCCCCGACCTGCTTTCGGGCGGCCGCGGCTGGACGACCGAACG
>NZ_JBSGYT010000033.1:0-84183 GCF_053610645.1 Streptomyces sp. NPDC054883 | reverse complement strand
CGGGGGCCCCGGGAGTTGCGGGGCCCCGCGGCGGTTGCGCGCCTACTCGGCGGTCGGGACCGGCCCGCGGTGCGGCAGAATTCTCCGCATGGGGATAGTCGCCGGGCTGGACAGCTCTTCCGCCTTCACTCGCATCGTCGTCTGCGACACCGACACGGGGGCCGTGCTGCGCCAGGGCTACGCGCCCCACCCGCAGCCGACCGGCGAAGCCGCCGGGTCGAGCCCGCACGAGACCGATCCGCAGGCGTGGCTGCTCTCGCTCGGGGAGGCGGCCGGCAACGGACTCCTCGAAGGGGTCCAGGCCATCGGCGTCTCCGCGCAGCAGCACGGCCTGCTGCCGCTCGACGCCCAGGGCGGCCTGGTCCGCCCGGCGCTGGTCGGCAACGACAAGCGGGGCCAGGTCGCGGCGGCCGACCTGATCGAGGCGCTCGGCGGCCGGCAGGCCTGGGCGGAGGCCGTCGGTTCGGTCCCGCACGCGGCGCAGCCGCTGGCCAAGCTCGCCTGGCTGGCCCGGACCGAGCCTGAGGCGGCCCGGCGGGTGGCAGTGCTGATGTCCCCGCACGACTGGCTCGTCTGGCAGTTGCTGGGCCGGCCCGCGCGGCGCACCACCGACCGGGGCGGCGCCTCCGGCACCGGCTACTGGTCGCCGGCCACCGGCTCCTACCGCCCCGACCTGGTCGAGCTGGCGCTCGGGCACCAGGCGTTGCTGCCCGAGGTGCTCGGTCCGGCCGACGCCGCCGGGACCACCCCCGAGGGACTGCTGATCTCCGCCGGGACCGGGGAGACCATGGCCGCCGCGCTCGGACTGGGCCTGGTCCCGGGTGACGCGGTGGTCTCGCTGGGCGCCTCGGGGTCGGTGATGGCCGTGCACCACCAGGCGGTCTTCGATCCGGGCGGCCTGATCACCTCGCTCGCCGACGCCAGCGGCATGCACCTGCCGGTGGTGAACACCTCCAACGCCGTACGGGCCCTGCGGGGCACCGCCGAGCTGCTGGGCACCGACCTGGAGGGGCTGAGCGCGCTCGCGCTCAAGTCGACGCCGGGCGCGCACGGTCTCGTACTCCTGCCGTACCTGGAGGGGGAGCGGACGCCGAGCCTGCCGCACGCCGCGGGAACCCTGGCGGGCCTGCGCCGGGACTCGATGAAGCCCGAGCACCTGGCGCGGGCCGCGTTCGAGGGCATGCTGTGCGGGCTGGTCGACGCCCTGGACGTGCTGCGGCACCGCGGAGTGGAGATCCGCCGGGTGTTCCTGCTGGGCGCGGCGGCCGAGCTGCCCGCCGTACAGGCCGCCGCGCCGGGGCTGTTCGGCACGCAGGTCGTCGTCCCGGCCCCGGCCGACTACGCCGCGCTGGGCTCCGCGCGCCAGGCGGCGTGGGCGCTCGGGGTGGCGCAGGGCACGCTGGCACCGCACACCCCGCCGGTCTGGCCGGCCCCGGCCGGCCAGACCTTCGAGCCGGGCGAGGAGTTCCCGGCGTGGCAGGCGGTGCGCCAGCAGTACGTCGCGACGCGCGAGCAGATCCACCCCGGGGCCTTCCAGGGCGCGACGGCGTAGGACCCCCGTCGGGAGAGCTACGCCTTTTGACCGGGCTTTGCGAAAAGCATTGGGGTTCGGGCCGCCGGTTGGCCGAAGATGGGGTGAACCCCCCTCGATCTTGCCGACCGGAGCCTGCGCGTGCTCATACGACTGCTGGGGACGCACCTGCGTCCTTATCGGAAACCCATCGCCCTCCTGGTGCTGCTGCAACTGCTGCAGACCAGTGCGAGCCTCTACCTGCCCACGCTCAACGCGGACATCATCGACAACGGTGTCGTCAACGGTGACACGGGTTACATCGTGCGCTTCGGCGCGCTGATGCTGGGCGTCTCGCTCGTCCAGCTGACCTGCAACGTGGGCGCCGTCTACTTCGGCGCCCGCACCGCGGCCGCGGTCGGGCGGGACGTCCGGGCCGCCGTCTTCGACCGGGTGCAGAGCTTCTCCGCCAGGGAGCTCGGCCAGTTCGGCGCCCCGTCGCTGATCACCCGTACGACGAACGACGTCCAGCAGGTCCAGATGCTGGTGCTGATGACCTTCACCCTGATGGTCTCGGCGCCGATCATGTGCATCGGCGGGATCGCCATGGCGCTGTCGCTCGACGTGAAGCTGTCCGGCGTGCTGCTCGCCGTCGTCCCCGTCCTCGGCCTCTCCGTCGGCACGATCGTCTACAAGACGCGCCCGCTGTTCCGGAAGATGCAGACGCGGCTGGACATCGTCAACCGGGTGCTGCGCGAGCAGATCACCGGCAACCGGGTGATCCGCGCCTTCGTCCGCGACGACTACGAGAAGGAGCGCTTCCGGGAGGCGAACGCGGAGCTCACCGGGGTGTCGCTGGCCTCCGGCAAGCTGCTCGCGCTGATGTTCCCGGTCGTCATCCTCGTCGTGAACATCTCCAGCGTCGCCGTCATCTGGTTCGGCGCGATGCGCATCGACAGCGGCGGCATGGAGATCGGCCAGCTGACGGCCTTCCTCGCCTACCTGATGCAGATCGTCATGTCCGTGATGATGGCCACCTTCATGTTCATGATGGTGCCGCGCGCCGAGGTCTGCGCGGAGCGCATCCAGGAGGTCCTCGACACGGACTCCAGCGTGGTCCCGCCCGCCGACCCGGTGCGCAAGCTCCTGCGGCGGGGGCAGCTGGAGCTGCGCGGCGCCGACTTCCGCTACCCGGGCGCCGAGGCCCCGGTGCTGCGCGGGGTGCACCTGCTGGCCCGGCCGGGCGAGACGACCGCCGTCATCGGTTCCACGGGCAGCGGCAAGTCGACGCTGCTCGGGCTGGTCCCGCGGCTGTTCGACGCGACCGGCGGCGCGGTGCTCGTCGACGGGGAGGACGTGCGCCGGCTCGACCCGGAGCTGCTGGCCAAGACGGTCGGCATGGTTCCGCAGAAGCCGTACCTGTTCTCCGGGACCGTCGCCTCCAACCTGCGCTACGGGCGCCCCGACGCGACGGACGAAGAGCTGTGGAACGCCCTGGAGGTGGCCCAGGCCAGCGGGTTCGTCTCCGAACTCGAGGGCGGTCTGGACGCGCCGATCACCCAGGGCGGCACGAACGTCTCCGGCGGGCAGCGCCAACGCCTGGCAATCGCCCGCACGCTGGTGCAGCGTCCGGAGATCTACCTGTTCGACGACTCCTTCTCGGCCCTGGACTACGCGACGGACGCGGCGCTGCGCGCCGCGCTGGCCCGCGAGACCCAGGAGGCGACCGTCGTCATCGTCGCCCAGCGGGTGTCCACGATCCGCGACGCCGACCGGATCATCGTCCTGGACGAGGGCCAGGTGGTGGGCGAGGGACGCCACCAGGAACTGATGGCCGGCAATGAGACCTACCGGGAGATCGTGCTCTCCCAGCTGACGGAGGCGGAGGCCGCATGAGCGGGCCCGGAGGACGGATGATGACGGGACCGGTCCAGCGGTCCATGGACTTCAAGGGATCGGGCAAGCGGCTGCTGGGCCAGCTCGCGCAGGACCGGGTCAAGATCTGGGGCATGGTCGCCGCCGTCGTCGGCAGCGTCGCCTGCTCGGTGGTCGGGCCGAAGATCCTCGGCAACGCCACCGACCTGGTGTTCGCGGGGATCGTCGGGCGGCAGATGCCGGCCGGGCTCACCAAGGCGCAGGCGCTGGACGGTCTGCGCGCCAGGGGTCAGGGCGGCATGGCGGACATGCTGTCCGGCACCGACTTCACCCCGGGGCAGGGCATCGACTTCGGCGCCGTCGGGGTCGTGGCGGTCTGGGCGCTGGTGGTGTTCACGCTGGCGGGGCTGCTGATGCTGGTCGCGACGCGGCTGTCGAACCACGTCATGAACGGCACCGTCTACCGGATGCGCGAGGAGCTCCAGGCGAAGCTGTCGCGGCTGCCGCTGTCGTACTTCGACCAGCAGAAGCGCGGCGAGGTGCTGAGCCGGGCGACGAACGACATCGACAACATCGGGCAGACGCTCCAGCAGACGATGGGGCAGCTGCTGAACTCGCTGCTGACGATCGTCGGTGTGCTGGCGATGATGTTCTGGATCTCGCCGCTGCTGGCGCTGGTCGCGCTGGTGACCGTACCGGTGTCCGTCTTCGTCGCGGCGAAGATCGGCAAGAAGTCGCAGCCGCAGTTCGTGGCGCAGTGGAAGACCACGGGCGTGCTCAACGCGCACATCGAGGAGATGTACTCGGGGCACGCGCTGGTCAAGGTCTTCGGGCGGCAGAAGGAGTCGGCGGCGGTCTTCGCCGAGCAGAACGAGGCGCTGTACCGGGCCTCGTTCAAGGCGCAGCTGGTCAGCGGGATCATGCAGCCGGTGATGTTCTTCATCTCGAACATCAACTACGTACTGATCGCGGTGGTCGGCGGTCTGCGGGTGGCCTCGGGCACCCTGTCGATCGGTGACGTGCAGGCCTTCATCCAGTACTCGCGCCAGTTCTCGATGCCGCTGACGCAGGTGGCGTCGATGGCGAACCTGGTGCAGTCCGGGGTCGCCTCGGCGGAGCGGGTGTACGAGCTGCTGGACGCGCAGGAGCAGGAGCCGGACGTGGCGGTCCCCGAGCGGCCGGAGCGGCTGCGGGGCCAGGTCACCCTCGACAAGGTGGCGTTCCGCTACGAGCCGGACAAGCCGCTCATCGAGGACCTGTCGCTGAGCGTCGAGCCGGGGCAGACGGTCGCGATCGTCGGTCCGACGGGCGCGGGCAAGACCACGCTCGTCAACCTGCTGATGCGGTTCTACGAGGTCACGGGCGGCCGGATCGCCCTGGACGGGGTGGACGTCGCGAAGATGACCCGCGAGGAACTGCGCACGGGCATCGGCATGGTGCTCCAGGACACCTGGCTGTTCGGCGGCACCATCGCCGAGAACATCGCCTACGGCGCTTCGCGCGAGGTCACCCGCGAGGAGATCGAGGAGGCGGCGCGCGCGGCGCACGCGGACCGCTTCGTCCGCACCCTGCCGGACGGCTACGACACGGTGCTGGACGACGAGGGCGCGGGCGTCAGCGCGGGCGAGAAGCAGCTGATCACGATCGCGCGGGCGTTCCTGTCGGACCCGGTGATCCTGGTGCTCGACGAGGCGACCAGCTCGGTGGACACCCGTACGGAGGTGCTGATCCAGAAGGCGATGGCCCGGCTGGCGCACGGCCGTACGTCCTTCGTGATCGCGCACCGGCTCTCCACCATTCGCGACGCCGACGTGATCCTGGTGATGGAGAGCGGCTCGATCGTGGAGCAGGGCACGCACGACGAGCTGCTGGAGTCGGGCGGCGCCTACGCCGGGCTGTACGCGGCGCAGTTCGCGCAGGCGGTGGCCGAGGTCGACTAGATCCCGCTGGTTCCCGCCGCCGGCCGTCAGGGGTGCCCTCGTACGGGGGCACCCCTTCCGCGTCCCCGGCCGGCCGGCGGCCGCGCGGTCGGCAGGGCCGAGGCGGCCGTCGGCCACCCCGTCGGGAGGGCCGCGCGGTCGGCGGGCCGCTCAGTCGAGATAGCCGCGCAGTTGGTCGGCGAAGGCGTGGTCGCGCAGTTTGTTGAGCGTCTTGGACTCGATCTGGCGGATGCGCTCGCGCGTCACGCCGAAGATCCGGCCGATCTCCTCCAGGGTGCGCGGGCGGCCGTCGGCGAGGCCGTAGCGGAGCTGGACGACCTTGCGTTCGCGTTCGCCGAGCGTCGACAGCACGGCTTCGAGGTGCTCGCGGAGCAGGAAGAACGCGGCGGATTCGACGGGTGAGGCCGCGTCCCCGTCCTCGATGAGGTCCCCGAGCGCCACGTCGTCCTCCTCGCCGACCGGCGCGTGCAGCGAGACCGGCTCCTGCGCGAGGCGGAGCACCTCCAGCACCCGTTCGGGGGTCAGTTCCAGGTGGGCGGCGACCTCTTCGGCCGTCGGCTCGTACCCGCGCTCCTGGAGCATGCGGCGCTGGACGCGCACGACGCGGTTGATCAGTTCCACGACGTGTACGGGGACGCGGATGGTCCGGGCCTGGTCGGCGAGGGCCCGGGACATCGCCTGCCGGATCCACCAGGTGGCGTAAGTGGAGAACTTGTAGCCGCGGGCGTAGTCGAACTTCTCAACGGCCCTGATCAGTCCGAGGTTCCCCTCCTGGACGAGGTCGAGCATGGTGAGTCCGCGGCCCACGTACCGCTTGGCCACGGAGACGACGAGCCGCAGGTTCGACTCGATGAGCCGGCGTTTGGCCATCCGGCCCATGACCACGAGCTTGTCCAGGTCGAGGGTGAGCTGGAGGTCGAGGCCGGTGGCGGCGGCGAGCTTCTCCTCGGCGAAGAGTCCCGCTTCGACGCGCCGGGCGAGTTCGACCTCCTCGGCGGCGGTCAGGAGCGGGATCCTGCCTATCTCACGCAGGTACTGCCGGAAGAGGTCCGCGGAGGGGGCCGCCCCGCCCGTCCCGCCCGGCCCGGCCGCCCGTTCGCCGCCGCGCCCGCGCCGCTCGGGCACCTGCTCCACCAGGTCGAGCGCCTCCGGTTCGCCGGGCTCCGCGTCCACGGCTTCGGGCTCCGCGTCGGCGGGCTCGTCGGCCCGGGCGGGGTGACTCACGTTCGCGGTCAGGGTCTGGGTCTGCACGGGGGCGACCTCCAGGGCTCCGAGGACGGGGGCACCGGATCTCAGTGTGGGGTACGGCACATCGCGGCCACGAGGGGCGTGCGAGCACTTTCTGAGTCCGGTGCGTGACCGCATGGTTACCCCTCGCCGGGACGCGCGAAGCCGTCCGGACGCATGTCCGAGCGGACCTGCGGCTCAGGCCGGCTCGACGCGCACCGCGCAGGTCTTGAACTCCGGCATCCGCGAGACCGGGTCCAGGGCCGGGTTGGTGAGGGTGTTCGCGCGCCCCTCCCCCGGCCAGTGGAACGGCATGAACACCGTGTCCGCGCGGATCGCATCGGTGATGCGGGCCGGGGCCACCGCCCGCCCGCGCCGCGAGACCACCGCCAGCGGCGCCCCCTCGGTCACGCCCAGGCGGGCGGCGAGGCGGGGGTGGAGTTCCACGAACGGGCCGGGGGCGGCGGCGTTGAGCTCCGCGACCCGCCGGGTCTGGGCTCCGGACTGGTACTGGGCCACGACCCGGCCGGTGGTGAGCAGCAGCGGGTACGCCGCGTCGGGGACCTCGGCCGCGTCCCGGTGCGCGACGGGTACGAAGCGGGCCCGGCCGTCTTCGGTGGCGAACCGGTCCAGGAAGAGGCGGGGCGTTCCGGGCGTGCCCTCGGGGCAGGGCCAGAAGACGCCCTGTTCGGCTTCGATCCGGGCGTAGGAGATCCCCGAGTAGTCGGCCGGGCCGCCCGCCGAGGCGCGCCGGAGTTCCTCGAAGACCTCCTCGGGGGCGGTGGGGAAGCCCTTCTCGACACCGAGGCGGGCGGCCAGGCCGTGCAGGACCTCCAGGTCGGTGCGGACGCCCGGCGGCGGGGTCAGGGCCCGGCGGCGCAGCAGGACGCGGCCCTCCAGGCTGGTGGTGGTGCCGGTCTCCTCCGCCCACTGGGTGACGGGGAGCACCACGTCGGCCAGTTCGGCGGTCTCGGAGAGGACCACGTCGGCGACGGCGAGGAAGTCCAGGGAGCGGATCCGGCCCTCGATGTGGGCGGCGCGGGGCGCCGAGACCACCGGGTTGGAGCCCATCAGCAGCAGCGCCCGCACGTCGGTGCCGAGGGCGTCGAGGAGTTCGTAGGCGCTGCGGCCCGGGCCGGGCAGGGTGTCGGGGTCGACGCCCCAGACTCCGGCGACGTGGGCGCGCGCCGCCGGGTCGGCCAGCTTGCGGTAACCGGGGAGCTGGTCGGCCTTCTGGCCGTGCTCCCGGCCGCCCTGGCCGTTGCCCTGGCCGGTGAGGCAGCCGTAGCCGGAGAGCGGCCGGCCGGCGCGGCCCGTGGCCAGACAGAGGTTGATCCACGCGCCGACGGTGTCGGTGCCCTTGGACTGCTGCTCCGGGCCGCGGGCGGTGAGCACCATGGCGGACTCCGGGGCGCAGAACATCCGTACCGCCTCCCGCAGCCGGGGCACGGGGACCCCGGTGATCCGCTCCACCAGCTCCGGCCAGTGCGCCATCACCGCGGCCCGCGCCTCGGGCCAGCCGCTGGTGCGCTCGGCGATGAACGCCTCGTCGGTGTGCCCCTCGGCGACGACGAGGTGCAGCAGGCCCAGGGCGAGGGCGAGGTCCGTCCCGGGGCGGGGAGCGAGGTGCAGGTCGGCCAGTTCGGCGGTGCGGGTGCGGCGCGGGTCCACCACGATCAACGTGCCGCCGTTGTCCTTGAGTTCCCGCAGGAAGCGCAGGGCCGGCGGCATGGTCTCGGCCGGGTTGGAGCCGACCAGGATCACGCAGCCGGTGCGCGGTACGTCCTCCAGCGGGAACGGCAGGCCGCGGTCGAGGCCGAAGGCGCGCTGGTGGGCGGCGGCCGCGGAGGACATGCAGAAGCGTCCGTTGTAGTCGATCTGGGAGGTGCGCAGGGCGACACGGGCGAACTTGCCCAGGGCGTACGCCTTCTCGTTGGTCAGCCCGCCGCCGCCGAACACGCCGACGGCGTCCCGCCCGTGGGTCCGGCCGGTACGTGAGAGGGCCGCCGCGACGGCGTCGAGGGCCTCTTCCCAGCCGGCCGGCTCCAGCCGTCCCGAGCCGGTGCGCACCAGCGGCCGGGTCAGCCGCACCCGCGAGGAGAGCACGGCGGGGGCGGTGCGGCCCTTGCCGCACAGGGCGCCCCGGTTGACGGGGAAACCGGGCCGTTCCTCCACCGTGACGCCGCCGTCCGTCCCGGCGCGCAGGTTCATGCCGCACTGCAGGGCGCAGTAGGGGCAGTGCGTGGCGGTGACGGGTCCGGCGGCGGCTTCGGTGCTCATACGGCCACCGTGCGCCGCCGGTGTTACACGGGCCGGCGCGTCGGGTTACGCCTCTTGTACGGCGGCCTCAGCGCTCCCGCCGGGGCCCGGTGAGGCCGGGCCGCCGGGGGTCACCCGCCGGTCAGCTGCTTGAGCGTGGGGCCCGCCGTCCAGCCGCCGTCGACGGCGAGTTCGGCGCCCGTGATGTAGGCGGCGGCGTCGGAGAGCAGGAAGGCGACGGCGGCGGCGATCTCGTCCGGGACGCCGACGCGGCCCATCGGGGTACCGGGGTAGTTGCCCTCACCGGTGCGGATGCCCGTGGAGGCGGTCATCTCGGTGTACGTCATGCCGGGGTGCACGGAGTTGACGCGGATCCGGGACGCGGCGAGTTCGACGGCGCCGATCTTCGACAGGCCGCGCACGCCCCACTTGGACGCCCCGTACCCGCCGGTGAGCGGGAGCCCGGTGAGCCCGGCGGCGGAGGAGATGTTGACGATGGAGCCGCCGCCGGCCGCGCGCATCAGCGGGACGGCGGCCTTGACGCCGATGAACACGCCGACCAGGTTGATCTCCAGGACCCGGCGGAAGTGCTCGACGCTCTCCTCTTCCAGCAGCCGGCCGGTGGCGATGCCGGCGTTGTTCACCAGTCCGTCCACCCGGCCGAAGGCGGCGGCAGCGTACTCCAGCGCGGTCCGCCAGTCGTCCTCGCTCGTGACGTCGTGGCGCAGGAAGTGCGCGCCGTCCCCCAGTTCGGCGGCCGCGGCGGCGCCCTCCGCCTCCAGCAGGTCGGTGATCAGCACCCGGCCGCCGCCGGCCACGACGGCCCGGGCGGCCGCGGCGCCGAGCCCGCGTGCGCCTCCGGTGATGACGACGGCCCTGCCCTTCAGATCCACCACGGTACCCACCCCTCACTTCTGGCAATACGTGCCAGTCTGTCAGAGCGTCAGGGCCCGCGACACCCCGTCCTCCGCGGGCCCCAGGAAGGTCGGCCGCGGCTTGAACACCGCGTCCAGGGCCGCCTTCCCGGCCGCGAAGACCTCGCGTGCCCCGCCGTAGTACCAGGTCGCGTCGTGTACGTCCGCCACCCCGACCCCGTACGAGTCCACGCCCGCCGCCTGGCACAGCGCGACGGCCCGCCGGATGTGGAAGCCCTGGCTGATCAGCACCGCGCGCTGCACGCCGAAGATCCGCCGGGCCCGCACGCAGGAGTCCCAGGTGTCGAACCCGGCGAAGTCGCTGACGATCCGCTCGTCCGGCACCCCGTGGCGGGTCAGGTAGGCCCGCATCACGTCCGGCTCCGAGTACCCGGTGCGGCTGTTGTCCCCGGTGACCAGGACCACCCGGACCTTCCCGGCGCGGTACAGCTCGGCGGCCGCGTCGAGCCGGTCGGCCAGGTACGGCGTGGGGCGGGCGCCCAGCAGGCCCGCCCCGAACACCACGGCCACCGGGGCGGCGGGCGCCTGGGCCGTGCTGCCGAGCCGGCCGGCGGCCACCGCGTGCGTCCACGCCGAGGGCAGCAGCGCCAGCACGCACAGCGTCATCACCGCCCGTACGGCCCGCCGCCTGGCCCGTACGGTACGGGGCAGCAGCCCGCGCACCCCGCCCGCTATCCGGCTCAGGCGCGCTCCGCGCATGACGTTCCCCCCTGGTCGTCGCCCGGTCGGCCGTCGCCCGGGCTCGCAGGTCAGGACGCCGGCGGGGCCGGTGCGGTTTCAGCCGCCGCCCGGCGGCGAGCGTGCGGCCCGCTGTGAGCAGCCGGAAAAGACCCGTCACCGCGGTGCAACGCGGCGGCAATCTCCGACCCGCAGGATCGGTTCATGACGGAGCCCGCGCACCCTCCCGAATTCCCGTCCTTCCCGTTTCCCCCCGCCACCGCCGCCGAGCTGCTGACCCGGATCACCGCCCAGCTCGGGGCGCAGCTGGACGCCGTGCGTCCGCCGGGGGCCCGGTCCCACGGAGGCCCCCCGTGCAGCCCACCCTCGTCGCCGTCGCCCACGGCAGCCGTGACCCGCGCGCCCTCCAGAGCGTCCGGGCCCTGCTGGAGCGGGTCCGCGAGCTCCGTCCCCGCCTCGACGTCCGCCTCGGGCACATCGAGCTGAACCGGCCGCTGCTGGGCGAGACGCTGCACCGGGCCACCGGTACGGCCGTCCTCGTGCCGCTGCTGCTGAGCCGCGGGCACCACGTCAAACGGGACCTGCCCGCGGCGGCCGCCCGCGCCGGCCACCTCGGCACCCGGGTCGCCGCCCCGCTCGGGCCGCACCCGCTGCTGGTCGAGGCCTTGTACGAGCGCCTCCTGGAGGCCGCCTGGGTACCCGGGACGGCGGTCGTGCTGGCCGCCGCCGGCTCTCGCGACCAGGACGCCGCCGAGGACACCCGCCGCACCGCCGCCCTGCTGTCCGAACGGCTCGACGGGGTGCCCGTCGTAGCGGCCTACGCCTCCGCCGCCGCCCCCACGGTCCCCGACGCCCTGCGCACCCTCGCCGCCCGCGGCCACCACGGGACGGCCGTGGCCTCGTACTTCACCGCCCCCGGGCGGTTCGCCGCCCAGAGCGCCGCGGCCGCGCCCGGCCCGGCCGCGGCGCCGCTCGGCGACCACCCGGCCCTGGCCCGGCTCGTCCTGCTGCGCTACGAGGAGGCCCTCGCCCGGCGCCGGACACCGCCGGAACTGGCCACCGCGTGAGACAGCGCGCGGGTCCGGGCCGCCCGGATCACCCGCCTTGTCGGCTCTTCCGGTTAACGTCTGAACATGGAAGGCATGGAAGGCACCCCCCTCACCACCGCGCGCACCACCCCCTACGAGCCGGCCGACACCGAACGCTGGGCCGCCGAGCCCGACAAACGGCCCGGCCGCACCGCCTTCCAGCGGGACCGCGCCCGCGTGCTGCACTCCGCCGCGCTGCGCCGCCTGGCCGGCAAGACGCAGGTCGTCACCCCCGGGACCCGCTCCTACGACTGGGACGCGAGCCCCCGTACCCGGCTGACCCACTCCCTGGAATGCGCCCAGGTGGGCCGCGAGCTGGGGCTGGCCCTCGGCTGCGACCCCGACCTGGTCGAGGCCGCCTGCCTCTCGCACGACATGGGCCACCCGCCCTTCGGGCACAACGGCGAGGAAGCCCTCAACGAGTTCGCCAAGGACTGCGGCGGTTTCGAGGGCAACGCCCAGTCGCTGCGCCTGCTGACCCGGCTGGAGCCGAAGCGGTTCGTGCCCGACCCGGACACGGGTGGACTCGTCAGCGTCGGCCTCAACCTCACCCGGGCCTCGCTGGACGCCGCGACCAAGTACCCCTGGCCGCGCGGCGGGCACCCCACCGACCCCGACTCGGTGAAGTTCGGCGCGTACGAGGACGACCTGCCGGTCTTCGCCTGGCTGCGCCGGGGGGCGCCCGCCGACCGCAAGTGCTTCGAGGCCCAGGTCATGGACTGGGCGGACGACGTCGCGTACTCCGTCCACGACTTCGAGGACGGTCTGCACGCCGGACACCTCGACCCGAACATGCTCTTCGCCGAGCCGGACCGCGAGGCGATCTGGCGGGTCGCGATCGGCCGGTACGTGCCCGCGGACACCGAACCGCAGGAGCTGCGGGAGGCCCTGGACCGGCTGATGGGGCAGGAGTGGTGGCCGCACGGCTACGACGGCTCGGCCGTCGCCCAGGCCCGGCTCAAGGACGCCACCAGCCAGCTGATCGGCCGTTTCTGCCTGGCCGCCGAGGGGGCGACGCGGGAGGCGTACGGGACCGGCCGGCTCACCCGGTACGCGGCCGAGCTGGTGGTCCCCCGGGAGGCGCGCAACGAGTGCGCCGTCCTCAAGGCGGTCGCCGACCTGTACGTGATGCAGCGCGACGAGCAGGAGCGGCTGCGCGCGGACCAGCGCATCGTCCTGGCCGAACTCGCCGAGGCGCTCAGCGCCCGGGCGCCCGAGGGCCTCGACCCCCAGTTCCGGGCTGCCTTCGAGACCGCCCCCGACGACAAGGCGAGGAAACGCGCGGTCATCGACCAGATCGCCGCCTTCACCGACGCCTCGGCCCGCTCGTTGCACGCCCGTCTCACCAGGCGCGCCCGACGCGCCGACGGGTGAGCTGATCGGGCCACTCCCCCTTCACGGGGCAGGCTCGGTGCGGGACGCTCGCATGTGGCCGCATGTGGCGCACAGGTTATGAGGAGGCATCAGGTGATCGACGCACACCGGACGTTCGTCATCGTCGGCGCGGGTCTGGCCGGGGCCAAAGCGGCCGAGACGCTGAGGTCGGAGGGGTTCACGGGCCGGGTGATCCTGATCGGGGACGAGCGGGACCATCCCTACGAACGCCCTCCGCTGTCCAAGGGGTACCTGACGGGCAAGGAGGAGCGCGACAGCGTCTTCGTCCACGAGCCGTCCTGGTACGCGCGCGCCGACATCGAGCTGCACCTGGGCCAGCCCGCCGTCCAGCTGGACCGGGACGCGAAGAAGGTCGTCCTGGGTGACGGCACGGCGCTGCACTACGACAAGCTGCTGCTGGCCACCGGGGCCGAGCCGCGCCGCCTCGACGTCCCCGGCACCGGCCTGGTGGGGGTGCACCACCTGAGGCGGCTCGCGCACGCGGAGCGGCTCAAGGGGGTGCTGGCCGGGCTGGGCCGGGACAACGGCCACCTGCTGATCGCGGGCGCCGGCTGGATCGGCCTGGAGGTCGCGGCGGCGGCCCGCGGGTACGGCGCCGAGGTGACCGTCGTCGAGCCGCTGGCCACGCCGCTGCACGCGGTGCTCGGCCCGGAGATCGGCCGGCTCTTCGGGGACCTGCACTCCGAGCACGGGGTCCGCTTCCACTTCGGCGCCCGGCTGACCGAGATCGTCGGGCAGGACGGGATGGTGCTGGCCGCCCGCACCGACGACGGCGAGGAGCACCCGGCGCACGCGGTGCTCGCCGCGATCGGCGCCGCGCCCCGCACTGCGCTGGCCGAGACCTCGGGGCTGGCCCTGGTGGACCGGGAGCACGGCGGCGGGATCGCCGTCGACGCGTCACTGCGGACCTCCGATCCGGACGTCTTCGCCGTCGGGGACGTGGCGGCCGCGCACCACCCGGTGCTCGGGACCAGGCTGCGGGTCGAGCACTGGGCCAACGCGCTGAACGGCGGCCCGGCCGCCGCCAAGGCGATGCTGGGGCAGGAGGTCTCGTACGACAGGGTCCCCTACTTCTTCTCGGACCAGTACGACGTGGGCCTGGAGTACTCCGGGTACGCGCCGGTCGGCGGGTACGACCAGGTGCTGATCCGCGGGGACGTGGGCAAGCGGGAGTTCGTCGCGTTCTGGCTGTCGCAGGGGCGGGTGCTGGCCGGGATGAACGTGAACGTGTGGGACGTCACCGAGCACATCCAGGCCCTGATCCGCTCCCACGTGCCGGTGGACCGGGACAAACTGGCGGACCCGTCCGTTCCGCTCTCCTCCCTGGTGGCGGCGGAGGGGGCCTGACGGTTTTGCCGGCGCCCGGCCGTAGACTTCACGCGTGGCAGGACGGATCAACGACGACGACGTGAAGGCGGTACGGGACGCGGTCCCGATCGACGCCGTGGTCTCCGACTACCTCCAGCTGCGCAACGCCGGCGGCGGCAACCTCAAGGGCCTCTGCCCCTTCCACGACGAGAAGTCCCCGTCCTTCCAGGTCAGCCCCGGCAAGGGGCTGTACCACTGCTTCGGCTGCCAGGCGGGCGGGGACACCCTCGACTTCATCATGAAGATCGACCACCTCTCCTTCTCGGAGGCGGTCGAGCGGCTGGCCGGCCAGGCGGGCATCACCCTGCGGTACGAGGAGGGCGGCTACACCGCCGGCACCAGCGGCCGCGGCGAGCGGATCCGGCTGGTCGAGGCGCACAAGGCCGCCGCGCAGTTCTACGTGGACCAGCTGGACGGAGCCGAGGCGGAGATCGGCCGCAAGTTCCTCGCGGAGCGCGGCTTCGACCAGGCCGCGGCGGCGCACTTCAGCGTGGGCTACAGCCCGGCCGGCTGGGACCACCTGACCCGCTTCCTGCGCGGCAAGGGGTTCAGCGACAAGGAGCTGATCACCTCGGGGCTGGCCCAGGACAGCCGCAGCGGGAAGCCGATCGACCGGTTCCGCGGGCGGCTGATGTGGCCGATCCGGGACATCAGCGGCGAGGTCGTCGGCTTCGGCGCGCGCAAGCTCCGCGACGACGACAACGGCCCCAAGTACCTGAACACCCCCGAGACGGCCATCTACAAGAAGTCCCAGGTGCTGTACGGGATCGACCTGGCGAAGAAGGAGATCGCGAAGACCTCGCGGGCGGTCGTGGTCGAGGGCTACACCGATGTGATGGCCTGCCACCTGGCCGGGGTGACCACCGCGATCGCGACCTGTGGCACGGCCTTCGGCGGGGACCACATCAAGATCCTGCGCCGGCTGCTGATGGACAACGCCACGGCCGAAGTGATCTTCACCTTCGACGGGGACGCGGCGGGCCAGAAGGCCGCGCTGCGCGCCTTCGAGGACGACCAGAAGTTCGCCGCCGAGACCTCGATCGCGGTCACCCCGGGCGGGATGGACCCCTGCGACCTGCGGCTCGCGCAGGGCGACGCCGCCGTGTCGGGGCTGGTGGAGTCCCGCACCCCGCTGTTCGAGTTCGCACTGCGGCACATCGTGGCCCGGCACAACCTGGAGAACCCGGCGGGGCGGGCGGCAGCGCTCGACGAGGCGGCCCCGGTCGTCGCCAACATCAAGAACGTCGCGATCCAGCACGAGTCGGCGGTCCAGCTGGCGGGGATGCTGGGCATCCGCGACGAACAGTTCGTGGTCAAGCGGGTCGCGCAGCTCGCCCGCTGGGCGCGCGAGCGGGGCGGCCAGCCCCAGCAGGGCGGCCGCGGCCGGGCGTACGAGGCGGCCCCCGCGCCCGCGGCGGCGGGCGGCCCGGCGCTGAACCTGCGCAGCCCCGCCCACCGCACGGAACGCGAGCTGCTCAAGCTGGCCCTGCAGCGACCGGCCCTGGTCTCCCCCGCCTTCGACGCGTACGGCATCGACGAGTTCACCGCCCCGCCCTACGCGGCGGTCCGCCAGGCCATCCAGGACGCCGGGGGCGCCGCCCTGGGCACCGAGGACTACCTGACCCGGGTCCGGGCGGCCGCGCCCAACGACACCGTGCGCGCGCTGGTCACGGAACTGGCGGTCGAGGCCATCCACGCGAAGACGGTGGACGAGGTCTACGCGGGGGTCCAGCTGGTCCAGGTGCGGCTGCGCGCCGTCGACCGCCGGGTGCACGAGATCCAGGGCACCCTCGCCCGCCTGGGACCGCAGGCTCCGCCGGAGCAGCTGGCGGCCGTCCAGGAGGAGCTGTGGGTCCTCCAGCAGTACGGACAGCGGCTGCGCAACCGCGGGGCCGAAGGGCTCTAGGGCCGGCCGCGGACGAGCCAGTCGCCGCCCGGGATCTCGGTCCCGGATCGGGCGAGGGCGCGGGCCAGGGCCGGGGCGGCCAGGTAGACCCAGGCCAGGACGGGGGTGCCGTCGGGGCGGCGCAGGGCCTGGCGGGCGACCCGGTCGTAGACGTTCCCCGGGCGGCCGGGGCCGTGGTACTCCTCCAGCAGGTCCAGCGCGGTCAGCAGCTCGGCGTGGGCTCCGGGGGCGGGGGTGATCAGCTCTCCGTGTGTCCCCGGCCCCGGGCGCGCGACGGCGTACGGGTAGCCGGGGCCCTCGTAGAGCGCGGTGTCCGGCAGCAGCGCGGGTTCCTCGGCCGCGGTGCGGCCCCGCAGGAACAGGCCGTGGTTGACCTGGCCGGGCCGCAGGGTTCCGTAGACGAAGAACGGCAGCGCGGCCGAGGCGGTGCCCGGCCGGCCGGGCGGCGTCGTGTCGAGCGGGGTCGTGTCGAACGGTGTCACGCGCCCTCCCTGGACTGCCGGCGCGGTACGGGCCGGCTCCGCCCGCGCACTCCCACCGTACGCAGCGCGTGGGGGCGCCGTAAGCCCGCCCCCGGCGGGCCGGAAGGCGGCGTCACCCGGACGGGCAGGGTCCCCCGGACGGCCCAAGCGGGCCGGGGTGAGCTGCGGGAACGCCGACGGGCACGGCGGAGCTGACGCCACATCAGGAGGCGCGGCGCGGGCGGGCCGGGTTATCTCGGAGCACGACCCCGCGTTCCCAGGAGCCCCCATGCGCCGCCGCACCGCCCACGTGCTGACCGCCACCGCACTGACCGCCGTCGCCTTCGCCGGACCGGTCGCGGGCGCGGTCGCCGCCGCGGAACTCGGCATGCCCGGCTTCGCGCCGGGTGACTTCGCCGCGCTGGAGGTCTGGCCGAAGTCCGCCGCCCCGGGCGTGACCGTAACGGTGAACACCAGCGCCTGTGGCCCCTCGGGCCGCGCCGAGGGCGATGCGAGCACCGTCGGCGGCGGCCGCTTCAAGCTGCTGCCCGGCGCCCGCAAGGACATGGTGGTGGGGCAGTTCCAGGTCGCCCGCGACCTCCGGCCGGGCACCTACGACATCGGCGCGACCTGCGCGAACGGCAAGTTCGCCACCGGCGACCTGGTCGTCACCGACCGTGGCCCGCAGGGCCACGTACGGACCGGGGTCGGTGGTGGCACGACCACCACCACCGACCCCGCCAAGATCACGGCGGGAGCGGCCGTGCTGGCCGCGGTCGCCGTCGGCGGTACCTGGCTCCTGCGTCGCCGGGCGAGCGGCACGCGGAGCTGACGGACCCCGCGGCCCCGGCCGCGGTCCGAGCGGTACCGCCCCCGTCGCCCCGCCCCGCGAGGTCCCCCCGTTCGCGGGGCCGGGCGACGGCCAGTCATACGCACGGGAAGCGAGCACGAGGGGGCAGGCATGGTGGGCACCTCCGGCGTCGCCGGCCGCGGCGGGCTCCTGGCCCTCGCCGCCTGCGTGGGCATCTGGCTCGTCGGCAGCGGTTCCGCGGAGACCGTCGGGCCGCCGCTGCCGTCCCCCGCCGAGGCGCTGAGCACGCTCAGCGGCCAGGCCTCGTACGCCGGCAGCATCGCCCCGCTGCCCGGCTCCCCGCCCACCCGGATCCGGATCCCGTCGATCCGGGTGGACGCCCCGCTCGCCGGGCTGGGCCTGCAGGCCGACGGCAGCCTCGAAGTCCCGCCGCCCGCCCGGCGCGACCTCGCGGGCTGGTACCGGGAGGGCACCACGCCGGGCGCCACCGGCACCGCCGTCATCGCGGGCCACGTCGACCACGCCACCGGCCCGGCCGTCTTCTACCACCTGGGCGCGCTGCGCCGCGGGGCCTCGATCGAGGTGGCGCGCGCGGACGGACGTACGGCCGTGTTCACCGTCCACGCCGTCGAGGTGTACGACGCCAGGGCCTTCCCCGACTCCCGGGTGTACGGGCCGTCGCCGCGCGCCGAGCTGCGGGTCATCACCTGCGGGGGCGGCTTCTCCCCCCGGACCGGGTACCAGGGCAACGTGGTCGTCTTCGCCCACCTGACGGGCACGTACTGAAGGGCGCTGCTCAGCCCCACTGCTCGATGCCGAGCTTCACCACCAGCGCCCCGACCACCGTCAGCAGCACCGTCCGGACGAACGCGCTGCCCTTGGTGAGCGCCATCCGGGCCCCGATCATGCCTCCGGCCAGGTTGAAGGCCGCCATCAGCGCGGCCAGTTGCCACAGCACCATCCCCTGGTGGGCGAACATCGCGAGCGCCCCGGCGTTCGTACAGCAGTTGACGATCTTGGCGGTGGCGGAGGCGGTGACCAGGTCCAGGTGGAGCAGCGCGGTGAGGGCGAGGACCAGGAAGGTGCCGGTGCCGGGGCCGATGAGGCCGTCGTAGAAGCCGATGCCGAGTCCGGCCAGGCCGATGGCGAGCAGCACGCGGCGGCGGCTGACGGGCCCGGTGGACGCGGCCGCGCCGAAACCGGGCTTGAAGATCACCACCCCGGCGACGACGACCAGTACCGCCATGATCAGCGGGCGCATGGCGTCCTTGCTGATCCCCCCGGCCAGCGCGGCACCGCCCATGGAGCCGGCGAGCGCGGCCAGGCCGATGCGGACGGCGAGCTTCACGTTCACCGGCGCCTTGCGGACGTAGGTCACGGCCGCTCCGGTGGTGCCGACGATGGCCACCGCCTTGTTGGTGCCGAGGACGGCTGCGGGTGGCGTGTGCGGGAGGCCGAGCAGCAGCGCGGGCAGGAGCAGCAGTCCGCCGCCGCCGACCACGGCGTCGATCCAGCCGGCCGCCGCGGCGGCCACGCACAGCACGATGATCATCGTGGTTGATATGTCAGGCACGGCTCCGACCCTATGGAGCCGTTGGCTGCAATGGCCACGGAAGCCCGGAAACTTGCGCAAAGGTTGAGCTTCGCCGCCTCACGGGCCGTCCGGCCGGCCGCTGAGACGCGCGTTCCGTCCGGGTAACAGCGGCGATGCGGCGGGGAAACAGCGGCCCCGCACGCTCGTGCCATGACCTCGAAACGGCGTGTGGTGGTGATCGGCGGCGGCCTGGCGGGCCTGCGGTGCGCCGCGCGGCTGACCGCCGGCGGTGCGGCGGCGGTCACGGTCCTCGGCGAGGAGCCGCACGCCCCGTACAACCGCGTGCTGCTGGCCGAGGTCCTCGCCGGCCGGTACGACCCCGAGGTGACCGCGCTCCCGGACCCCGGCCCGGCGCTGCGCCGGGGCGTCCGCGCGGTCCGCGTCGACCGCGCCGACCGGGCGGTGCACTGCGACGACGGGGCGGTGCTCGGGTACGACGCCCTCGTCCTGGCCACCGGCTCGAACCCCGTGCTGCCCCCGCTGCGCGGCCTGTTCGAGCCCGATGGCCGGGAACTCCCCCAGGGGGTGCACGCGTTCCGCACCATGGACGACTGTCTGGCCCTCTCCGCGACCTTGCGCCCCGGCGTGCGCGCCGTGGTCATCGGCGGCGGACTCCTCGGCGTCTCGGCGGCCCGCGCCCTGGCCGCCCGCGGCGCCCATGTGGTGCTCGCGCAGCAGGCCGAGCGGCTGATGGAGCGGCAGCTGGACGCGGACGCCTCGGGCCTGCTGCACACCCACCTGACGGCCCTCGGCGTCGAGATCCACACCGAGTGCCGGGTACGCGGGCTGACCACGGCCGCGGACCCCCGCGCCGGGGCCGGAACCCGGGTCACCGGCGTCGAACTCGCCGACGGCTACCGGCTCGGAGCCGACCTCGTGGTGCTCGCCTGCGGGGTGCGCCCGCGCACCGGGCTGGCCCGGGCCGCCGGGCTCGACGTGCGCACCGGCGTCGTCGTGGACGACCGGCTGCGCACCTCCGACCCCCGCATCCACGCCATCGGCGACTGCGCCGAGCACGACGGCCGCGTGTACGGACTGGCCGGAGCCGCGCTGGAGCAGGCCGACGCCGTCGCGGCCGTCCTGACCGGGGCCGGCGGCCCCGCCTGCGGCTACACCGGTACCCGCGCCCTGACCCGGCTCACCCTCACCTCCGGTGGCGACGGCCCACTGGACCTCGCCGCCTTCGGCGAGGCGACGGCGCTGCCCGGGGACGACGTGATCCGCCTCGCCGACGCCACCCGCCGGACCTACCGCAAGGTCGTGGTCCGGGACGACCGGGTGGTCGGCGGGGTCCTCCTCGGCGAACTGTCCACCGTGGGCGCCCTGGCCCGCTCCTGGGAGGACGGGGAAGCCCTGACCGACTTCTCGCACCTGCTCACCGACGACGGAGGCTCCTGATCATGGCCGCAGTCCCGCCCACGCCCACCCCCGCACCCACGGCCGCAGCCGCAGCCGCAGCCGCCGACGGACCCGCCCTCGTGCTCGTCGGCCACGGCATGGTCGGCCAGCGCTACCTGGAGGCCCTCGCCGAGCGCGGGATCACCGCCACGCACCGGGTCACCGTCCTGTGCGAGGAGCCCCGGCCCGCCTACGACCGGGTCCACCTGACCTCCTACTTCTCCGGCAGCACCGCCGAGGAGCTGTCGCTGGTCCCGGACGGCTTCATGGCGCGGCACGGGATCGACCTGCACCTCGGCGACCCCGCCGAGAGCATCGACCGCGGCGCCCGCACCGTCACCTCCCGGTCCGGGCGGGTGTTCCCGTACGACGTCCTCGTCCTCGCTACCGGCAGCTACCCCTTCGTGCCGCCCGTCCCCGGCAAGGACGCCGCCGGCTGCTTCGTGTACCGCACCATCGAGGACCTGCTCGCGATCGAGACGTACGCGAAGGGCCGCGGCAGCGGGGCCGTCGTCGGCGGCGGGCTCCTCGGCCTGGAGGCAGCGGGCGCGCTCCAAGGACTGGGACTGGCCACCCGCATCGTGGAGTTCGCGCCGCGCCTGATGCCCGTACAGGTCGACGACGGGGGCGGCGCCGCGCTGCTGCGGACCATCGAGTCCATGGGCCTGACCGTGCACACGGGCGTCGGCACCCAGGAGGTCCTGACCGCCGAGGACGGCTCGGTGACCGGGATGCGCCTGTCCGACGGCTCGACCGTCCCCGCCGACCTGGTCGTCTTCTCGGCCGGAGTCCGCCCCCGCGACCAGCTCGCCCGCGACGCCGCGCTGACCGTCGGCGAACGCGGCGGGATCTCCGTCGACGCCCGCTGCCGCACCTCCGACCCCCGCGTGTACGCCATCGGCGAGTGCGCGCTGGCCGCCGACGGCCGGGTCTACGGCCTGGTCGCGCCCGGCTACGAGATGGCCGAGACGGCCGCCGACGACCTGCTGGGCCGCGACCGGGAGTTCACCGGAGCCGACCTGTCCACCAAGCTCAAGCTGCTCGGCGTGGACGTGGCCTCCTTCGGCGACGCCCACGGCGCGACCCCCGACTGCCTAGACGTCGTCTACTCCGACTCCCGCTCCGGCGTCTACAAGAAGCTGGTCGTCTCCCCCGACGGCGTGCTGCTCGGCGGGGTCCTGGTCGGGGACGCCGACTCCTACGGACTGCTGCGCCCGCTCACCGGCAGCGTGCCGCCCCTCACCCCCGAACAGCTGGTGCTGCCCGCGGGCACCGGGCCGGCCGCGGCACTCGGCCCGTCCGCGCTGCCCGACACGGCGGTGATCTGCTCCTGCCACAACGTCACCAAGAAGGAGATCACCGCCTGCTCCTCGCTCCCCGAGGTCAAGAAGTGCACCGGGGCCGGCACCGGCTGCGGCGGCTGCCTCAAGGTGATCGGGCAACTGCTGCCCGCCGCCGCCGACAAGGGGCTGTGCGGCTGCTTCCCGTACACCCGCGCCGAGCTGTACGAGATCGTCCGCACCCGCCGGCTGACCTCCTACCGGGAGATCCTCGACGGGCACGGCCGGGAGGCCGCCCGGGGCGGCGAGGGCTGCGAGACCTGCAAGCCGGCCGTCGCCTCGGTCATCGCCTCGCTCGCCGCGACGCTCGGCGCGAGCGGGTACGTACTGGACGGGGAGCAGGCCGCCCTCCAGGACACCAACGACCACTTCCTCGCGAACATGCAGCGCAACGGCTCGTACTCGGTCGTCCCCCGCATCCCGGGCGGTGAGATCACCCCCGAGAAGCTCATCGTGATCGGCGAGGTGGCCCGCGACTTCGGCCTCTACACGAAGATCACCGGTGGGCAGCGGATCGACCTGTTCGGGGCCGCGGTCGACCAGCTCCCGCGGATCTGGGCGCGGCTGGTGGACGCCGGGTTCGAGTCCGGGCACGCGTACGGGAAGGCGCTGCGCACGGTGAAGTCCTGCGTGGGCCGGACGTGGTGCCGCTACGGGGTCCAGGACAGCGTGCGCATGGCCATCGACCTGGAGCTGCGCTACCGGGGTCTGCGCGCCCCGCACAAGCTGAAGTCGGCGGTGTCCGGCTGCACCCGCGAATGCGCGGAGGCGCAGAGCAAGGACTTCGGGGTCATCGCGACGGCGAACGGCTGGAATCTCTACGTCGGCGGCAACGGCGGGGCCACCCCGCGCCACGCGGACCTGCTTGCCCAGGACCTCTCGGACGCCGAACTGATCCGCCTCATTGACCGGTTCCTCATGTTCTACATCCGCACCGCCGACCGGCTGGAGCGGACCGCGGCCTGGCTGGAGCGGCTGGAGGGCGGTCTGGCCCACTTGCGGGACGTGATCGTGCACGACTCGCTCGGCCTGTGCGCGGAGCTGGAGTCCCTGATGGCCGACCACGTCGCCCACTACCGCGACGAATGGGCCGAGACCCTCCAGGACCCCGAGCGGCTGCGCCGGTTCGTGTCCTTCGTCAACGCGCCCGGCACCCCGGACCCCAGCGTGCGGTTCGTGCCGGAACGCGGCCAGGTCAAGCCCGACCTGGCCGTTTTGACCCTTGAGCCCGTGGGAGGCGCCCGGTGACCATCGAGCTGCAAGTGAACGGCGGCTGGCTGACGCTGTGCGAGCTGTCGGAGCTGACCCCCGGGCGCGGGGTCGCGGCCCTGCTGCCCGACGGCAGCCAGGCCGCGGTGTTCGTCGACCGCACCGGCCGCCCGTACGCCATCGGCAACCGGGACCCCTTCACCGGCGCGCAGGTGCTCGCCCGGGGACTGGTGGGCACCGTGACGGGACGCCCCTTCGTGGCCTCGCCGCTGCTCAAGCAGCGCTTCGACCTGGAGTCGGGGCGCTGCCTGGACGACGACGCGGTGGCGGTCCCCACCTACCCGGTACGGACCGCCGTGACCTCGGTCGCCCGGTAGCCGCGCGGCTACCGGCCCTGGACCGCCGCCGGGTCCATCCACATGATCTCCCACGTGTGGCCGTCCAGGTCCTCGAAGGCCCGCCCGTACATGAAGCCGTGGTCCTGCGCGGCCCGCGGCTCGGTGCCGCCCGCGCCGACGGCCGCGTCGACGAGCGCGTCCACCGCCTCGCGGCTCTCGGCGCTCAGACACAGCAGGGCTTCGGTGGTGGTGGAGGTGTCCGCGATGGCCTTGTGGGTGAAGTCCTTGAAGCGGGCCTCGGTCAGCAGCATCGCGTAGATGGTGTCGCTGATGACCAGGGAAGCGCCGTTCTCGTCACTGAACTGGGCGTTGAAGGAGTATCCGAGCTTGCCCCAGAAGGCCTTGCTCGCCTCCAGGTCCTTGACCGGCAGGTTGACGAAGATCATGGTGGCGGACATCTCGGTCCCTCTTTCTCGTGCTTCTGTCGTGGCGGTGCGTTCGAAGGGGTAGACCGGGCGTCCCCGCGGAACTCATCGCCGGCGGGGAAAGTTTTTTCGGCCCGGCCGCTCCGTCGCCCCGGTCGGGACGCCGCCACGGCCGTCAGGACGCCACCGCACCGCCCTTCAGCAGCGCCGCCCCCAGCGGGGTCACCGTGTGGAGCACGGCGTTGCCCCGGCGCAGGGTGGTGACCAGGCCGGCCTCCCGCATCACACAGGCGTGCTGGCTCGCGGAGGCCAGCGACACTCCGGCCCGGCGGGCCAGTTCGCTGGTGGTGGCGCCGTCGCCGATCGCCCGCAGCACCACCGAGCGGGTGTGGCCGACGAGCTTGCCCAAGGTCCGCTGGCGCTGCTCAGCCGCCGGGCGGGCACCCTCCCCCTGCGCGGGCGCCGAGGCGAGCTGCGCCGCCGCCGGGTACACCAGGACCGGCGGCAGCTCCGGGTCGTGCAGGGTGACGGCGGTGCGGCGGCAGAAGAAGGACGGCTGGAGCAGCAAGCCGCGCCCCCGCAGCCGGACGTCCCGGTCGACGGGGTAGTCGCACTCCAGGACCGGCGCCCGCCAGCGCAGCATCGGCGGCAGAGAGGCGAGCAGCTCGTCGGCGCCGCCGTCGAGCAGTGCCCGCCCCCGGGCGGCCCGCTCGGCCTCGATCTGGGCCTGTATGTGGGTCCAGTAGGGCTCCACGGCCACCCGGTGGTAGGCGCGCAGTTCGCCGAGCAGCCGCGGCATGTGCGCGCCGGCGTCCTCCATGAACTCCCGCAGCCGGCGCGGGACGAGGGTGTCGACCCCGCCGCTCGCTCCCGGCGGCATGCCGAAGGCCGCGCCGACGCGCGCTCCGGCGCCCAGCAGCGACAGCTCGCGCCGTATTCGCTCGGGGCGGATGCCGCGCAGCGCGTCGAGCCCGAGGTCCCATCCGTACTGCCCCTCGACCGGGGTGAGGAAATCGGGGAAATAGCCGCGGCCCGGTATCAGCGCGCCGAGGAGCCTTGTTTCACTATTCAACCGGCTGCGGGTTTCCGTACGCCATTCACCGAACAACCGGGCGTCACGCCGGTCCCTTAAACGGTGAAAACTAAGAATCGTCTCCCACAACGCGTCAGGACGTCCCGCCATCCGTACGCGTGCGAGGTCCACTCCCGTGAAATGGATACGAAGCACCGAACCCCCACCTGTGCAACCGCAATCCCCCCGCCCCATGAGTATGCATGCCGTCACACGTGGTCACCACGCCCTTTCAGCCACAGTTGAAACCCCTTTCGGCAGGAGCGTGACAACCGAAATCCTGTACTCCGCCAGGCACACTCCGGTGCGACCGAAACGCTCCGTGAAGGCCGTGGGGGGCTTTGCGGGGCCTGGCGGTCGGTCGCACCGGGAAGCGCCGACGTGCCTGGCGATAGGCGGCAGGCGGTGGACGGGTGGGGATCCGTCCACCGCCTGGTGCCGTAATGGCGACTTGGTTGAATGCGGGCCTTAAACGCGAAGCAGGCTGCGCCCGCTTCCGGGGGTCAGGGAAACCGGAAGCAGGCGCAGCCTCAGGAACCGGTGCCGCCCGGCCGGGTTCGTGCCCGGCCGAGCCGCGCCGGAACCCGGCACGGGGGGGCTCAGCGGCTGTCGGAGCCCTTCGACTCGGCGGCCGCGCGGCCGGCCTCCAGGCGCGCCACCGGAATCCGGAACGGCGAGCAGGAGACGTAGTCGAGGCCGACCTCGTGGAAGAAGTGCACCGACTCGGGGTCGCCGCCGTGCTCGCCGCAGACGCCGAGCTTGAGGTCGGGGCGGGTGGCCCGGCCGGCCTCGACGGCGCTGCGGACCAGCGCGCCGACACCGTCCTTGTCGATGGTCTCGAAGGGCGAGACCCCGAAGATGCCCTTCTCCAGGTACGCGGTGAAGAAGCTGGCCTCGACGTCGTCGCGGGAGAAGCCCCACACCGTCTGGGTCAGGTCGTTCGTGCCGAAGGAGAAGAACTGCGCGGCTTCGGCGATCTGGCCGGCGGTCAGCGCGGCGCGCGGCAGCTCGATCATCGTGCCGATGGTCAGCTTGAGACTGGTGCCGGTGGCGGCCTCGACCTCGGCGATGACCTGGTCGGCCTCGTCGCGGACGATCTCCAGCTCCTGGACGGTGCCGACGAGCGGGATCATGATCTCGGGGCGCGGGTCGCCCTTGGCGTTCTTGCGCTCGGCCGCCGCTTCGGCGATCGCCCGTACCTGCATGGCGAACAGACCGGGGATGACCAGGCCGAGGCGGACACCGCGCAGACCCAGCATCGGGTTCTGCTCGTGCAGCTTGTGCACGGCCTGGAGCAGGCGCAGGTCGTTCTCGTTGGCGTCCTTGCGGGACTCGGCGAGGGCGACGCGCACCGACAGCTCGGTGATGTCGGGCAGGAACTCGTGCAGCGGCGGGTCGAGGAGGCGGACGGTGACGGGCAGACCGTCCATCGCCTCGAACAGCTCGACGAAGTCCTTCTTCTGCAGCGGCAGGAGGGCACTGAGTGCCGCTTCGCGCTCGTCGTCGGTGTCGGCGAGGATCAGGCGCTCGACCATCTCGCGGCGCTCACCGAGGAACATGTGCTCGGTGCGGCACAGGCCGATGCCCTGGGCGCCGAAGCGGCGGGCGCGCGAGGCGTCCTCGGCGTTGTCGGCGTTGGCGCGCACCCGCAGCCGGCGGACGCGGTCCGCGTACGCCATGATCCGGTGCACGGCGGCGACCAGCTCGTCGGCGTCGTCGGCGCCGGCGTGCATGCGGCCCTCGAAGTACTCGACCACGGGGGACGGTACGACGGGTACCTCGCCGAGGTAGACCTTGCCGGTGGAGCCGTCGATCGAGACGACGTCGCCCTCTTCGATGACCGTCCCGCCGACCGTCATGCGGCGGCGCTTGGTGTCGACTTCGAGGTCCTCGGCGCCGCAGACGCAGGTCTTGCCCATGCCGCGGGCGACGACGGCGGCGTGCGAGGTCTTGCCGCCGCGGGAGGTCAGGATGCCCTCGGCGGCGATCATGCCGTCCAGGTCGTCCGGGTTGGTCTCGCGGCGGATCAGGATGACCTTCTCGCCGGAGCGGGACCACTTGACGGCCGTGTACGAGTCGAAGACGGCCTTGCCGACCGCCGCGCCCGGGGAGGCGGCGATGCCGCGGCCGAGCAGCGTGGTGGCGGCGCCCTCGTCGAAGCGGGGGAACATCAGCTGCGCGAGCTGGGCGCCGTTGACGCGCTGGAGGGCTTCGGCCTCGTCGATCAGACCCTGGTCCACGAGCTGGGTGGCGATGCGGAACGCGGCCCCGGCGGTGCGCTTGCCGACGCGGGTCTGGAGCATCCACAGCTGGCCGCGCTCGATGGTGAACTCGATGTCGCAGAGGTCCTTGTAGTGGGTCTCCAGCGTCTCCATGATCGTCATGAGCTGGTCGTAGGAGGCCTTGTCGATGGTCTCCAGGTCCGCCAGCGGGACGGTGTTGCGGATGCCCGCGACGACGTCCTCGCCCTGCGCGTTCTGCAGGTAGTCGCCGTAGACGCCCTGGTGGCCGCTGGCGGGGTCGCGGGTGAACGCGACGCCGGTGCCGGAGTCCGGGCCGAGGTTGCCGAAGACCATGGAGCAGATGTTGACGGCGGTGCCCAGGTCGCCGGGGATGCGCTCCTGGCGGCGGTAGAGCTTTGCGCGGTCGGTGTTCCAGGAGTTGAAGACCGCCTCGACGGCGAGGTCCATCTGCTCGCGGGCGTCCTGCGGGAACTCGCGGCCGGCCTCCTTCGCGACGATCTTCTTGAAGCCCTTGACCAGCTTCTTGAGGTCGGCGGCGTCGAGGTCGGTGTCGACGGTGACCTTCTTGGCGGCCTTGGCCTCCTCGAGGGCGTCCTCGAAGAGCTCGCCGTCCACGCCGAGAACGGTCTTGCCGAACATCTGGATCAGGCGGCGGTAGGAGTCCCACGCGAAGCGCTCGTCGCCGGCCTGGGCGGCGAGGCCGGCCACGGACTCGTCGGAGAGGCCGATGTTGAGGACGGTGTCCATCATGCCGGGCATCGAGAACTTGGCGCCGGAACGGACCGAGACCAGCAGAGGGTCGTCCGACTGGCCGAGCTTCTTGCCCATCTTCGCCTCGAGGGCGGCCAGGTGGGCGCTGACCTCGTCGCGCAGTGCGGCCGGGGCCGCACCGCTCTCGAGGTAGACCTTGCAGGCCTCGGTGGTGATGGTGAAGCCGGGAGGCACCGGGAGGCCCAGGTTGGTCATCTCGGCGAGGTTGGCTCCCTTGCCGCCGAGAAGGTCCTTGAGGTCGCGGTTTCCCTCGGTGAAGTCGTAGACGAACTTCTGATCTTTGTTTTCCGACACGGGTCTCGACTCCTCGAGGACTCGGGTGGCTGCCCTGACGGCCAGGAACATACCCAGATCGAAGGCGTCTGGGTATGTCCACTTGGGCGTCATACGGCTGTAACCACCCGTGTGCCAGCCAATCGAAAGTAACCGGTAAGTAATGCCGCGGGGCGAACAGCGTTCACATCCCGAAGGGTGAGGGGGCGCCTGAGGCCTACTACCGCTCGGATGAGCGATCATCGATACATTTGCGTTCAAGTACTGAACACACAAAGAGTGGCACCCAGTGCCACCCTTTGGAAGTCTTACCCGGGGCTTAACTGCTCATCTGAGCGAAACCTCTCCCATGCGTGGCGTATATCACGCTACACCGAGGGCGATTTGTCGGCCTCCGTCAGCCCCCGGAGGTGTCCAGCTCGGCGTCTTCGGTCACGCCGGCGCAGTCGTACGGATCCTTCAACCAGCCCTCGGGCAGGACAACCCGGTTGTTTCCGGACGTCCGGCCGCGCGGACCGTCGGCGCTCTCGGGCCAGGGCTGGTCCAGATCAAGCTCGCTCAGATGAGCGTCCAGTTCGGCGAGGGAAGAGGTCACCGCCAGCTTCTGGCGCATCTCGGATCCCACCGCGAAGCCCTTGAGGTACCAGGCCACGTGCTTACGGAAGTCGATCACCCCGCGCGCCTCGTCGCCGATCCACTCCCCCAGCAGCTGGGCGTGCCGGTGCATGGTGGCCGCGACCTCGCGCAGCGTGGGCTTGTGGAAGTCCTGGGGGCGCCCCTCGAAGGCGGCGACCAGGTCGTTGAACAGCCACGGCCGCCCCAGACAGCCGCGCCCCACGACCACTCCGTCGCAGCCGGTCTCGCGGACCATGCGCAGCGCGTCCTCGGCGCACCAGATGTCGCCGTTGCCGAGCACCGGGATCTCCGGCACGTGCTCCTTGAGGCGGGCGATGGCCTCCCAGTCGGCGGTGCCGCCGTAGTGCTGGGCGGTGGTGCGCCCGTGCAGGGCGATGGCGGTGACGCCCTCCTCGACCGCGATCCGGCCGGCGTCGAGGTAGGTGAGGTGCTCGTCGTTGATTCCCTTGCGCATCTTCATCGTGACGGGCAGATCACCGGCGCCGGCCACGGCCTCGCGCAGGATCGCGCGCAGCAGGTTCCGTTTGTAGGGGAGGGCCGAGCCGCCGCCCTTGCGGGTGACCTTGGGGACCGGGCAGCCGAAGTTGAGGTCGATGTGGTCGGCGCGGTCCTCTTCGACGATCATGCGGACCGCCTTGCCGACCGTCGCGGGGTCGACTCCGTACAGCTGGATCGAGCGGGGCTTCTCGGTCTCGTCGAAGTGGATCAGCTGCATGGTCTTCTCGTTGCGCTCGACCAGTGCGCGCGTCGTGATCATCTCGCTGACGAACAGCCCCTTGCCGCCGCTGAACTCGCGGCACAGGGTGCGGAACGGGGCGTTGGTGATGCCGGCCATGGGTGCGAGCACCACCGGGGGCTGCACGGTGTGCGGGCCGATCGCGAGGGGCGGGGGGAGCGTGGTCATAGCCCCCATTGTCGCCCAGCCGGGCAGTGGACCGCATTTCATTAGTTAGGCGTACTATCGGAGTCATGCGCACCCTGAGCCCCGGGCGACGCAGACTCGTGCTGGCCATCTGCTGCATGAGCCTGCTGATCGTCAGCCTGGACACCACCGTCCTGAACGTCGCCCTCCCCTCCATGCGCGAGGAGTTCAACGCCTCGGTGGCGGGGATGCAGTGGACGATCGACGCGTACACGCTGGTCCTGGCGTCGCTGCTGATGCTGGCGGGGTCCACGGGCGACCGGATCGGGCGCCGGAAGGTGTTCGGCACCGGTCTGATCGTCTTCACGGCGGGCTCGGTGCTGTGTTCGCTGGCGCCGAGCCTGGAGTGGCTGATCGCGTTCCGGATGGTCCAGGCCGTTGGTGGCTCGATGCTCAACCCGGTGGCCATGTCGATCATCACCAACACGTTCACGGACCCCAAGGAGCGCGCCCGGGCCATCGGCGTCTGGGGCGGGGTCGTCGGCATCTCCATGGCCGCCGGACCGCTGATCGGCGGCCTGCTGGTGGACTCGGTCGGCTGGCGGTCCATCTTCTGGGTCAACGTGCCCGTGGGACTGGCGGCCCTCGTCCTGACCCTGCGCTACATCCCCGAGTCGCGGGCCGGGCACCCGCGCCGCCCGGACCCGGTCGGGCAGGTGCTGATCGTGGCGCTGCTGGGGTCGGTGACGTACGGGATCATCGAGGCCCCGGCGGCCGGCTGGAGTTCGCCGACGGTCATCGGGTGCGCCGCGCTCGCGGTGGCGGCCCTGGTGGGGCTGCTGGTGTACGAGCCGCGGCGGGCGGAGCCGCTGATCGACCCGCGGTTCTTCCGCAGCGCCCCGTTCAGCGGGGCGACGGTGATCGCGGTGAGCGCGTTCGCCGCCCTGTCGGGGTTCCTCTTCCTGAACACCCTCTACCTACAGGAGGTACGGGGGCTGGACGCGCTGCACGCCGGCCTGTACATGCTGCCGATGGCGGCGCCCGCCTTCCTGTGCGCGCCGCTGTCCGGGCGGCTGGTCGGCGCGGTGGGGCCGCGGGTGCCGCTGGTGATCGCGGGGGTAGCGATGGGGGCGAGCGGGCTGCTGTTCGCGGCGTTCTCGGCGGAGGGGTCGGACCCGCTGATGTTCGCCGGGTACGTGCTGTTCGGCCTCGGCTTCGGCATGGTCAACGCGCCGATCACCAACACGGCGGTGTCCGGGATGCCGCGCGCCCAGGCGGGGGTGGCGGCGGCGGTGGCGTCGACCAGCCGGCAGACCGGAGGGACGCTGGGCGTGGCCGTGATCGGCGCCGTACTGGCGGCCGGACTGGCCGGCGGGGACGGCTTCGTCGCGGCGGCGCTGCCGGCCTGGTGGATCATCACGCTGTGCGGAGTACTGGTGCTGGCCATGGGCGTCGCGACGACCGGCCGCTGGGCCCTGCGCACGGCGACCCGAACGGCCCGCGCCCTGGGCGAGGGCGTGTCCGCGACGTAGCACCGGCGCCTTGGAGCGCGCGGCCCGCGGCTCCCCCGCCCGGGCCGCCGCGCGCTATTCGGTGCAGTCGAAGTCGTCGGCGTGTGAGTCGATGCGGGCGAGGAGGCCGCGCAGGGCGTCCTGCTCGTGCCGCGAGAGCCCGGAGAACAGCACGAGCTCGACCTGGTCCAGTGCGGCGTTCGCCTTGCCCAGGGCGGCCGCCCCCGCGTCGGTGAGGGCCACGTTGTGGCGTCGGCGGTCGGCCGGGTCCCTGCGGCGCTCGGCCAGCCCGTCGCCCTCCAGGTCGTTGAGGATGCCGACCAGCACGCTCGGGTCCATCTCCAGCCGCTCGGCGAGCGCCCGTTGGCCGATCGGGCCCTCCTCCAGTTCCATCAGCGTCATCGCGTGCCGGGGCGTGAGCCCGGCCGCGCTGAACGCCGCCTTCATCCGGTTCTGGGTGATCGAGCCGTGCCAGGCCAGCAGCAGCCCCAGTCGCTGCGGGGCGTGCGGGCGTTCCTGAGCTGCCGTCATGTACCACATCGTAACAATTACCGGATGATTGCGATCAGTCAATCATTGATGCTATTCAATGATCTAACATCCTCGATCGTTGGAGTTCGTCATGTTCCTCGCGTACGCCGTCGTCGCCGCCCTGCTCGCCCTCGCCCTGACCGCGTCCGCCACCCTCACGCTCCGGCGCAACGAGGCGATCGTGGCCAACATGCGCAAGGTCGAGGTCCCGGCGTCCTGGCTGCCGCGGCTGGCCGCCCTGAAGGCGGCCGGGGCGGTCGGGCTGGTGGCAGGCCTGTGGATGGCGCCGCTGGGGGTCGCCGCCGCCGCGGGCGTGACGCTCTACTTCATCGGTGCGGTCGTCAGCCACGTCCGCGTCAAGGACCACGCCTTCGCCCCGGCGGCCGTGCTCACCCTGGTGGCGGTGGCCGCGCTCGTACTGCGCGCGCTGGCCTGATCCCGGACGGGTGACAGATATTGAAATCTGTCACCCGTCATGCCAAGGTTGTTGCATGACGACGAACGAGAACCCCCGCGAGGCATCCACGACGGCATCCGCGACGACGCCCCTCGGCGCCACCGGCCCCGCCGTCTTCCCGCTCGGGCTCGGCTGCATGGGCATGTCCGCGCTGTACGGGGAGACCGACCGGGCCGAGTCGATCGCCACCATCCACGCCTACCTGGACGCCGCCCCCGAGGGCACGGACACGCTGCTCGACACCGGCGACTTCTACGGCATGGGCCACAACGAGCTGCTGATCGGCGAAGCCCTGCGCAGCGCACCCGCGGCGCTCCGCGAGCGGGCGCTGACCAGCGTGAAGTTCGGCGCCCTGCGGACGGTCGAGGGCGGCTTCACCGGCATCGACGGGCGGCCCGAGGCCGTGAAGAACTTCCTCGCCTACTCGCTCCAGCGGCTGGGCCGGGACCACATCGACATCTACCGCATCGCCCGCCTCGACCCGGCCGTGCCGATCGAGGAGACGGTCGGCGCGATCGCCGAAGCGGTCGAGGCCGGGCACGTGCGGCACATCGGGCTCTCGGAGGTCGGCGCGGACACCCTGCGCCGGGCCGCCGCGGTGGCTCCGATCGCGGACCTCCAGATCGAATACTCGCTGTTGTCGCGCGGGATCGAGGCAGAGATCCTGCCGGCCGCGCGCGAGCTCGGCATAGGCATCACCGCGTACGGGGTGCTGTCCCGGGGGCTGATCAGCGGCCACTTCAGCCGTGACCGGCAGCTGGCCCCCGGCGACTTCCGCGGCATGAGCCCCCGCTTCCAGGGAGAGAACCTCGACCGGAACCTCGATCTGGTGGAGGCGCTGCGCAAGGTGGCGCAGGAGAAGGGAGTGAGCGTCGCCCAGACCGCCATCGCCTGGGTCCTCGCGCAGGGTCCGAGGCACCGGGTCGACATCGTTCCGCTGGTGGGCGCCCGGCGCCGGGACCGGCTGGAGGAGGCCCTGGGCGCCCTGGAGGTGGAGCTGAGCCCCGCCGATCTGGCAGCCATCGAGGCGGCGATACCCGCAGGGGCCGCGGCCGGCGAGCGTTACCCCGCGGAGCAGATGGCCCACCTCGACAGCGAACACTGACCTGGCGGTACGGTCGTACCCATGCCGTCCCCTGCTGCCGAGCCCCTGACCCCCGAGCGCATCCTCGAAACCACCGAGGAGGTGCTGCGCCGCTTCGGCCCGACCAAGGCGACCGTGGTGGACGTGGCGCGCGCGCTGGGCGTCAGCCACGGCAGCGTGTACCGGCACTTCCCGTCGAAGGCGGCGCTGCGCGAAGCCGTCACCGACCGCTGGCTCGCCAAGAGCGTCGTACAACTGGAGGAGATCGCCTCGGCGCCCGCCGAGCCGGCCCCCTCCAAGCTGGAGGCCTGGCTGGAGGCGCTCTTCGAAGCCAAGCGGCACAAGGCGGGCGACGACCCGGAGCTGTTCGCGACGTACACGGTGCTGCTGGCCGAGAACAGCGGGGTGGTGGACCACCACCTGAACGCGCTGATCGGGCAGTTGACCCGGATCATCGCCGAGGGAGTCGCCGACGGGACGCTGGCCGCGCAGGACGTGCCGGCCGCCGCCCGCGCGGTGTTCGACGCCACCGGGCGCTTCCATGATCCGCAGTACGCGGCCGACTGGCTCTCCCCCTCGATCATCGCGGAGTTCGAGGCGGTCACTTCGCTGATCATCCGGGGCCTGCGGGCCTGAACCGGCCCCCTGCGCCGGAGTGTGCGATTCCGGTCAACTTGGTGATCATTTGGGGCGGGGGGTCCTGTCGCGGGCCGCACACCTGCCCTACGTTCCCCCCGATCGCACTCACCAGGTACCACTCAGGGGGAAAGATGTCCGTTGCCCAAGAGCTCCCGGACGACCAGCCGGCGCCACCGGCACGCTCGGGGGGCGCTGCGGCGCTCGGCTGGATCCTGACCATCGGTCTCAACGTGGTCGCACCGATCATCACGTACAACCAGCTTCACGACCACGGCTGGAGCGAGTTCGGTGCGCTGCTGGCCAGCAGCGCCTGGCCGGTGCTCGACAGCGTGATCAGCTTGGCGTGGCGCCGCAAGCTCGACGAGTTCGCCGTCGTCACCCTGGTGTTCCTCGTGATCACCGCCGTCGTCTCGCTCGCCGGCGCGCACTCCGCCCGGGCGCTGCTGATCAAGGACTCCGGCGTGACGGGGCTGTTCGGCCTGCTGTGCCTCGCCACCCTGCTCGCGCCGCGGCCGCTGATGTTCTACTTCGGCCGCAAGTTCGCCACCGACGGCACGCCGGAGAGCACCGCTTGGTGGAACGGCCTGTGGCAGTTCGAGGGGTTCCGCCGCACGATGACCGTGATGACCACGGTATGGGGAGTGGCCTACCTGGCGGAGGCGTCAGTACGGGTCGCCCTGGCGTACACGCTGCCCACCGACACCATGGTGGTCATCAGCCCGATCATGATCTACGGGGTGCTCGGCGCGCTGGCCGTGTGGACGACGTTGTACGGCAAGCGCTCGAAGGCCGAAGGCGAGCGGCGTGCCGCCGAAACCGCGGCGGCCCAGACCGCGGCGGTCTGACCGGCACGGACGACGGTGGCCCGGTACGCGCAGGACGCGTACCGGGCCACCGGCCGTGTCGGCGGGACCTAGCAGCCGAGCAGACGGCTGCCGAGGTAGCTCTGGATCTGGTCCAGGGAGACGCGCTCCTGCTTCATGGTGTCGCGCTCGCGCACGGTCACCGCATTGTCGTCCAGGGTGTCGAAGTCGACGGTCACGCAGAACGGCGTGCCGATCTCGTCCTGGCGGCGGTAGCGGCGGCCGATCGCGCCCGCGTCGTCGAACTCGATGTTCCAGTTCTTGCGCAGGTCGGCGGCGAGACCCTTGGCCTTCGGCGACAGCTGCGGGTTGCGGGACAGCGGCAGGACGGCGACCTTGATGGGCGCCAGGCGCGGGTCGAGGCGCATGACCGTGCGCTTCTCCATGACGCCCTTGGCGTTGGGGGCCTCGTCCTCGTTGTACGCGTCGAGCATGAAGGCGAGCATGGCGCGGTTGACACCGGCCGCCGGCTCGATGACGTACGGGGTGTAGCGCTCGCCGGCCTCCTGGTCGAAGTACGACAGGTCCTGGCCGGAAGCGGCGGAGTGGGCCTTCAGGTCGTAGTCGGTGCGGTTGGCCACGCCCTCCAGCTCGGAGAACTCATTGCCACCGAAGTTGAAGCGGTACTCGATGTCGGCGGTGCGCTTCGAGTAGTGGGACAGCTTCTCCTTCGGGTGCTCGTACCAGCGGATGTTCTCCTCGCGGATGCCGAGGTCGCGGTACCAGTTCCACCGCTCGGCCATCCAGTACTCCTGCCACTGCTCGTCCTCGCCCGGCTTGACGAAGAACTCCATCTCCATCTGCTCGAACTCGCGGGTGCGGAAGATGAAGTTGCCGGGGGTGATCTCGTTGCGGAAGGACTTGCCCATCTGCGCGATGCCGAAGGGCGGCTTCTTGCGCGAGGTGGTCTGCACCTGGGCGAAGTTGGTGAAGATGCCCTGGGCGGTCTCGGGGCGCAGGTACGCCTTGGAGCCGGTGTCCTGGGTCGGACCGAGGTGGGTCTCCAGCATGCCGGAGAACTGCTTCGGCTCGGTGAACTGGCCCTTGACACCACAGTTGGGGCAGTTGATGTCGGCGAGACCGTTGGCGGGAAGGCGGCCGTGCTTGGCCTCGTACGCCTCTTCCAGGTGGTCCGCGCGGTGCCGCTTGTGGCAGGAGGTGCACTCGGTCAGCGGGTCGGAGAAGGTCGCGACGTGGCCGGAGGCCTGCCAGACCTCGGGGGCCAGGATGACGGAGGAGTCGAGGCCGACGATGTCCTCACGCCCGGTGACCATGGCCTTCCACCACTGACGCTTGATGTTCTCCTTGAGCTCGACGCCGAGCGGGCCGTAGTCCCAGGCAGCCCTGGAACCGCCGTAGATCTCACTGCACGGGAAAACGAAGCCACGGCGCTTGCTCAGGCTGACGATGGTTTCGATCTTGTCGGCGGCCACGGTGCTCTCTTCATTACGAGGACGAACGGCGAAGCCTTTAGGTTACCGGCGCCCGCACCCCCGCTTTCAAATCGGACCCCCTGCAACGGCCTCCCGCAGCCCGCCCCACCAGGGTTTTTGACAATCGTTTCCATCTTTGATGAAAATGGATGTCATGAACGTACGACGCCTCATACCGAACGCCGCCCTCGCCGGAGCCGTGGCCCTCGCCGCTACGGCGCTCACCGCCTGCTCCGGCGCCGGCGCCGCGGGTGGTGACAAGGACGGCAAACTCGGTGTGATGGCCTCGTTCTACCCGCTCCAGTACCTCGCCGAACAGATCGGCAAGGACCACGTGAAGGTCGACACCCTGACCAAGCCGGGCGTCGAACCGCACGACCTGGAGATCACCCCGAAGCAGACCGCCCAGCTCGGCGAATCCGACGTGGTGCTCTACCTCAAGTCCCTCCAGCCCGCCGTCGACAAGGCCGTGGCCCAGGCCGGCGTGAAGAACACCGTCGACGCCGCCGCCCTCACCAAGCTGGAGCAGCACACCGCCTCCGGCCACGACGACCACCCGGCCGAGGGCGAGGACGCCGGCCACGGGCACGGCGAGGCCGGCGCGGACCCGCACGTCTGGCTCGACCCGAACAAGTACGCCGAGATCGCCAAGGGCGTCGGCGCCGCGCTGCGGAAGGCCGACCCCGCCCACGCGGCCGACTACGGGAAGAACACCGACGAGCTGCTCGCCAAGCTGGCCGCACTGGACACCGAGTACAAGAACGCCCTGGGCAACACGGCCTCCAAGACCTTCATCACCACCCACGCCGCCTTCGGCTACCTCGCCGAGCGCTACGGCCTCGACCAAGAGGGCATCTCCGGCGTCGACCCCGAGTCCGAGCCGAGCCCGGCCCGGATGAGGGACCTCCAGGCCATCGCCAAGAAGGACAACGTGTCCACCGTCTTCTTCGAGACCCTGGCCAGCGACAAGACGGCCAGGACGCTCGCCACCGACACCGGTCTCAAGACCGATGTCCTCGATCCCCTCGAGGGAATCACCGACAAGTCGCAGGGCGCTGACTACTTCGAGGTCATGCGGTCCAACCTCAAGAACCTGCAGAAGGCGCTGGGCGCCAAGTAATGACAGCAGTAGCAGCAACGGAGGCGCGAGCCATGGAGTCCCGGACAACCGCATCGGCGACCGAGCAGCCCGTCATATCCCTGCGCGGGGCCACGGCCTCGCTCGGCTCGCGCCCCGTGCTGCGCGGGGTCGACCTCACCGTCCGCCCGGGCGAGGTCGTCGCCCTCCTCGGCGCCAACGGCTCGGGCAAGTCCACGGCCGTCCGCGCCGTCGTCGGCCAGGTCCCGCTCACCGACGGCGGGCTCTCGCTCTTCGGCACGGACTTCAAGCGGTTCCGGCAGTGGTCGCGGATCGGCTACGTCCCCCAGCGCACCACGGCCGCCAGCGGCGTCCCCGCCACGGTCCGGGAGGTCGTCTCCGCCGGCCGGCTGGCCCGCTCCCGCTTCGGCGTCCTGCGCAAGGCCGACCGGCTCGCCGTGGAGCGCGCGCTGGACCTCGTCGACATGGGTACGTACGCCGATGCCTCCGTCAACGCCCTGTCCGGCGGGCAGCACCAGCGCGTGCTCATCGCCCGGGCGCTCGCCGTCGAACCCGAACTGCTGATCATGGACGAGCCCATGGCCGGCGTCGACCTGGCCAACCAGGAGGTCCTCGCCAAGGCCGTGCGCGGACAGGTGGCCGCCGGCACGACCGTGCTCCTCGTCCTGCACGAGCTGGGCGCCCTGGAGCCGCTGATCGACCGGGCGGTCGTCCTGCGCGACGGCTGCGTCGTGCACGACGGGCCGCCCCCGCAGGCCGTCGGCCAGCACGCGCTGCCCGGCCACGACCACGTACACCCCCACGCGGCGCACGACGCCGAGCCCCTGCGGACGGGACTGCTGAGCTGATGGACCTCCTCCACTACCCCTTCATGGTGCGGGCCCTCGTCGCCGCCGCGCTGGTCGGCATCACCGCTCCCGCGATCGGCACGTACCTCGTCCAGCGCCGCCAGGCCGTGATGGGCGACGGCCTCGGCCACGTCGCCATGACCGGCGTCGCCCTCGGCTTCCTGCTCAACACCAGCCCGGTGTGGATGGCGACGCTGGTCGCCGTGCTCGGCGCCGTCGCCATGGAGATGATCCGCTCGCGCGGCAGGACCAGCGGCGACGTCGCCCTCGCGATGCTCTTCTACGGCGGCCTCGCGGGCGGTGTCCTGATCATCAACATGGCTCCCGGCGGGTCCACGACCAACCTGGTCAGCGCCATGTTCGGCTCGATCACCACGGTCTCGACCCAGGACGTGACCGCCGTCGTGATCCTGGCGGCGTTCGTGATCGCAGTGACCATCGGCCTGCGCAGGCAGCTCTTCGCCGTCTGCCAGGACGAGGAGTTCGCCCGCGTCACCGGCCTGCCGGTGCGCGCGCTGAACCTGCTGATCGCGGTCACCGCCGCGATCACCGTGACCGTCGCGATGCGCATCGTCGGCCTGCTGCTGGTCAGCGCCATGATGGTGATCCCGGTCGCCGCCGCGCAGCGCCTGACGCGCGGTTTCGCCGCCACGCTGGGCCTGGCCATCGCGATCAGCCTGGCCGTGTCCCTGACCGGCACGGCGGCGACGTACTACATCGACGTACCGTCGGGCGCCACGATCGTGCTGCTCGCCATCGGCGTCTTCATGGTCATGACGGCCCTGTCCACCCCCGTGGCCCGGCGCCGCGCGCGTGCGGCCCGGCTGGCCGAAGAGGTCTGCACACGCGACGACGTGAAGGTCTAGCCGTTCGGCAGCCTGGCACAATGGGGCGAGGCCGACACGAGGAGGAACCGGTGGCGACTGCGCCTGGCGAGACCGCGCCAGTACGAGGACGATCCACCCGGCAGCGTGCCGCCGTGGCCGCGGCACTGGACGAGGTGGACGAGTTCCGCAGCGCCCAGGAGCTGCACGACATGCTCAAGCACCGCGGCGACTCCGTGGGCCTGACCACCGTCTACCGCACCCTCCAGTCCCTCGCCGACGCCGGCGAGGTGGACGTGCTGCGCACCAGTGACGGCGAATCCGTCTACCGGCGCTGCTCCACGGGCGACCACCACCATCACCTGGTGTGCCGCAAGTGCGGCAAGGCGGTCGAGGTCGAGGGCCCGGCCGTGGAGAAGTGGGCGGAGGCCATCGCCGCCGAACACGGCTACGTGAACGTCGCCCACACCGTGGAGATCTTCGGCACCTGCGCGGACTGCGCGGCCGCGGCGGCCTAGACCCACCCGGTCCCGGGCGCCCCGCCGTGAGCCGGGGCCCGGGGGCCGGACGGCGTGACTACCCGCCGCACCGCCGCGCCCGCGAGGGAGCGCGCGACGCCCGGGTGCTGCCCGCCCTGCTTGACCGGCACGCCGGCGGACAGCACCAGGCCCCCTGAGCCGCGGGTGGGTCAGCGCGGGGTGTTCGGGGCCGGCTGGTTGGGGACCGCGCCGCCGAAGCGGCGGTCGCGCTGGGCGTACTCCAGGCAGGCCCGCCACAGGTCACGGCGGTCGAAGTCGGGCCACAGCACGTCCTGGAACACCATCTCGGCATACGCGCTCTGCCAGATCAGGTAGTTGGAGGTGCGCTGCTCACCGCTCGGCCGCAGGAACAGGTCGACGTCCGGCATGTCCGGGTAGTAGATGTACTTCGCGAAGGTCTTCTCGTTGACCTTCGAGGGGTCCAGCTTGCCCGCCGCCACGTCCCGGGCGATCGCCTGCGCCGCGTCCGCGATCTCGGCGCGCCCGCCGTAGTTGACGCAGAAGTACAGGGTCATCGCATCGTTGTCGACGGTCTGCTCCTGCGCGATCTGGAGCTCCTGGACCACCGACTTCCACATCTTCGGCATCCGGCCGACCCAGCGGATGCGGATGCCCAGCTCGTTCATCTCGTCCCGGCGGCGCCGGATGACGTCCCGGTTGAAGTTCATCAGGAAGCGGACCTCGTCGGGCGAGCGCTTCCAGTTCTCCGTCGAGAAGGCGTACAGGGACAGGTTCTTGACGCCCATCTCCAGGCAGCCCTTGAGCACGTCGAGCACGACGCCCTCGCCCACCTTGTGGCCCTCGGTGCGCGGCAGCCCGCGCTCCTTGGCCCAGCGGCCGTTGCCGTCCATGACGACGGCGACGTGGTTCGGGACCAGCTCGCCGGGGATCTTCGGCGGGCGCTCACCGGAGGGGTGCGGCTCGGGAACCTTGTACTCGCGGCGAGAGCGCCCCAGAATCCCGCGTCGTGCCATGTGCCCAGCTCCTATTTCTCGACGTATCGCAGGGAGCGTAGCCCGCGCTCCAGATGCCAGTGCAAATAGGCCGAGACCAGCCCGCTGCCCTCCCGCACGTGACGCGCCTCGCAGGCGTCCGCGTGGCTCCAGTCGCCCGTCAGCAGCGCGCTGAGCAGGGCGATGGCCTCCGACGAGGGTACGACGCTGCCGGGCACCCGGCAGTCCCCGCATATGACCCCGCCCGCGGCGACGGAGAAGTGCCGGTTGGGACCGTGGATGCCGCACTTCGCGCAGTCCTCGAAGCTCGGCGCGTAGCCGTTGACGGCCAGCGAGCGCAGCAGGAAGGCGTCCAGGATGAGGTGCGGCTCGTGCTCGCCGCGCGAGAGCGTGCGCAGGGCTCCGACGAGCAGCAGGTACTGCTGGACGGCCGGCTCGCCCTCGTTCTCGGTGAAGCGCTCGGCGGTCTCCAGCATCGCGGTGCCGGCGGTGTAGCGGGGGTAGTCGGTGACGATGCCGTTGCCGTACGGGGCGATGATCTCGGTCTGGGTGCACAGCGGCAGGCTGCGGCCGACCAGCTCGCTGCCGCGCGCGAAGAACTGCACGTCGGCGTGGGAGAAAGGTTCCAGCCGGGCGCCGAACTTGGATTTCGTACGCCGCACTCCGCGCGCGACGGCCCGGACCCGGCCGTGGCCCCGGGTGAGGAGGGTGATGATGCGGTCCGCCTCACCCAGCTTCTGGGTGCGCAGCACGATGCCGTCGTCGCGGAACAGACTCATGGACCCATTGTCCCCTGTGCGGGAACCCGGTTGTGCGGGAACCCGGTCGGGGCCGCGGGGAAGGACGGCGAGGGCCTCCTCCGGGGGGGAAGAGGAGGCCCTCGGTCTTCGGAGCGGTCAGGAGGCGGGGGCGGCCGCCTCGTCCGCCGGGTCCGGGGCGGCGGCGGCTCGTACCGGCTTCCTCTCCTCCGCCACCCCGGGTTCGGCGGCGGGGCGGGACTCGGGCTCCGCGTCCGCTTCCGCGCCGGGCGCGTCCCCGGCTTTGCCCTCGGCCTCGGCATCGGCACCCGCATCGGCCTGCGGGACGGTGTCCGCGTCGGCCCCCGGCTCGGTTTCCGCGTCGACCGCAGTGTCCGCTCCGTCTGGTGCGGCCTGGGCCGGCAGGGCCAGGCGGGGGACGTTGTGCGCGTCGCCCTTGGCCAGGCCGTTGAAGAGGAGGTTCAGGACGATCGCCGCCGTGGCACCGAGCGTGACGCCGCTGTTGAGCAGCGACGACAGGTCCGCGCTCAGGTGCTTGTCGAAGTAGGCCGGGACGGTGGCCGGGAAGAGCGCGAAGGCCAGGGAGACGCCGACGATGAGCGCGTTCTTCTCCTCCCGCAGCTCCACCTTGCCCAGCGTCTGGATGCCGGCCAGCGCGACCATGCCGAACATGACGGTGGCGGCGCCGCCCAGTACCCCGGGCGGGATCGCGGCGACCACGGCGGCCGCCTTCGGCAGCAGACCCAGGACGATCATGATGACGCCGGCCGCGACCACCACGAACCGGCTCTTGACCTTGGTGACCCGGACCAGGCCGACGTTCTCCGCGAAGGCCACGTACGGGAAGGAGTTGAGCAGACCGCCGATGGCCGTGGCGGCTCCGTCGGCGCGCAGGGCACGGGCCACGGTCTCGCTGTCGATGTCCTTGCCGACGATCTCGCCGATGGCGTAGGTGTCACCGGTGGTCTCCACCATGGTGATCAGCATGACGATCAGCATCAGGAAGATCGGGAACCACTCGAACTTGGGGGCGCCGAAGTGGAAGGGGGTGGTCACCCCCACCCAGTCGGAGTTCTTGACCGCGTCGAGCTTCGCATCGCCCAGGACGAAGGCGAGCAGGGTGCCGGCCACCAGGCCCAGCAGGACCGCGATGCTGGAGAGGAAGGGCCGGCGCAGCCGCATGACCACCAGGACGAAGAGCATGGTGCCGACCGCGTAGGCCAGTTGCCGCGGGTCGCCGCCGTCGCCGACGAGCGGGGCGCCGCCGACGGCGTCCTTGAGGGCGACCGGGAGCAGTACGACGCCCAGGATGGTGATGACCGTACCGGTGACGACGGGCGGGAACAGCGACATCACGACGCGGAAGACCCGGGCGGGCATCCAGGCGAAGGCGAACGTGGCGAGGCCTGCCGTGATGACGGCGCCGTAGATGACCAGCAGGGCGGCCGTCCCGCCACCCGCCCCGAGGCCTATCGCGATCATCGGGGAGACGGCGGTGAAGGTGACGCCCTGGATGATCGGCAGCCGGGCGCCGACCCGGCCGATGCCCCACGCCTGGATGATCGAGGCGATTCCGCAGGTGAAGAGGTCCGCGTTGATCAGGTAGATCAGGTCTTGCGGGCTCAGCTTGAGCGCACTGCCGACGAGGATCGGGACGATCACCGCGCCGGCGTAGAAGGCGAGTACGTGCTGGAAGCCGTACAGCGCGAGCTTGGGGAGGGGGAGCACCTCGTCGACCGGGTGCGGGCTCTGCTCTCCGACGGCGGAAAGCCGGGCGGCGACACGTGGCATCTCTGCCTTGCCCTTCAGGGTAGGTAAGTAAGAGGAGATCTGGTTGTCCCCGGCCGAAGTGGTCTCCCCCAGCGCGTGCTGGGCTCCGTTGGTCCGGCGGGGTTTCAGTGGAGTTCACGTGAATCGAAGCCCCGCTGTGTTACCGGCGGCGTCTCGTCGTGTGACCGGAATTGAACGCCTGTGGGCGCGCTCACAGATATCGTCGACTTCGACAAAGTGTTGACGTTCTGGGGCGCCAGATTGAGAGGTTCCTCCACTGGCGCACGGGCGGCCCGCAGGCGTAAGGGCGACAGTCCGCACAACCTGCCCGGTGCCGCGTCGCCCTGCTCGACGCACCCCCTCCGACCTGCGGCGCAACGCTGCACAGGCAGGACCGCGGCCGCCATCGGGCGCGCGTTCGAGGCCGTCCGAGGGGTGGACGCACCGCCTCGGACGGTAAGGCGCCTCCGTCAGTGACACAGATGACGGAGGGGCCGGTTCGGCCTCGCGTGGCCGGATCGTTACGGGGCGCGGACCGCCGAGAGCAGCCGGGTGACCTCATCGGCGCCCATCCGCAGCGCCGCGCCCACGGTGGCCAGCACCTCGCGCTCGGCCGGGATGTACGGTCCGTCGGCGAGGGCGATCCGGGCGCCCTGCAGCAGGAGCGACGCCCGTCCCGGTCCGGCCAGGTGCGGCGCGAGCGGTTCCAGCGCCTCGTGGAGCTCTATCGACAGCGCGGCCCCGCGGCACTCCGGGCCGTCGTACAGGCCCAGCCGGCCCTCCTCGGCGGCGAGGGCGTCCACCAGGGACTCCAGCTGCTCCTCCGTGCAGTCCCGGAACCCGGCGGCCCGTACGGCGCAGGCGGCCGCCTCCAGGGCGCTGCGCGAGGCGGTCCCGCCGGCGGCGAGGACGGCCAGCGAGACGGTGTGCACGGCGTCGCGGAGCATCGCCGAGAAGCGGGTGGTGGTTAGGTGGTCCAGCACATCGGTGTCGAAGCGCGCCTTGCAGGCCTGGCACTCGACCACCGGCCCGGCGGACCCGCGGGGCAGCAGCGGCACGCCGAGGACCGCGAAGCGGCGCCGGCCGGTGCGCCGGCGGTAGTTGCGGTCACCGCCGCAGCCGGGGCAGAAGAACTCCCCGTCGGCCACGGTGCTCCAGGTGGTACGGATGCCCCATACGGTCAGCTTCCGGCCGTCCCCACCCCGAACTGGCAGCACGTCGCACCTCCGTATACGGACCCCATGGCACCATCGCCGGGTTGGCGTGATGTTAGCCACATCCGTGAGTGTGTGTCAGTCGTGTGACAAGACAACCTGGCCCCGGAACCGGAGTTGGCCGATCTGCGCCCCCGCCGTGACGCGCGCCAGGGGCGCGGCCGCGCCCGGGAAAAGCGGAACCCCGCGCCCTCCCGGGGAAGGTGCGGGGTTCGGCGCGGACGGCCGGTGGGATCAGCGGCCCGCGCGGTTGACGGCGGAGATGACGGCCTTCAGCGAGGCGCGGGTGGTGTTGGCGTCGATGCCGATGCCCCACAGGACGCGGCCGTCGATCGCGCACTCGATGTACGAGGCGGCGACGGCGGAGGCGCCCTCGCTCATCGTGTGCTCGGTGTAGTCCAGCAGGCGGGCGTCGACGCCGATGCCGGCCAGCGCGTCGAAGAAGGCCGAGATCGGACCGTTGCCGGTGCCGGTCAGGACGGTCTCGCCGCCGTCGACCACCGCCTCGACGGTCAGCGTGTCGGTGCCGTCCTTGTCGGTGGCGGTCGAGCCGGAGCGCAGCTGGATGCGGCCCCACGGGTTCTCCGGGTTGGGCAGGTACTCGTCCTGGAAGACGTTCCAGATCGCCTTCGGCGTGACCTCGCCGCCCTCGGCGTCGGTCTTGGCCTGGATGATCCGGGAGAACTCGATCTGCATGCGGCGCGGCAGGTCCAGCTTGTGGTCGTTCTTCAGGACGTACGCGATGCCGCCCTTGCCGGACTGCGAGTTGACCCGGATGACCGCCTCGTAGGAGCGGCCGACGTCCTTCGGGTCGATCGGCAGGTACGGCACGGCCCACTCGATGTCGTCCACGGTCTTGCCCTGGGCGGCCGCGTCGGCCTCCATGGCGTCGAAGCCCTTCTTGATGGCGTCCTGGTGGGAGCCGGAGAAGGCGGTGTAGACCAGGTCGCCCGCGTAGGGGTGGCGCGGGTGGACCTCCATCTGGTTGCAGTACTCGCTGGTGCGGCGGATCTCGTCGATCTGCGAGAAGTCGATCTGCGGATCGATGCCCTGCGAGAACAGGTTCATGCCCAGCGTGATCAGGTCGACGTTGCCGGTGCGCTCGCCCTGCCCGAACAGGCAGCCCTCGATCCGGTCGGCGCCGGCCATCAGGGCCAGTTCGGCGGCGGCGACGGCGGTGCCGCGGTCGTTGTGGGGGTGGACGGAGATGCAGATGTGCTCGCGGCGGGTCAGGTTGCGGGCCATCCACTCGAAGCGGTCCGCGTGGGTGGACGGCGTGGAGCGCTCCACCGTGGCGGGCAGGTTCAGGATGATCTCGCGGCCCTCACCGGGCTGCCACACGTCACAGACGGCCTCGCAGACCTCCAGGGCGAAGTCCAGCTCGGTGTCGGTGAAGATCTCGGGGCTGTACTGGTAGCCGAAGACGGTCTCGGGGCCCAGCAGCTTGTCGGCGTACTCCATGACCAGGCGGGTGCCGTCGACGGCGATCTGCTTGATCTGCTCCTTGGAGCCGCGGAAGACGACCCGGCGGAAGGTCGGGGCGGTCGCGTTGTACAGGTGCACGGTGGCGCGCTTGGCGCCGACCAGCGACTCCACGGTCCGCTCGATCAGGTCCTCGCGGGCCTGCGTCAGTACGGAGATGGTGACGTCGTCGGGGATCGCGCCCTCTTCGATGATGGAGCGGACGAAGGCGAAGTCCGTCTCACCGGAGGAGGGGAAGCCGACCTCGATCTCCTTGTAGCCCATGCGCACCAGCAGGTCGAACATCTCGCGCTTGCGGGCGGGGGTCATCGGGTCGATCAGCGACTGGTTGCCGTCGCGCAGGTCGGTGGACAGCCAGCGGGGGGCCTTGGTGACGCGGGCGTCCGGCCAGGTGCGGTCCGGGATCTCCACCTGCTCGTAGAAGCCGTACTTGTGGATGGGCATCCCGGACGGCTGCTGCGTATGGGTCGCGTTCGTGATGGGCGTGGGGCGACCTGCGAAAGTGTGCTGGCTCATGGCGTGGGGCTCCTCGCGTGTCCGCGTGTAGTTCGCTGGGACGGCCGACGGCGGTCGTAAATCCGCAACACCAGACTCCGCGGGGAGGGGGCCGGCCTACGACTACAGACCCTCGCCGCGGCAGCTAAGGAGAAGCAGCCCGAAACGCATGATGGGCCGAGCCTAGCGGAGCCGCGCCGTAGCGCGAGGACCTGTTTCAGTATGCAAGACCCTGTGGTCCGTTTTGTACCCTTTTGTGAGTTAAGACTCCTTATGGAACCTTGCGCACAGGGAATGTCCGGCCGATCCGTCAACGCGGCGTGACGGCTTTCAGACAACCGAATGAATCATGGTCGCGATTAGTGACAGGACCGTCACGCACTGCCACATTGCGCACATGGATGCCACTCTTCGCCCCGGCCACCCCGTCTTCTGCACGGTCGTGCCGCCCCACCTCCTGGACCGGATCGCCCGCTCCGAGGACACCCGCCGCGCCGACACCGCCCAGCGGACCCTCGAACACGACGCCGCCCTGCGCACCCGCCGCCGGGTCACCACTGTCCGGGGCATCGCCCCGGCGCTCGGAACGCCCGTCTCCGACCAGCCGCAACGGACGGTCTACGACGCCTCGCACCGCACCCGGCTGCCGGGCACGAAGGTGCGCGCCGAGGGCGACGAGCCGACCGGCGACGCGAGCGTCAACCGCGCCTACGCCGGGCTGGGAGCCACGTACGAATTGTTCCTCAAGGGGTTCGGGCGCCACTCGATCGACGACGCGGGCCTGCCGCTGGACGCGAGCGTCCACTACGGGCAGGACTACGACAACGCCTTCTGGGACGGCCGCCAGATGGTCTTCGGCGACGGTGACGGCGACCTGTTCCTCGACTTCACGGTGTCCGTGGACGTGATCGGGCACGAGCTGACCCACGGCGTCACCCAGTACACGGCCAACCTGGAGTACCGCGGCCAGTCGGGCGCGCTGAACGAGTCGATGTCGGACGTGTTCGGTTCGCTGATCAAGCAGTACTCGCTGGGGCAGACGGCCGACCAGGCGGACTGGCTGATCGGCGCCGGCCTGCTCGGGCCCAACGTCACCGGGGTCGCCCTGCGCTCGATGAAGGCGCCGGGAACCGCGTACGACGACGACGAACTCGGCAAGGACCCGCAGCCCGCGACGATGGACGGCTACGTCAGCACGCACGGCGACAACGGCGGCGTGCACATCAACTCCGGGATCCCCAACCACGCGTTCTACATCGTGGCGAGCGAACTGGGCGGCAAGGCCTGGGAGCGCGCCGGGCGGATCTGGTACGACACGCTGACCGGCGGCGAACTCGCCTCCGACGCCGACTTCGCGGACTTCGCCCGGCTCTCGGTGGCCGCGGCCGTCGCCCGGTACGGGGAGGGCGGCGCGGAGCACCAGGCCATGCAGAAGGCGTGGTCGGCGGTCGGGCTGGGGTAGAAGCCCGGACATGCGGATTCTGGTGGTACGGACGGGCGGCTTCGCGGGCATCGAGCGCCGGGCCGAGGTGGACACCTCGGGCCGGCCGGACGAGAACGAGTGGCGGGCGCTGGCACTGCTGGCGCTGCGGCCCGGCCCGCCGGGGCACGGACCGGACCGGGTGCGGGACGGGTTCTCGTACCGGATCACGGTGGACGGGCGCACCGTGTCCTGCGCGGAGCCGTACCTGTCGGAGGCCCAGCGGAGCCTGATCACCCGGGTGCTCAAGGAGGGTGCGTAACGGCGCCGGGCAGAAAGTCGGATGACCGGCATCCGGGGCTTTGCTTGGATGACCGGATGACCACGCAAACGATCTTGACTTCGCTGGAGCAGTACTACGACGCGGCGCCGCGCGCGGGCGGCGCCCGGGCGGAGGATTTCGGTCCGCTGACCCTGTTCGTCCAGGAGGGCGCGGGCTGGCAGTACTACGCGCGGCCCACGCTCGGCGGCGCGGCAGCCTCCGTGGCCGACGTCGAACGGGTCCTGGCCCGCCAGCGGGAGCTGGGAGTGCCCGAGTCCTTCGAATGGGTGGCCGAAAACAGCCCCTCTCTCCGCGCCTCGGTGGAGGCTTCCGGGCTCCACGTGCACGCCCACCCGCTCATGGTCCTGGACACCTCCGAGCCGCTCCCGCCACAGCCGGGGGCGGCTCGGGTGCTCCGCGCCGACGACCCCCTGCTGGCCACCGCCGTGACGGTGCCGATGCTGGCCTTCGCGGCCCCGGGGACGGCCCTGGGCGAGGCCGGCCCGGCGGAGCTCGCCGCGGCTGCCGCGGATCCGGCGGTGGAGGTGACCCGTGCCTCGATCGCGGAGAAGATCGCGTCGGGCCGTACCGTGCTGGCCGCGGCGGTCCGGGACGGAGTGGTGCTGTGCTCGGGCCAGTACAACCCGGTCGGCGAGGTGGCCGAGATCGTCGGGGTGGGCACACTGCCGGCGGCCCGCCGCCAGGGGCTGGCCCTCGCGGTGACGGCGGCCCTGGTCGCGGACGCGCTCGCGCGGGGCGTGCGCACGGTGTTCCTCTCGGCCGGCGACGAGGACGTGGCCCGGATCTACGGGCGGGCCGGCTTCCGCCGGGTCGGGACGGCCCTGATCGCGGAACCCCGGGCGGCGGACGGCGCCTGACGGCCGGCCCGGCCCGGGGACCGCAGCTCGGGGCCGGCTCTTTGCCGGAACGGCAAGGTTGTTTGCCCTCCCGCGGCGGCCGGGCCGACCATCGGCGTACCGGTCACCGCACAGGAAGAGAGACCCCGATGCCCGAAGAAGCCGCGCACACCGTCCCCGAGGGCGGCGAGGAGTACTGGGACTCCCGCTACCGCGAGAGCGACCGCGTGTGGAGCGGCAGCGCCAACGCCGTCCTGGTCCGGGAGGCCGAGCGGCTCGCCCCGGGCCGCGCGCTGGACCTCGGCTGCGGCGAGGGCGCCGACGCCGTGTGGCTGGCCCGGCAGGGCTGGCGGGTCACCGCGACCGACATCTCCGGCGTGGCACTGGAACGCGCGGCGGCGCACGCGAAGGAGGCGGGGGTCGGCGACCGGGTCGACTGGCAGCGCCACGACCTCGCCCTGTCCTTCCCCGAGGGGGAGTTCGACCTCGTCTCCGCCTGCTTCCTGCACACGTACGGGGACTTCCCGCGCGAGCGGGTCCTGCGCAGGGCCGCCGCCGCCGTGGCCCCGGGCGGCATCCTGCTGGTCGTCGGCCACGCGGGCTGGCCGTCCTGGCACGACCACCCCGACCACTCGGTGCACTTCCCGAGCCCGGACGAGGTCGTGGCGCAGCTGGAGCTGCCGGAGGGCCGGTGGGAGGTGCTGCTCGCGGAGGAACACGAGCGGATCCAGACCCGCCCCGACGGCCGGCCGGGCCCCCGCACGGACAACGCGGTCAAGGTCCGGCGGGTGTCCTAGGGGGTGTCCGACCCTGATCCGTCGGACACCCCGTAGCCCCGCCGGGGCGGCGGAGGGCCGGCCCCGGAAGACATCAGAAGCCGAGCTTGCGCAGCTGCTTCGGGTCGCGCTGCCAGTCCTTGGCCACCTTGACGTGCAGGTCGAGGAAGACGGGAGTGCCGAGGAGCGCCTCGATGTGCTTGCGCGACTTCATCCCGACCTCCTTGAGGCGGGAGCCCTTCGGGCCGATGATGATGCCCTTCTGGCTCGGCCGCTCGATGTAGACGTTCGCGTGGATGTCGAGCAGCGGGCGGTCCGCCGGACGGTTCTCCCGGGGGATCATCTCCTCCACGACCACCGCGATCGAGTGCGGGAGCTCGTCGCGCACGCCCTCCAGCGCGGCCTCGCGGATGAGTTCCGCGACCATCACCATCTCGGGTTCGTCGGTGAGGTCGCCTTCGGGGTACAGCGGCGGGCTCTCCGGCAGCAACGGCGCGATCAGGTCCGCCAGCAGCTGGACCTGGGTGTCGCCGACCGCCGAGACGGGGACGATCTCGGCCCACTCGAAGCCGAGCTCCTCGGCGAGCCGGTGCACGGCGATGAGCTGCTCGCCCACCACCTTCGACTCGACCAGGTCGGTCTTGGTGATGATGGCGATCTTGGGGGTCTTCTTGATCCCCGCGAGTTCCTTCGCGATGAACTTGTCGCCGGGGCCGAGCTTCTGGTCGGCCGGCAGGCAGAAGCCGATGACGTCGACCTCGGCCCAGGTGGTCCGTACGACGTCGTTCAGGCGCTCGCCGAGCAGGGTGCGGGGCTTGTGCAGGCCGGGGGTGTCGACCAGCACCAGCTGGGCGTCGGGGCGGTGCACGATGCCGCGAACGGTGTGGCGGGTGGTCTGCGGCCGGTTCGAGGTGATCGCGACCTTGGTGCCCACGAGCGCGTTGGTCAGGGTCGACTTGCCCGCGTTGGGACGGCCGACGAAACAGGCGAAGCCCGCGCGGTGCGGGGCGGTGGGCTCGGGGGAACGATCGCTCATACGGGCCATTCTCCCCGATGCCGCTCCCAGCGCCGACCAGGCCACGGCCACGAGGGCCGGAGCGGCGCCGAGCCGGGGCCGCCGGGCGTGATCGGCGGCGCCCTCCGCGCCCGCTCCGGCGCCCTCGGCCCGCACGGTCAGCCGGGCCCGTTCCAGGGCGGGCGGACCGGCCCACGCGCTGCTCGGGCGCACCTCCTGGCCGGGCGGCAGCTCCGCGGGAAGACCGGCGAGCGGGCGGGCCACCGGGGTGCGGCCGGCCGCACCGGTCGCGGTGGGGGTGCGCGGGGGCGGAGCATGACGTTGCCGGGGTTCAGGCCGGTGTACGTGATCTGCGCACCGTTGCCGTCGGCGCGGACCCGGACGTCCCGGACGGCGAGCGCGGGGGCGGTGCCCGACGGCGTTTTGCGGCGGGCAGTACGGACCACCCCGTGGCCGGCGCCCCGCGCCGTCCCGGCGGCGCCCGCCGGCAGCGCCGCGAGCGGGACCGCCACGCCGAGGACCCACCGCCCGGGCGCCGTGTTCACGCCAGCGTCAGCACCGCCGTGTACGCCCCGGCCGGGGTCGCGGCCGACCGGTAGGTCACGGTGCCGGTGTCACCGCTTCGGCGCCGCGTCGTCCGCGGTGGTCCGGGCCGCCCGGACTCGTACGGCGGCAGGCAGTGCGTGGGGAACTCCTCCCGCCCCGGGACCGTTCCCTCTTCGGCGGCGGCCGCCAGGACGGCATCAATGCGCGGATCCCGCGTCGACTGGTGGTCCATCAGGAGACGGCCGGGAGTTCCCGACCGCCCGGAACGTCCTGCGGTACGCCGTCGGGCTCACCCCCAGCGCGGCCTGTACGTGCTTGCGCAGGGACTGCGCCGTCCCGAACCCGGTCTCCCGCGCGACCTGTTCCATCGGAAGCTCCGTCAGCTCCAGCAGTCGCCGGGCCCGTTCCACGCGCTGCGCGACGATCCACTCCCCCGGGCTCACCCCGGCCTCCTCGCGGAACCGGCGGGTGAACGTCCGTACCGACATGGCCTCCTGCCGGGCCAGATCGCTCAGCCGGATCGGCTCGTGCAGCCGGTCCAGCACCCAGGCCCGCGCGGCGGTGGTGCTGGCCAGCTGCGGCTCGGGCACCGGCCGCTCGATGAACTGCGCCTGGCCCCCGTCCCGGTGCGGCGGCACCACCGTCCGCCGGGCGACCTCGTTGGCGACGGCGGCGCCGTGGTCGCGGCGCACGATGTGCAGGCACAGGTCGATGCCGGCGGCGACCCCGGCGGAGGTCAGCACCTCCCCGTCGTCGGTGTAGAGCACGTCGGGGTCGACGAGCACCCGCGGGAACAGCCGCTGGAAGTGCTCGGCGGAGGCCCAGTGGGTCGTGGCGCGGCGGCCGTCCAGGTACCCCGCGGCGGCCAGCACGTAACCACCCGTACAGATGGAGACGAGCCGGGTGCCGGGCCGGACGTGGTGCAGGGCGGCGCCGAGATCCTCAGTCAGCCTGCCGTGCTCGTACACCGGCCCGAGTTCGTAGGAGGCCGGCACCACGACGGTGTCGGCCGTGCCGAGCAGCTCGGGGCCGTGTTCGACGTGGATCGCGAAATCGGCGTCCGTGGGCACCCGCCCCGGGGACAGGGCGCAGGTGAGGATCTCGTACAGCGGCCGCCCGGCCGGATCCTTGGCCCGGCCGAAGATGCGGTGCGGGATGCCGAGCTCGAAGGGCAGCAGTCCGCCGAGGGCGAGGACCACGACCCGGTGCGTGCGGGGCTTCATGGCCCGATCGTAGCGAAGCATGACACTCAGGCCACTGTCGGGGCCTGCCCGGCGACCGGAAAGCTGTTCCCGTGACTCAGACAGCGCCCACGCCCGCCTCCGCCGCCGACCCCGGTTCCCCCCCTCCTCCGCGCACGCCCGGAGGCGTCCACCGCGCCTGGTTCGTCGCGGCCGTCGCGTTCGTGACGATCGTCGGCGCCGCCGCCTTCGCCTCCCTGCCCGGGCTGCTCATCGAGCCGCTGCACGAGGAGTTCCACTGGTCGCGCGGCACCATCGGCTTCGCCGTCTCCGTCAACCTCGCCCTGTACGGGCTCACCGCACCCTTCGCGGCCGCGCTGATGGACCGTTTCGGCATCCGCCGGGTCGTGGCGCTGGCCCTGCTCGTCATATCCGGCGGGGCGGTCGCCACGGTGTGGATGACCGCGGCCTGGCAGCTGGTGCTGCTGTGGGGGGTGCTGGTCGGTCTGGGCAGCGGCTCGATGGCCATGGCGTTCGCCGCGACCGTGACCAACCGCTGGTTCACCGCCCGCCGGGGGCTGGTCACCGGGATCCTGACCGCGGCCGGCGCGTCCGGGCAGCTGATCTTCCTGCCGTTGCTGTCCTGGCTGGTGGAGCACCACGGCTGGCGCCCCGGCGCGGTGACCGTCTCGCTGGCCGCGCTGGTCGTGGTCCCGTTCGTGTGGCTGCTGCTGCGCGATCACCCCGCGGACGTGGGGCTCGCGCCGTACGGAGGCACGTACGCGGCCAAGCCCGCACCGGTCCGGGGCGCGGCGGGGCGAGCGGTGTCGGTGCTGTTCGAAGCGGCCCGGACCGGCCCCTTCTGGCTGCTGGCCGGCACCTTCGCGATCTGCGGCGCCTCGACCAACGGGCTGGTGCGGACCCACTTCGTGCCCGCGGCCCACGACCACGGCATGCCGGTGACGGCGGCGGCGGGGCTGCTGGCGGTGGTCGGCGTGTTCGACGTGGTCGGCACCATCGCCTCCGGCTGGTTCACCGACCGGTTCGAGGCGCGCCGGCTGCTGGCGGTGTACTACGCCCTGCGCGGCGTCTCGCTGCTGTTCCTGCCGATGCTGATGGCGCCGTCCGTGCACCCGCCGATGGTGTTCTTCATCGTCTTCTACGGCCTGGACTGGGTCGCGACCGTCCCGCCCACCATCGCGCTGTGCCGGGAGCGGTACGGGGAGGACAGCGCCATCGTCTTCGGCTGGGTCCTGGCCTCGCACCAGGTGGGCGCGGCGCTGGTGGCCTTCCTGGGCGGCCTGGCGCGGGACGCCTTCGGCTCGTACGACCTGGTCTGGTACGCGGCGGGCGCGCTGTGCGCGACGGCCGCCCTGATGGCCATGGTCATCCGCCGCCGGGCCGGTGATCATTTGACGGTATGACCCTGCCTCGCCGCGCCCTTGCCGCCCTCGACCGGTGCAACGCCGCCCACCCGTGGGACCACAACGCCCACTACCACCGCTGGATCCTGCGGCAGCTGCCGAAGCGGTGCGCGAGGGCACTGGACGTCGTTCCGGGAGCGGCGACCTGGCCCGGCTCCTGGCCGCCCGGGCCGCCGCGGTGCCCGGGATCGACGCGGACCCGGCGATCGCCGCCCGGGCCCGCGCGCTGACCGCGGACGACCGGGTGGCCTTCGCCGTCGGCGACGCGCTGACGGCGGTACCGCGTGGCCCGTACGACGTCATCACCTGCGTCGCCGCCGTCCACCACATGCCCCTCGGCGAGGCGCTGGCCGTCTTCCGCCACCACCTCGCCCCGGGCGGGACACTGGTGATCGTCGGAGTCACGCGGGCCGGAAGCGTCGGCGCCCCGGCCGGACGCGATGACGGCCCCGGCCCGCCCGCCCGTGATGACGTTCACCGAGGTCCGCGACCGGGCCCGCGCCGCACTGCCGGGCGCCCCCCTGCGCCGGCGCCTGTTCTGGCGGTACACGCTCGTACGGCGCGCACCGTAGGGACTTCAGCCCGCGGCGGTCGTGGACTTGAGGGTGCCGTCCGGGGCCGCCAGCAGGACCGGGGTGTCCGGACCGCCGAGGTCGCGGACGGCCGCGCGGTCGGCGTCGGCCGGGGCCTCGGCCGCGCTCACGACGGCGGCGGCCTCCAGGGACCGGGCCCCGCTCGCCACCGCCATCGCCACGGCCGTCTGGAGCGCGCTGAGCTTGAGGGAGTCCAGCTCCACCGTCCCGGCCACGTACGTGCGGCCCGTCTCGTCGCGCACCGCCGCGCCCTCCGGCACCCCGTTACGGGCCCGGGCGCTGCGCGCCAGTGTGATGATCTTGCTGTCCTCGGGGTCGATCCCGCTGTTGTCACTCATGGGCGAAAGCATAGGGAGCGCCCCGGCGACGTCTCGGGACGACCCCGCCGAGCCGCTACGGCCCGCCGTTCAGGGCCGGTCCAGCCGCAGCCGCTCGGCCTTCGGCAGTCCGGCGACGACCAGGTCGTACGAGTCCTCCACCAGCTCCCGGACCAGCCGGTCCGGCAGCCCGCCGACCGTCACCGTGTTCCAGTGCCGCTTGTTCATGTGCCAGCCCGGCGCGATCGCCTCGTGCTCGGCCCGCAGCCGGACCGCCGCCTCCGGCTCGCACTTGAGGTTGACCTTCAACGGTTCCGCGTCCAGCGCCGTCAGCGCGAACACCTTCCCGAGCACCTTGAACACCGAGGTCTCCGGCGTGAAGGGGAACTCCTCCACCGCCGCGTTGAAGCCGAGGCAGAACGCGCGCAGCTCCGCTGGGGTCATTCCGGCACCCCCGCGCCCTCGTCCGGCTCCGTGACCACCGGCTCCACCAGTACCGTCACGATCTTGTTCCGGCGCCCGGCCGGGGATTCCGCCGTCAGCCGCAGCGGTCGCCCGTCGGGCAGTTCCACCACCGCCGACGCGCCCGCGATCGGCACCCGGCCCAGCGCCTTGGCGAGCAGTCCGCCGACCGTCTCCACGTCCTCGTCGTCGAACGCCTCGACCTTGAACAGCTCCCCGAGGTCGGTGATGTCGAGCCGGGCCGTGACCCGGTAGCGGTCGTCGCCCAGCTCCTCGACCGGCGGGAGTTCGCGGTCGTACTCGTCGGTGATCTCGCCGACGATCTCCTCCAGGATGTCCTCGATGGTCACGATGCCCGCCGTGCCGCCGTACTCGTCGATGACGACGGCCACGTGGTTGCGTACGGACTGCATCTCGCGGAGCAGGTCACCGGCGTTCTTGGTGTCGGGTACGAAGACGGCCGGCCGTATCGCGGTCGACACGAGGTCGGACTCCGCCTCCCGGCTGATGTGCGTCTTGCGGACGAGGTCCTTCAAGTACACGATGCCGACGATGTCGTCCTCGTTCTCCCCGGTCACCGGGATGCGCGAGAAGCCGGAGCGCAGCGCGAGCGTCGTCGCCTGGCGGACCGTCTTGTACCGCTCGATGCACACGAGGTCGGTGCGCGGCACCATCACCTCGCGCACGAGGGTGTCGCCGAGTTCGAAGACCTGGTGCACCATCCGGCGCTCGTCGTCCTCGATCAGCGATTCCCGCTCCGCCAGGTCGACCATCGCCCGCAGCTCGGCCTCGGAGGCGAACGGTCCCTTGCGGAAGCCCTTGCCCGGGGTCAGCGCGTTGCCGAGGAGGATCAGCAGCTGCGGGATCGGCCCCATGATCCGCGCGAGCGGCACGAGTACGTACGCGGCCGCGGTCGCCGTGTTCAGCGGGTGCTGGCGGCCGATGGTGCGCGGGGACACCCCCACCGCCACGTACGACACCAGCACCATCACGCCGATGGCCACGAGCAGCGCGGTCCAGTTCTCGCCGAACTCGTCGAGGCAGACGTACGTGACGAGCACGCCCGCCGCCATCTCGCAGGTGACCCGGACGAGCAGCGCCACGTTGACGTAGCGGGTCGGGTCCCCGGCGACCTGCGCCAGCTTGGCGCTGCCGCGCCGGCCCTCCCGTACGGCCTGCTCCGCGCGGAAGCTGGAGACGCGGGCGATCCCGGACTCCGCGCAGGCCGCGAACCAGGCCACGACGACCAGCAGCACCGCGCCGCTGATCAGCTGCGGTGCGCCGGTCACGAGACGGTGGGGGCGGGGGACGGGCCGGTCAGGCCGCGCTCACCGCGCCAGCCGTCGACGATGGCCGCCTGGAGGCCGAACATCTCGGCCTTCTCGTCCGGCTCCTCGTGGTCGTACCCGAGCAGGTGCAGCACCCCGTGGACGGTCAGGAGCTGGAGCTCCTCGTCCATGGAGTGCCGCGTCGGCGCTTCCTCGCCCTGCCGCTTCGCCACCTCCGGGCACAGCACGATGTCGCCGAGCAGCCCCTGCGGGGGCTCCTCGTCGTCCTTCGCCGGGGGACGCAGTTCGTCCATCGGGAAGGACATGACGTCGGTGGGACCGGGCAGGTCCATCCACTGGATGTGCAGCTGCTCCATCGCCTCCTCGTCGACGACGATGACGGACAGCTCGGACAGCGGGTGGATCCGCATCCTGGTGAGCGCGTAGCGGGCGATGTCGAGGACCGCCTGCTCGTCGACCTCGATCCCGGACTCGTTGTTGACGTCGATCGACATGGTGCGCTGAGTTCTACTTCCGCTGGTAGCCGTGCCGGGACTGCGGGGAGTCCTGGCTGTCGTCGTACTTCTCGTACGCGTCGACGATACGGCCGACCAGCTTGTGCCGGACGACATCCTCGGAGGTGAGCCGCGAGAAGTGGATGTCCGGCACCCCGTCGAGGATCTCCTGCACCTGGCGCAGGCCGCTCTTGGCCCCGCCCGGCAGGTCGATCTGCGTGATGTCACCGGTGACGACGATCTTCGAATCGAAGCCAAGCCGGGTCAGGAACATCTTCATCTGCTCGGCGGTCGTGTTCTGCGCCTCGTCCAGTACGACGAAAGCGTCATTGAGCGTACGACCGCGCATGTAGGCAAGCGGGGCCACCTCAATGGTTCCGGCAGCCATCAGGCGGGGGATCGAGTCCGGGTCGAGCATGTCGTGCAGGGCGTCGTAGAGCGGACGCAGGTAAGGGTCGATCTTGTCGAACAGGGTGCCCGGCAGGAAGCCGAGCCGCTCGCCGGCCTCGACCGCGGGACGGGTCAGGATGATCCGGCTGACCTGCTTGGACTGCAGGGCCTGGACCGCCTTGGCCATGGCGAGGTAGGTCTTTCCGGTACCGGCTGGGCCGATGCCGAAGACGATGGTGTTCTTGTCGATCGCGTCCACGTAGCGCTTCTGGTTGAGCGTCTTGGGACGGATGGTCCGGCCGCGGCTGGAGAGGATGTTCTGGGTGAGCACTTCGGCCGGGGTCTCTTCGTGGCCGCCGTCGCCGCCGTTGCCCCTGCCGTTCGCCTTGAGCATGGCGATCGAGCGTTCCACTGCGTCCTCCGTCATCGACTGCCCGGTGCGGAGCACCAGCATCATCTCGTCGAACAGGCGCTGGATCAGGGCGACTTCCACCGCGTCGCCGATCGCGCTGACCTGATTGCCCCGAACATGGATGTCGGCCTTCGGGAAGGCATTCTCGATGACGCGCAGCAGAGCGTCACCAGAGCCCAGCACGGTCACCATGGGGTGCGTGGCCGGAACGGTGAAGTGGGCTCGCGCCTGCCCCGGCGCTGGGGTACGGGCTGTCGGTGTCTGAGTCATGGGCCGGCACTGTGGCCTGCGCATACCTCCCACTGAGGGGTCGCGCCGATCGTCGACCTCCGGACTACCAAGGGTACGACTCCCCGGCGCCATCCCCGAGGGCTTTTACGGGGCGCGGTTCCCGGGCCCCTCCGCCCCCCGGCCCGCGGCGCCCGCTACACGGAGGGCCGGAAGCCGATCGTCGGGACGGCCCGGCGGCGGGGGCCCGGCGGCGCGCCCGGGGGGACCAGGGCGTCCAGGAAGGCGTACCGGTCCCGCAGGGCCGCCGGGGCGGCGCGCCACCAGTGGGACACCTCCGGCCAGCCCGGGGCCGACAGGGAGCCGCCGAACTCCTGCACCGACAGGGCCGCCGTGAGCCCGGCGAAGGCCAGCCGGTCCGCCAGCGGCCATCCCGCCAGGGTGCCCGTGACGAAACCCGCCACGAACACGTCGCCGGCTCCGGTCGGGTCGAGGGCGTCCACCATGATCCCCGGGACCTCCGCCGTCTCCCCGGTGCGCCCGTCCACCGCGCAGGAGCCGTCCGCACCCATGGTCACCACCGCCACCGGCACCTTCTCCGCCAGCGCCCGGGCCGCCGCACGGGGGCACTCGGTCCGGGTGTACCGCATGGCCTCGCCCGCGTTCGGCAGGAAGGCCTCGCAGTGCTCCAGGTCCGCCAGCGCCCCGAGGTCCCAGCGGCCGCTCTCGTCCCACCCCACGTCGGCGAAGACCCGGGACCCCTGCCGGGCGGCCTGCGCGATCCACTCCTCGCCGGCGCCCGGGCCCAGCGAGGCCACGGCCGCCCTGGCCCGCGGCGGGCACTGCGGGAAACGGCCGGGACCCGCCGGGAGGGGCGGCTCGTGCCCGTGGGAGACCATCGTGCGCTCGCCCTCGTACGCCATGGAGACGGTGACGGGGCTGTGCCAGCCGGGGATCTTGCGGGACATCGACAGGTCGATGCCCTCGCCCTGTTCCAGCGCGTCCCAGCAGTACTCGCCGTAGTGGTCGTCGCCGAAGGCCGCGGCCAGCGAGGTGCGCAGGCCGAGCCGGGCCAGCGCGGCGGCCATGTTGGCGACTCCGCCCGGGCTGGAGCCCATGCCGCGGGCCCAGGACTCCGTGCCGCGGACGGGGGCCGAGTCGAGGCCCGTGAGGATGATGTCGAGGAAGACGGTGCCGGTCAGGAAGACGTCGCAGCCCGGCTCGTGGGGATCGCGCACCGGACCGAGCGGGTCCAGTCTCGATTCCGGGCTGGTGCGGCTTTCCCGACTGGTCACGGTGTGCTCTCCGTTTCGTGCGTGTGCGGCCGGTGTGCGCGAGGTCCGTTCCCGGCGGCGGCGATCACCGGTGTCCGAGCGCGGACGAACCGGAACCCAGTGTGACGCACATCACCATACGAGCGCTCGGATCCGGCCGGATCCGGGACCTCAGGCCCGCTTCGGCAGCGGAACCCGGACGAGGTCCGCGGCGATCGTCAGTTCGCCCTCGAAGCCCGCACCCCGCGCCTGCCGTTCGAACTCCCCGGGGTCGGAGTAGCGCTGCGAGAAGTGCGTCAGCACCAGGTGCCGGACGCCCGCGTCCCGGGCCACCCGGGCCGCCTGTCCGGCGGTGAGGTGGCCGTGGTCGGCGGCCAGCGCCACGTCCTCGTCCAGGAACGTCGACTCGATCACCAGCATGTCGCAGCCCTCGGCGAGCGCGTCCACGCCCGCGCACAGCCGGGTGTCCATCACGAAGGCGAACCGCTGCCCGCGCCGGTGCTCGCTGACCTCGTCCAGGCTGACCCCGCCGAGGCTCCCCTCGCGCTGGAGCCGGCCCACGTCCGGCCCCTCGATCCCGTGCCGCGCCAGCAGCTCCGGCACCATCCGGCGCCCGTCGGGCTCGGTGATGCGGTAGCCGAAGGACTCCACCGGGTGCGAGAGCCGCCGGGCCTCCAGGGTGTACGAGGCCCCGCTCGCCAGCGTCCCGTCGGCGGCCACCGGCTCCTCGCCCAGCCGTACCGTCTCCCGGTAGGCGGTGGCGTAGCGGAGCCGGTCGAAGAACTTCTGCCCCGAGGCCGGGTAGTGCGCGGTGACGGGGTGCGGGACCTGGTCGAGGTTGATCCGCTGGATCACCCCGGCCAGGCCGAGGCTGTGGTCACCGTGGAAGTGGGTGACGCAGATCCGGTTGATGTCGTGCGCGGCGACCCCGGCGCGCAGCATCTGGCGCTGGGTGCCCTCGCCCGGGTCGAAGAGGATGCCCTCGCCGTCCCAGCGCAGCAGGTAACCGTTGTGGTTACGGGCCCGGGTCGGGACCTGGCTGGCGGTCCCCAGGACCACGAACTCGCGTACGGACACGGCTTATCCGGGGGGCCACTGGAGGCCGCGGCCGCCGAGGACGTGCGCGTGGGCGTGCCAGACGGTCTGCCCGGCGCCGGCGCCGGTGTTGAACACGATCCGGTAGCCGTGGCCGGCGACCTCCTCGTCGGCGGCGATCTGCCCGGCCTCGCGGAGCACGTCGGCGGCGATCGCCGGCTCGGCGGCGGCGAGCGACGCGGCGTCGGGGTAGTGCACCTTCGGGATGACGAGCACGTGCGTGGGCGCCTGCGGGTTGATGTCCCGGAAGGCCACGGTCGTCTCGGACTCGCGGACGACCGTCGCCGGGATCTTCCCCTCCACGATCTTGCAGAACAGGCAGTCCGCCTGCGGTTCCCCGGCCATTGCTGCGCCTCTCGTGACGTTGATCGGTCGGGGCATCGTAACCGGCGCGGTGATCCCCCGGCTCGTGACCGGCTCGATCCCGCGCCCCCGCTCCGGCGTCAGCCCCAGCGGCCCGTACGGGCCAGCAGGACCGCCGTCGCGGCCGTACCGGCGGTCGAGGTCCGCAGGACCGAGGGGCCCAGGCGGTACGGGTGGGCCCCGGCCGCCGCGAAGGCGGCGAGTTCCTCCGGCGAGACCCCGCCCTCCGGGCCGACCACCAGGACGATGGAGCCCGTGGCGGGCAGCTCGGCGGTGGCCAGGGCGCCCGAGGGGGTGTCGCGGTCCTCGTGCAGGACCACGGCCAGGTCGGCTCCGGCGAGCAGCGCCGCCACCTGCTTCGTGGACAGGGCTTCGGCCACCTCCGGGAAGCGCACCCGCCGGGACTGCTTGCCCGCCTCCCGGGCGGTGGCCCGCCACTTGGCCAGGGACTTGGCGCCCCGCTCGCCGCGCCACTGGGTGATGCACCGGGACGCCTGCCAGGGCACGATCGCGTCGACGCCGGTCTCGGTCATCGTCTCGACGGCGAGCTCGCCGCGGTCGCCCTTGGGCAGGGCCTGCACGACGGTGATCCGCACGGCGGGCTCCGGCTCCTCGAAGACCCCGGACACGGCGACGACCAGCCGGTCCTTGCCCTCCGCCGCCTTCACGACGCCCTCGGCCCAGCGCCCCCGGCCGTCGGCGAGGACCACCGCCTCGCCCGGGGTGAGCCGCTTGACGGACACCGCGTGCCGCCCCTCGGGACCGTCCAGCACGAACTCCGGCCCCGCGGGGACCTCCTCGACCACGAACACCGGGGCCGTCATGACGCTCTCCTCATCTGCATGCCCTGCAACGCACTCTGCGCCTCGACGAGTTCCGCCGCCAGCACCTCCACCAGTTCCCCGGCCGGCAGCGCCCGCGCCAGCCGGTGCCCCTGCCCCGCCCACAGCGCCATGCCCTGCGGATCCCCGGCGGCGGCGGCCGCCTTGCGCAGTCCCGCCGTCAGGTGGTGGACCTGCGGATAGGCGGCCGGGGCGTACGGGCCGTGCTCGCGCATGAAGCGGTTGACCAGCCCCCGGGCGGGCCTGCCGGAGAAGGCCCGGGTGAGTTCGGTGTGCGGGAACAGCGGGTTCGTCAGCGCCCTCTTGTGCAGGGGGTCGGCGCCCGACTCGGGGCAGGCCAGGAAGGCCGTGCCGAGCTGCGCGGCCGCGGCGCCCGCCGCGAGCAGCGCCGCGATCTGCGCCCCGCGCATCACGCCGCCCGCCGCGATGATCGGCAGGGCCACCGCCTCCCGTACCGCCGTGACCAGTACGAGCAGGCCGACGCCCGCCGTGCCGTCGGTCTCCGGGTCGTCACGGTGGGTGCCCTGGTGGCCGCCCGCCTCGACGCCCTGGACGCAGACCGCGTCGGCGCCCGCGGCCTGGGCGGTACGGGCCTCCTCGACGGCGGTCACGGTGACGACGGTGTACGTGCCGGCCTCGCGCAGCCGGGTCAGGACGGCGGCCGGGGGGCAGCCGAAGGTGAAGGACACCACCGGGACGGGGTCCTCCAGGAGGATGGCGAGCTTGGCGTCGTAGCCGTCGTCGTGGCTGCCGACGATGTCGTCCGCCGCCAGTGACACCTCGTACCAGCTCGCTTCCCCGGCCAGCTGGCCCCGGTACGTCTCGACGGCCGCGGGGTCGACGTAGCCGGTCTGCGGCATGAACAGGTTGACGCCGAAGGGCCGCCGGGTGAGCGCGCGCAGCTGCTTGACCTCCTGGTACATCCCGTCGGCGGTCTTGTAGCCGCCGGCCAGGAAGCCCAGCCCGCCCGCCTCGCACACGGCGGCGGCGAGCGGCGGACAGGAGGCGCCGCCCGCCATGGGGGCCTGCACGATCGGGTACGGGGAGAGACCGTTCGGCGCGGTGGACATGCCCTGCATCGTGCCATGTCCCGCGCACCGGGCCGAATCACCGCATTCGCCTGGCATAGTCCGCTTCCCGGCGCCGGCCGGCCGGGCCGCGCACCCCGTCCCGGCCCTGGTCCGGGGACGCCGCGAGCCCGGACCGGGGCGTTCCCGGGCCGGGCTCGTACGCGGTGCGGCGGGCCGGTCAGCGGCCGTTGAACGCGTCCTTGAGACGGCTGAACAGACCCTGCTGGCCCGGCGCGAACTGGCCCGTCGGCCGCTCCTCGCCGCGCAGCTTGGCCAGCTGGCGGAGCAGGTCCTCCTGCTGGGCGTCCAGCTTGCCGGGGGTGGTGACCTCGACGTGGACGATCAGGTCGCCCCGGCCGCCGCCGCGCAGGTGGGTGACGCCGCGGCCGTGCAGCGGGATCGCCTGGCCGGATCCGGTGCCGGGCCGGATGTCGATCTCCTCCAGCCCGTCCAGCGTCTCCAGCGGACACTTGGTGCCCAGGGCCGCCGCCGTCATGGGGATGGTGACCGTGCAGTGCAGGTCGTCCCCGCGCCGCTGGAAGGTCGGGTGCGCCAGTTCGTGGATCTCCACGTACAGGTCGCCGGCGGGGCCGCCGCCGGGGCCGACCTCGCCCTCGCCCGCCAGCTGGATCCGGGTGCCGTTCTCGACACCGGCCGGGATCTTGACGGTGAGGCTGCGGCGGGAGCGCACCCGGCCGTCGCCCGCGCACTCGGGGCACGGGGTCGGGACGACGGTGCCGAAGCCCTGGCACTGCGGGCAGGGCCGCGAGGTCATGACCTGGCCCAGGAAGGACCGGGTGACCTGCGACACCTCACCGCGGCCGCGGCACATGTCGCACGTCTGCGCGGAGGTGCCGGGGGCGGCGCCCTCACCCGAGCAGGTGGTGCAGACGACGGCCGTGTCGACCTGGATGTCCTTGGTCGTCCCGAAGGCCGCCTCGTCCAGCTCCAGGTCCAGGCGGATCATGGCGTCCTGGCCGCGGCGCGTGCGCGAGCGCGGTCCGCGCTGCGAGGCCTGGCCGAAGAACGCGTCCATGATGTCGGAGAAGTTGCCGAAGCCGCCCGCCCCGAATCCGCCCGCGCCGCCGCCACCGCCCGAGGAGGACAGCGGGTCGCCGCCGAGGTCGTAGACCTGCTTCTTCTGCGGGTCCGAGAGGACCTCGTAGGCCGCGTTGATCTCCTTGAAGCGCTCCTGCGTCTTCGGATCCGGATTCACGTCCGGGTGGAGTTCGCGCGCGAGGCGGCGGAAGGCCTTCTTGATCTCGTCCTGCGATGCGTCGCGGCGCACGCCGAGAACGGCGTAGTAGTCCGTGGCCACTTACGACTCCGCCAGGATCTGTCCGACGTAACGTGCCACTGCGCGTACCGCTCCCATCGTTCCGGGGTAGTCCATGCGGGTCGGTCCGACCACGCCGAGTTTGGCGACTGCTTCGCCGCCCGAACCGTAACCGACCGAGACGACGGACGTGGAGTTCAGTCCCTCGTAGGCGTTCTCATGCCCGATCTTCACGGCCATTCCCGACTCACTGGCCTCGCCGAGCAGCTTGAGGAGCACGACCTGCTCCTCCAGCGCCTCCAGCACCGGCCTGATCGTCAGGGGAAAATCATGTCCGAACCGCGTGAGGTTGGCGGTACCGCCGATCATCAGCCGTTCCTCCGCCTCCTCCACCAGCGTCTCACGCAGGGTCGCGAGGACGGCCTTGACCGTCGCCCGGTCCTCGGCCTCGAAGGACTCCGGAAGGTCCTGTACGAGCGGCGGCACGTCGGTGAAGCGACGGCCGACGACCCGGCTGTTGAGGCGCGCCCGCAGGTCGGCGAGCGAGGTCTCGGCGAAGGGGGTCTGGCAGTCGACGAGCCGCTGCTCGACCCGCCCGGTGTCCGTGATCAGTACGAGCATCAGCCGCGCGGGCGCCAGGGACAGCAGCTCCACGTGCCGGACGGTGGAACGGGTCAGGCTCGGGTACTGGACGACGGCGACCTGCCGGGTGAGCTGCGCGAGCAGCCGCACCGTGCGCCCCACGACGTCGTCGAGGTCGACGGCGCCGTCGAGGAAGTTCTGGATGGCCCGGCGCTCGGGCGTCGACAGCGGCTTGACCCCCGCCAGCTTGTCGACGAAGAGCCGGTAGCCCTTGTCGGTGGGGATGCGCCCGGCGCTGGTGTGGGGCTGGGCGATGTAGCCCTCCTCTTCCAGCAGCGCCATGTCGTTGCGGACCGTCGCCGGGGAGACGCCGAGCCGGTGGCGCTCGGTGAGCGCCTTCGATCCGACCGGCTCCTCCGTCCCCACGTAGTCCTGGACGATGGCGCGCAATACCTCGAGCCTGCGTTCGCTGAGCACTCGTGCACACCTCCAGTGCGGTGGGTCGTCGCTGCGGTCGTTTCCGGTCGGTCCGGGCGGACCCTGCTGGCACTCTGCGCATCCGAGTGCCAGAGATCCCCCGGTCAGTGTACGGCCGGGTAGTGGGCTGCGGGCAAGGGCGGCCCGCCAGGGTAGCGTCCCCGCATGGACGTGCGTTGGGAAGAGGCGGGCTGGGAACGGCTGACCGGACGGGCCGGGAGGCGTCGGCTCCCGGTTTGGGACTGCACGGTGGGGCTGGTGGCGGGGGACGAGTCGGTCCTTCTGATCGACCCCGGCTCCAGCGTCCGCGAAGGCGCCGGGATCCGGGCGGAGGCGGAGCGGCTGACCGGCCGCCACGTGACCCATATCGCATTCACACACGGACATTTCGACCACGTACTGGGCGGCGCCGCCTTCTCGGGGGCCGAGTTCTACGGTGCGGTGGGACTGGACACCCACCTCGCGCTGGACCGGAACGCGCTGCGGGAGGACGCGGTCCGGCAGGGACTGGCGGCGGAGGAGGCCGCCGAGGCGGCGGACCTGATGCCGCTGCCGCGGCACCTGGTGTCCGGCGAGTGGACGTTGGAGCTGGGCGGCGTGCAGGTGCTGCTGGCCAACGTCGGGCCGGGGCACACGCGGCACGATCTGGCGGTCTTCGTGCCGGGTGAGCGGGAGACCGTCTTCTGCGGGGACCTCGTGGAGGAGTCGGGCGAACCCCAGGCGGGCCCGGACGCGGTCCCGGCACAGTGGCCGGCCGCGCTGGACCGGCTGCTCGCGCTGGGCGGGGACGACGCGCTGTACGTGCCGGGTCACGGAGCGGTGGTCGACGCGGCCTTCGTACGTGCGCAACGCGCCACACTGGCGGGGCGGTTCGGCGTGTCGGACGCGTGAGCGCGGGCCGTCTCGTACCGTCGGCCGGATGCGTGAGTACTCCCCCGATCTGACCCCGCAGTGGAAGCGCGCCAAGGCCGTGCCGGAGGTGCCCGCGGACCCCGGCCTGGTGGTGGAGGTGGCGGCCACCGGCTTCTGCGGCGCGGTGGTGGCCTGCGAGGCGGGCACGGTGACCCTGGAGGACCGCTTCGGCAAGCGCCGCGCGTTCCCGCTGGAGCCCCGCGGGTTCCTGCTGGAGGGCGCGGTGGTCACCCTGACCCGCCCGGCCCGTACGGCGTCGGCGCCCGCCCGTACCGCGTCGGGCTCGGTGGCCGTCCCCGGGGCGCGGGCGCGGGTGGCGCGGGCGGGGCGGATCTACGTCGAGGGCCGCCACGACGCGGAGCTGGTGGAGCGGGTCTGGGGCGACGACCTGCGGATCGAGGGCGTGGTCGTGGAGTACCTGGAGGGCATCGACGACCTCCCCGCCATCGCGGCGGACTTCGCGCCCGCACCGGACGCCCGGCTCGGCGTGCTGGTCGACCACCTGGTGCCGGGCTCGAAGGAGTCCCGCATCGCGGCCTCGGTGACCTCCCCGCACGTCCTGGTGGTGGGCCACCCGTACGTGGACGTCTGGCAGGCGGTGAAACCGTCGGCACTGGGCATCCCGGCCTGGCCGGTGGTCCCCCCGGGCCAGGACTGGAAGACGGGCATCTGCCGCGCCCTGGGCTGGCCGCCGAACACGGGAGCGGCCTGGCAGCACATCCTGTCCCGCGTGACGTCCTACAAGGACCTCGACCCCACCCTCCTGGGCGCGGTGGAACACCTCATCGACCACGTCACGGCCCCGGCCTAGCCCGGCCGGATCCAGCCCCGCCGGCGTTTGAGGCGCGGGGCCCGGGACCAAATCCAGCCCCGCCGGAGCTTGCCTTTCCAGCCCCGCCGGCGTTTGAGGCGCGGGGCCCGGGGCGGAGCCCCGAAAGCCCGGCGCAGCCGGGGCCGCGCAGCGGGGCGGCGCCGCAGACGTACGCCCCGACCGGCCTCAGTCCACCAGGTCCCGGACCACGGCGTCGGCCAGCAACCGCCCCCGCAGCGTCAGCACGGCCCGCCCCGCCTCGTACGGCTCAGGCGCCAGCAGCCCGTCCGCCAGCGCCCGCCGGGAGGCCGCGAGACCGGCCCCGGCCAGCAGCGCCAACGGCACGCCGTCCACCAGCCTCAGCTCCAGCAGGATCCGCTCCACCCGCCGGTCCTCCTCCGACAGGAGCTCCCGCCCGGCCCCCGGAGAACGGCCCGAAGCCAGCGCGGCGGCGTACGCCCCCGGGTGCTTCACGTTCCACCACCGCACCCCGCCCACGTGCGAGTGCGCCCCCGGCCCAGCGCCCCACCAGTCGGCGCCGCGCCAGTACAGCTCGTTGTGCAGGCACCGGCCGGCCTGGGAAGTCGCCCAGTTCGACACCTCGTACCAGTGGTACCCGGCCTCGGCCATCACCGCGTCCGCGATCAGGTAGCGGTCGGCGTGCACGTCGTCGTCCGTCATCGGGACCTCGCCGCGCCGGATCCGCCGCGCCAGCTGGGTGCCCTCCTCCACGATCAGCGCGTACGCGCTGATGTGGTCCGGGCCGGCCCCCAGCGCGGCCGCCAGCGACGCCCGCCAGTCCTCGTCGGACTCCCCTGGCGTGCCGTAGATCAGGTCCAGGTTGACGTGCTCGAAGCCCGCCGCCCGGGCTTCCGCGACGCACGCCTCGGGCCGCCCGGGGGTGTGCGTACGGTCCAGCACCTTGAGGACGTGCTGCTTCGCGCTCTGCATGCCGAAGGAGATCCGGTTGAACCCGCCCGCGCGCAGCTCGGCGAGGTACTCCGGGTTCACCGACTCCGGATTGGCCTCCGTCGTGACCTCCGCGTCCGGTGCCAGGCCGAACTCGTCCCGGATCGCCGCGAGCATCCGTACGAGGTCGGCGGCCGGCAGCAGCGTCGGCGTACCGCCGCCCACGAATACCGTGCGCACGGCCCTGGGGTCGTCCCCGAGCACCTTGCGGGCGAGGCGGACCTCGTCGATCAGGGTGTCGGCGTAGTTCTCCCGGGAGGCGAGCACGCCTCCGGTGCCCCGCAGCTCGGTGGCCGTGTAGGTGTTGAAGTCGCAGTAGCCGCAGCGCGTGGCGCAGTACGGGACGTGCAGGTAGAACCCGAGCGGCCGGTCCCCGGCACCCGCCAGGGCGTGCGACGGCAGCGAGCCGTCTTCGGGCATGGGTTCACCGTCGGGCAGTGCGGAAGGCATGCGCCCATTGTCCCGCACTGCCCCAAGGTCGTTTACGCCTCGTTGGCCCCGGCGTACATCTCGTCGATGAGGTGCTTGAACTCGCGCTCGACGACCGGCCGCTTCAGTTTCAGGCTGGGGGTGAGGTCGCCGTGCTCGACGTCCAGGTCGCGCGGCAGCAGCCGGAACTGCTTGATCGTCTGCCAGCGCTGGAGGCCCTCGTTGAGGGTCTGTACGTACGTCTCGATCAGCCGGTTGGTCTCGGGCGCGGCCGCGACCTCGGCGTACGTCTTGCCCTCCAGGCCGTGCTCGGCCGCCCAGAGCAGGATCGCCGGGCCGTCGAGCGCGATGAGCGCCGAGCAGAAGTTACGGTCCGCGCCGTGCACGACGATGCTGGAGACGTACGGGCAGATCGCCTTGAACTGGCCCTCGACCTCCGCCGGGGCCACGTACTTGCCGCCCGAGGTCTTGATCAGGTCCTTCTTGCGGTCGGTGATGCGCAGGTAGCCGTCGGGCGAGAGCTCGCCGATGTCGCCCGTGTGCAGCCAGCCGTCCGCCTCCAGCACCTCGGCGGTCTTGTCGGGCAGCCGGTGGTAGCCCTCCATGATGCCGGGGCTGCGCAGCAGGATCTCGCCGTCGTCGGCGATGCGGACCTCGGTGCCGGGGAGCGGCTTGCCGACGGTGCCGGTGCGGTAGGCCTCGCCCGGGTTGACGAAGGAGGCGGCGCTGGACTCGGTGAGTCCGTAGCCCTCCAGGATGTGGATGCCGGCGCCCGCGAAGAAGTAGCCGATCTCGGGCGAGAGTGCGGCGGAGCCGGACACGGCGGCGCGCAGCTTGCCGCCGAAGGCCTCGCGGAGCTTGGAGTAGACGAGCGCGTCGGCGACCTTGTGCTTGGCGGCGAGGCCGAGGGGGACCTTCGTACTGCCGGTGCGCCGGTGGTTGTCCTGCCGGGTCCTGGCGTACTCGCGGGCGACTTCGGCGGCCCACTTGAAGATCTTGTACTTGGCCCCGCCCGCGGCCCGGGCCTTGCCGGCGGCCCCGTTGTAGACCTTCTCGAAGATGCGCGGGACGGCCGCCATGTAGGTCGGCTGCACCACCGGCAGGTTCTCGATGATCTTGTCGATGCGGCCGTCGACCGCGGTGACGTGCCCGACCTCGATCTGGCCGGAGGTGAGGACCTTGCCGAATACGTGGGCCAGCGGCAGCCACAGGTACTGGACGTCCTCCGCGGTGATCATGCCGGTGGCCACGGTCGCCTTGGCCATGTACGACCAGTTGTCGTGGGGCAGGCGCACGCCCTTGGGGCGGCCGGTGGTGCCGGAGGTGTAGATCAGCGTGGCGAGCTGGTCCGCGGTGATGGAGGCGATCCGCTCCTTGACCGCCTCGGGGTGCTTGGCGAGGTACTCCTTGCCGCGCGCCTCCAGGGCTTCCAGGGAGAGCACCCAGCCCTCGGGGTCGCCGGCCGCCGCCAGCGCGTCCTCGGCGTCGAGGACGACGACGTGGGCGAGGCGGGGCAGGTCGGCGCGGTGCGCGCGGGCCTTCGCCAGCTGCTTGCCGTCCTCGGCGATCAGCACCCGGCTCTCGGAGTCGGCCAGGATGAAGGCCGACTCCTCCGCGTTGGTGCTGGGGTAGATGGTGGTGGTCGCGGCGCCGGCGCACATCACGCCGAGGTCGGCCAGGATCCACTCGACCCGGGTGCTGGAGGCGAGCGCGACCCGGTCCTCCGCGCCGAGGCCGAGGTCGGCCAGGCCGGCGGCGATGGCGAACACCCGGTCGGCGGCCTGGCCCCAGCTGAGCGACTTCCACGCGTCGGGGCCGCCGTCGGCGGAGGGGACGGGGTACCGGTAGGCCTCCCTGTCCGGCGTGGCGGCGACACGCTCAAGGAAGAGGGCCGCCACGGTGGGCGGGCGGTTCTCGATCAAGGTCTGTGTGTCGCTCACGACATCCTCCGGACCGGTCCACGCGGCAGCGTGGGCGTGGGGCGCTTGGGGCTGGCGGGGTGGGGACCTGCGCACATGCTGTTGGCGAGTTTGTGACTGGCGAGTAACCATCGAGCAGTGATCAGACTAAAGGCCGTCCGGGCTGCGCGTAAGGGGCGGCGAGCGGCCGGTTCATAACGAAACGGGCCCACATGCGTCCGCATGTGGGCCCGTTTGTCACGACTGGGGTCGCCGGCGGGCTACTTCTTCTTGCCCGCGGACTCGTCGCTGGAGAGGACGGCGATGAAGGCCTCCTGGGGGACCTCTACGGAGCCGACCATCTTCATCCGCTTCTTGCCTTCCTTCTGCTTCTCCAGCAGCTTCCGCTTACGGGAGATGTCACCGCCGTAGCACTTCGCGAGGACGTCCTTGCGGATGGCGCGGATGGTCTCGCGGGCGATGACGCGCGAGCCGACGGCCGCCTGGATCGGGATCTCGAAGGCCTGCCGCGGGATGAGCTCGCGCAGCTTGGCCACGAGGCGCACACCGTAGGCGTAGGCGGCGTCCTTGTGCGTAACGGCGGAGAAGGCGTCGACCTTGTCGCCGTGCAGCAGGATGTCGACCTTGACCAGGCTGCCGGACTGCTCGCCGGTGGGCTCGTAGTCGAGGGAGGCGTAGCCGCGCGTCTTGGACTTCAGCTGGTCGAAGAAGTCGAAGACGATCTCCGCGAGCGGGAGCGTATAGCGGATCTCGACCCGGTCCTCGGAGAGGTAGTCCATCCCGAGGAGGGTGCCGCGGCGCTGCTGGCAGAGCTCCATGATCGCTCCGATGAACTCGGAAGGCGCGAGCAGGGTGGCCCGGACGACCGGCTCGAACACGTCCGAGATCTTGCCCTCGGGGAACTCGCTCGGATTGGTGACGCTGACTTCCTTGCCGTCCTCCATGACGACGCGGTAGACCACGTTCGGCGCGGTCGCGATCAGGTCGAGGCCGAACTCGCGCTCCAGGCGCTCGCGGACCACGTCCAGGTGCAGCAGGCCGAGGAAGCCGACGCGGAAGCCGAAGCCCAGCGCCGCCGAGGTCTCCGGCTCGTAGACGAGCGCGGCGTCGTTGAGCTGGAGCTTGTCCAGGGCCTCGCGCAGGTCCGGGTACTCCGAGCCGTCGAGCGGGTACAGGCCCGAGAAGACCATCGGCTTCGGGTCCTTGTAGCCGCCGAGGGCCTCGGTCGCGCCGTTGTGCAGGCTGGTGATGGTGTCACCGACCTTGGACTGACGGACGTCCTTCACGCCGGTGATGATGTAGCCGACCTCGCCGACGCCGATGCCGTCGGCCGGGGTCATCTCCGGGGAGGAGACACCGATCTCCAGCAGCTCGTGGGTGGCGCCGGTGGACATCATCCGGATGCGCTCGCGCTTGTTGAGCTGGCCGTCGACGACACGGACGTACGTCACGACGCCGCGGTACGAGTCGTACACCGAGTCGAAGATCATCGCGCGGGCCGGGGCGTCCTTGGGGCCGACCGGGGCCGGGACGGTGGCGACGATCTTGTCGAGCAGCGCGTCCACGCCGAGACCGGTCTTCGCGGAGACCCGCAGCACGTCCTCGGGCTGGCAGCCGACCAGGTTCGCGAGCTCCTCGGCGAACTTCTCCGGCTGGGCGGCCGGCAGGTCGATCTTGTTCAGGACCGGGACGATCGCGAGGTCCTTCTCCATCGCCAGGTACAGGTTGGCGAGGGTCTGCGCCTCGATGCCCTGGGCGGCGTCCACCAGGAGGACCGTGCCCTCGCACGCGGCGAGGGAGCGCGAGACCTCGTAGGTGAAGTCGACGTGCCCGGGGGTGTCGATCATGTTCAGGATGTGCGTGCTGCCCTGGCCCGGGCCCTCCGTGGGCGACCAGGGCAGGCGGACCGCCTGCGACTTGATGGTGATGCCGCGCTCACGCTCGATGTCCATGCGGTCGAGGTACTGGGCGCGCATCTGCCGCTGGTCGACGACGCCGGTGAGCTGGAGCATCCGGTCGGCGAGGGTCGACTTGCCGTGGTCGATGTGCGCGATGATGCAGAAATTGCGGATCAGCGCCGGGTCGGTACGGCTCGGCTCGGGCACGTGGCTGGGGATCGCGGGCACGCAGTGTCCTGATTCTCGGGTCGCAGTCGGAACGTTGTCTCGTATATCTCGTATATGCAGAGTCCCATGGTCCCATGGACGGCGCAGTGCGCTCGGTTTGGGCCGCCCGGAGCGTGCCTGGTAGCCTGGGCAGCTGTGTCTCGTATGGCCTCTCACCGTCCGGGACACAATCCGAAGATCAAACTCTGAACCTGAAAAGGCTCTTTCGTGGCGAACATCAAGTCCCAGATCAAGCGGAACAAGACGAACGAGAAGGCGCGCCTGCGCAACAAGGCCGTCAAGTCTTCGCTCAAGACCGCGATCCGCAAGGCCCGCGAGGCCGTGGCCGCCGGTGACGTCGAGAAGGCCACCGTGGCTTCCCGTGCCGCCGCGCGTGCGCTCGACAAGGCTGTCTCGAAGGGTGTCATCCACAAGAACGCCGCCGCCAACAAGAAGTCGGCGCTGGCCACCAAGGTTGCCACCCTCCAGGGCTGAGCTCCTGATGTGATCGCCGGGTAGGGATCCAGCGGGCCCTCTCTCCCGCTCCCGACCGGCAACCGCGCCGCACGCGAAGCGTTCGCCACGCGGGTGCGGCGCACCCAGAAGTAACCGAAGGCCCCGACCGCCACCCTTCCCCAGGACGCGGCCGGGGCCTTCGCCATGCCCGGGGCCCGCCACCGACCGCCCCGGCCCCATCCCCGGCCGGGCAGCCGAGCCGCCGGCCCGCGCCCCGGCTCGGCCTCACGGCTGCCCGGCAGCCGACCAGCGCGCACCTCCGGCCCGCCTTGGAGGCAGCGCCCGCACTCGCAGGCCGAGCCCTCTCGGTGAGCGACGCCGGCGGCGGCCCCGGCTCCGCCCATCCGCCCTTCGCGGGTACGCAGTACCCGCGCCCGCTGAAGGCTTCGCGGGCAAGCAGGGCCGGGCCGACGGGCAGGCCACCGCCGTCTTCCCTCAGGCCCACGGCCGGCCGGCCCCGGCGGCGGACGACGCGGCTGCCACCGGCGGGGACGAAGCCAGCGGGCTCATGTCGGCGAGCCCCAGCGGTCAGCCCCTGGGAGGGCGCACAGGGGGCCGGCGCCGCCCGGAGGCTCGCGGGGCAGCAGCCAGACCCGAACGGGCCGAGGCCGACACCGGTGCAGGCGCAGACCACGGCCCGGGCGGTCGGCGCGAACGGCCCCCGCCGGGAGGCCACGCTGTCGGGGTCCGGCTACACCGGGAGCCGCCCCGGCTCGTCGCCTGCGACGAAGACTCGGGGCCCCGCCCTTCCCTGGCGAGTCAGTCCACAATGCACCTGGGCCCGGCGGAACCGGGATCGGGTCCGGGCTCTGAGAACGACCCGCCGGGAGATTAGCGGCGTTGGGGGCGGGCCGCGCGGGCGACCGCCACGACCGCCTTCTCCAGGGCGTACTCCGGGTCGTCTCCGCCGCCCTTCACCCCCGCGTCGGCCAGCGCCACGGCACGCAACGCCTCCGAGACGCCGTCCGCCGACCAGCCGCGCATCTGCTGGCGGACCCGGTCGATCTTCCACGGCGGCATGCCCAGGTCCCGCGCGAGGTCGCCCGGACGGGCCCCGCGCGGAGCGGAGGCCAGTTTCCCGATGGCCCGGACCGCCTGGGCCAAGGCGCTGGTGATCAGGACCGGCGCCACACCGGTGGACAGGGACCAGCGCAGGGCCTCCAACGCCTCCGCCGCCCGCCCTTCGACCGCCCGGTCGGCGACGGTGAAGCTGGAGGCTTCCGCCCGGCCGGTGTAGTAGCGCCCGACCACCGCCTCGTCGATGGTTCCCTCGACGTCCGCGCACAGCTGTGCCGCCGCGCTCGCCAGCTCCCGCAGGTCGCTGCCGATCGCGTCGACCAGGCTCTGGCAGGCCTCGGGGGTGGCCGAACGCCCCAGCGTCCGGAACTCCCCCCGCACGAACGACAGCCGGTCCGCCGCCTTGGTCATCTTCGGGCAGGCGACCTCCCGGGCGCCGGCCTTGCGGGCCGCGTCCAGCAGGCCCTTGCCCTTGACCCCGCCGGCGTGCAGGAGGACGAGGACGATCTCCTCGTACGGCGCCGCGAGGTACGCCTTGACCTCCTTCACCGAATCGGCGGCAAGGTCCTGCGCGTTGCGCACGATCAGGACCTTGCGCTCGGAGAAGAGCGAAGGGCTCGTCAGCTCCGCCAGCGTGCCGGGCTGGAGCTGCTCGGAGACGAGGTCCCGCACGTCCGTGTCGGCATCGGCGGCACGCGCCGCCGTCACCACTTCCCGTACGGCGCGGTCGAGCAGCAGATCCTCCTGCCCCACCGCGAGGGTGAGCGGGGCGAGCGGATCGTCGGTGGGGTTCTTCCTGGTGGCCATCGCCTCCAGCATCCCACGCCCCACCGACAGTCCCCCTCCCCCGATCCGCGGCAACGGCGGCGTCCCGGAGAATGGTCGGGTGAACCCGCGACATGTACTGGTCCTGCCCGACCGCGACGCCGCCGAGGAGGTGGCGACCGAACTCGTCGACCGCTTCGGCCTGCCCGAGGAGCCCCAACTGGTCCGCGACGCCCTCGCCGGTGAGGACGACGCGGAGGACGCCCAGTGGCTGGTCGTCGTCGAGGACCCGCAGGCAAAGCTCGACTCCGCTTCGCTGGACGACCTCGCCGCCGCCTACGAGGGGTGGCTGGAGGCTCCCTGAGCCCCGCCCGGGCCCCCTCAGGCCTTGTGCACGATCTGGATGTCCAGCTCGACCTCGACGCTCGCACCGATCGCCGCGACCCCCTGGGCCAGTACCGACTGCCAGTTCAGCGCGAAGTCCTCGCGGTTCAGCTCGGCCGTGGCCCGGCAAGCGGCCCGGGGCTCGCCCTGCAGGCCCGTGCCGTTGCCCAGGTACTGGGTGTCCAGGGTCACGGAACGGCTGACGCCGTGCAGGGTCAGGGCGCCCGCGACGGCCCACCGGCTGCCACTGCGGTGGATGAAGCGCTCGCTGTAGAACTCCACCGTGGGATGGCGCGCGGCGTCCAGGAAGTCGGCGGAGCGCAGGTGGTCGTCCCGCATCCGCAGCCCGGTGTCGATGCTGCCCGCGTCGATGATTACCCGCATGGAGGAGTCCTCCATGCGTTCGGCTATCCGCACCGCGCCGGCGAAGGTGGTGAACCGGCCGTGGATCCGGGCGAAGCCGATGTGCCGTGCGGTGAAGCCGATCGAGGAGTGCGTCGGGTCGAGTTCCCAGTGTCCGGGCGCGGGCAGCCGCGGCGGCTCCACCGCGTCGAGGACGATCTCCGCCGTGCCGGGTTGCGCCGGGTCCCCCACCAGCGTCGCGCCGTGGAAGGGGGCGTAGCCCTCGGCCGTGACGGAGAGCCGGTACTCCCCCTCCGGCACGGCGGCGGTGAACCCGCCGTACGGGTCGGTCTCCCCGCTGACGACCCGGCGGCCTATCGGGTCGGTCACCTCGAACTTCGCCTGGCGCACCGGCTGGTGGACCGTGTCGAGCACCCGGCAGCTGAGCAGCCGGGCCGTTGGTGGCAGCGTGAGCGTCGCGGCCGTATGAGAGGCGGCGCTGCCGCCCGGCTCCATCCCCCGTCGGCGTCCGAACATGGTTGGTGCACCCCCGTGCAGTGTGGACTTGGACCGTTCTGGCGAAGACGCATTCGATCATGCTGCCGGGTTGTGGGCAAACAGCACGGCCGCGCCCGGCGGGCGCGCGCCGTTCGCGTCGCCGGCCGGCCGGGAACGCCCGTAGCCCGGGGCCGCTCCCCGCGACGGCCACACTGCCGTCCGTGTCCGTGCGCAGGACGACCGTACCCATCGCCCGTAGTTTGGTGAGGGTAGCGGACGCGGGATGGCCGTACCGGTTTCCGGCGCCGACCGGTACGAGCGCGATCCGCGGCCTGATCCGCGCCTGGAGGTCCGGGTCCTGGTGTGCGGAGCCGTGGTGGGCGACTTTCAGCACGTCCACCGGCCCGAGTTCCGGATGATCGCGCCACAGGGCCTGCTGGGCGTCCGGTTCGAGGTCACCGAGGAGGAGCAGGGTCAGGCCGGAGGTTCGCACCAGCAGGGTGACGCTCGCGTCGTTCGGTCCCTGCGTCGGCGGTCCGGCGGGCGGCGGCCACAGCACCCGCCACTCCAGCGGCCCGGTCCGGCGCCGCTCACCCGCCACCGCGGCCACCACGGGCACCCCGGCTCCGGCGGCCGTGCGCCGCACGAACTCGGCCTGGCCCGCCGGTTCCGCCAGTGTCGTCGTCTGGACCGCACCCACGGCCCGGCCCCGCAGCACTCCCGCGAGCCCGCCCACGTGATCGGCGTGAAAGTGCGTCAGTACGAGCAGCGGGATCCTGCGCACGCCGAGGCTCCGCAGACACGCGTCCACCGGCCCGGCCTCCGGACCCGCGTCCACGACCACCGCCGTGCCCGGTCCCACGGCGAGCACGGCCGCGTCCCCCTGCCCCACCGCGCACTGGACGTAACTCCAGTCGGGCGGCGGCCATCCCTTGAACGTACGAACGAGCGCCGGCGGCCTGAGTACGGCGGCGAGCAGCGCCACGGCCAGGGCGGAGCAGAACCACCACCTGCGGCCCCAGCGGACGCACAGGCCGAGCACGCCGACCGTGGCCGCGGCCAGCAACGCACCGCCCACGAACCCGCCGGGCCACGCCAGCTCCGCCCCGGGCAGCCCCGCCCCGGCGCGGGCCACCCCCGCGATCCACCCGGCCGGCACCCCCGCGCACCGCGCCAGGAGTTCCGCCGCCGGCAGGTACAGCGGAGCCACCGCGAGCGTCGCGAAGCCCAGCACCGTGGCCGGACCCGCCGCGAGTTCGGCCAGCAGGTTGCACGGCACCGCCACCAGGCTCACCCGGGCCGAGAGCACCGCGACGACCGGGGCGCACACCGCCTGGGCGGCCGCGGCGGCCCCCAGCGCCCCGGCGAGCCCCGGCCGCACGCCGCGCCGGCGCAGCGCCTCGCCCCACCGCGGCGCCAGCGTCAGCAGCGCCCCGGTGGCCAGCACGGACAGCAGGAACCCGGTGCTGCGGGCCAGCCACGGGTCGTAGAGCACCAGCAGCAGAACGGCCGCGGCCAGCGCGGGCACCAGCGACCTGCGCCGACCGGTGGCCAGCGCCAGCAGGGTGACCGCCCCGCAGGCGGCGGCCCGCAGCACGCTCGGTTCGGGCCGGCACACCACCACGAAGGCGAGCGTCAGCGCCGCCCCGCACAGGGCCGTCACCCGCAGCGAGAGCCCGAGGCGAGGGGCCAGCCCGCGCCGCTCGGCGTGCTGCGCGGCGGCCGGAGGCCCGATGAGCAGGAACAGCACCACGGTGAGGTTGGAGCCGGACACCGCCAGCAGATGCAGCAGATCGGTGGCGCGGAACGCCTCGTGCAGGTCGGGCGGAACCCGGGACACATCGCCGACGACCAGGCCCGGCAGCAGCGCCCGGGCGTCGGGCGGCAGCCCACGGGTCGCCTCCCGCAGCCCGGCCCGCAGGGTTCCGGCGAAGCGCTGCGCCGCGTCGGGGCCACGGGTCACCCTCGGCGGCGCGTCCCCGGCCGGCCGGAGCAGGGCCACGGCCCGCTCCCCGCCCCGGCCCGGGGACAGCCGCCCCACCACCTCGACCCGCGTCGAGGGCTGCAGCCCCGCCCACGCCGGGTGCCCGGCCAGTACCCGCACCGGGGTCTCGGCCCTGCTCCGTGCGCCGTCGGGGCCGGTCACCCGGGTCAGCACCGCGTCCAGCGTCACCACCGGCGGCCCGCTCCCGGCCCCGGCGCTGCGGGGATCGGAGCCGACGATGAGCTCCGCCACGACCCGGGCGTGCTCCCCGGCCAGCCCGACGACGGGACCGGCCCGCGCCTCGGCCCGCTGGAGCCCGGCCACCCCGGCACCGGCGCCCGCGCAGAGCAACCCGGCGGCAGCGGCCGTACCCACCCTCCACAACGCATCCGGCCTGCGGCAGCCGGCCCACAGCAACAGCCCCGCCGCAACCACCGCCAGGCCCACCCCGGCGGCGGTCCACCCGGCCGGCGCGTCGAGGGCGAGGGCGGCGGCCGCCCACGCGGCCAGGGCCGGCCCGGCGAGCCGCAGGTCCACCGGCCCGGGCCCCTCGGGCGGGTTCACGGCCGCACCAGCTTGCGCAGGTCGGAGAACCGGCGTTCGCCGATGCCGTTGACCTGCCGGAGTTCCTCCACGGAGCGGAAACCGCCCCGCGCTGTCCGGAAGTCGACGATGTGCTGCGCGAGCACCGGGCCGACGCCGGGCAGCCCGTCGAGCTGGGCGACGGTGGCGGTGCCGAGGCTCAGCGGGCCACCACCCGGCCCGGGACCCGCGCCGCCGCCCCCCGCCGGGAGCTGCACGGGCGCGCCCACCACCACCTGTTCGCCGTCCACCAGCACCCGGGCCCGGTTCAGCCCGGTGGTGTCGGTGCCCGGCCGCACTCCCCCGGCGGCGGCCAGGGCGTCCTCCACCCGCGCCCCGGCGGGCAGTGTCCGCACCCCCGGCTCCCGGACCTTGCCGCTGACGTCCACCACGACCCGGGTACCCGCGGTGGGGGCCGGGGCCGTCGGCGCCGGGGCGGGGCCGGGTACCGAGGCGGGCGCGACCACGGCCGGCGCGGTCACCGGCCCCGGCCGCGCCGACCAGTACTGCTGGGCCGCGAAGCCCACCGCCGCGACCAGCACCACCGTGAGCGCCGCCACCGTCCGCGGCTCCACCCCGCACCGGGCCTGCACCCACCCGGGCAGCCGCTCGCGTACCGCGAGCCGCCAAGTACCCCGGCCGCCCGGCGGGGCCGTCTCCTGGGCGGCCACCGGCTCGGGCCCGCCGACGGCCTCGGGTTCCCGGGCCTGTGGCACGGGGTCGGGCGGCGGCGCCGTCAGGATGGCCTCGGCCCGGCGCCGCACCGTCACCGGATCGGGGTACGGCCGCCGCTGGCGGTCGCGGAACCGGCCGTCGGACCGGCGGGGACGGCCGGGGCCGCTGGTGGCGCCGGCTCGGGAAGGGGACGCGGTACGCGTTCGCAGAGTCATGCCACGACGGTAGGGGCCTGTTCCGATCCCCGTTCGGAGGCTTCAATTCCGGTGGACCACCGGCCCGTTGTGGATAACCCGCTCACCCGTTCCGGTGACCCGCCCGGCCGCTCGGAGGGCCCCCGCCGCTCAGAGGCTCCCCGGCCGCGCCCATGTCCCGCCCGGCGCCCGTCATGGTGACCCGCCCGGCCGCTCACAGGTTCTTCGGCCGGTCCGCGGTTCCCCAACCCCTCCGCCGTTCAGCGCGGCGAGACGACGGCCGCCAGCAGACCCGGCCCGGTGTGCGCGCCGATGACCGCGCCGACCTCGCTGACGTGCAGTTCGACCAGGCCGGGGACCCGCTCCCGGAGCCGGTGCGCAAGCTTTTCGGCCCGCTCCGGCGCGGCGAGGTGGTGCACCGCGATGTCGACACTGCCGGAGCCCGCACGTTCGACGGCCAGTTCTTCCAGGCGGGCGATGGCCCGGGACGCCGTACGCACCTTCTCCAGCATCTCGATCCGCCCGCCGTCGAGGGTGAGCAGCGGCTTGACGGCTAGCGCCGAGCCGAGGAGGGCCTGTGCGGCCCCGATCCGGCCGCCGCGGCGGAGGTAGTCCAGGGTGTCGACGTAGAAGTACGCCGACATGTCGGCGGCCCGCTTCTCCGCGGCGGCCACGGCCTCGTCGACCGAGCCGCCGGTCTCCACCACTTCGGCGGCGGCGAGCGCGCAGAAGCCGAGGGCCATGGCCACCATGCCGGTGTCGACCACCCGGACCGGGACGGGGGCGGTCTTGGCGGCGACGACGGCGGCGTCGCAGGTGCCGGAGAACTCGGCGGAGAGGTGCAGGCTGACGATGCCGCTCGCTCCCGCGTCGGCGGCCGCCTGGTAGGCCCGCGCGAAGTCCTCCGGGCTGGGGCGGGACGTGGTGACCGAGCGGCGCTTCTGCAGGGCCGCCGCGAGGCTGCGGGCCGAGATCTCGGTGCCTTCTTCGAGTGCCTCGTCGCCGAGCACCACGGTCAGCGGGACAGCGGTGATCCGATGCCGCGCCATCGCCGTTGGGGGCAGGTAGGCCGTGGAATCGGTGACGATCGCGACATGGCGGGACATGAGCCGGAGGTTACCGCCAGCGGCCCCCCTCCTGCAGCGCGGGCCCCTCTCCCGGGACCTCGGCGCGGGCGCCCTCAGCCGGCCCACCGCGTCGCCGGCGTCGTCCGTCAGCCGCGCCGTGCGCAGGCCTCAGGCCGTCGTCTCCGGCTTCGGCCGCTTCTCCCACGGGTGGCGCCGCGGCGGGGAGGACGGGTTCAGGGCCGCGGGGCGGGGTTGCGCCGGGGTGCCGGGCCGGCTCTGCGGCCTGCCCTCGTCCCAGGCGGCCGCGGCCGCCGCCAGGTCGTCCACGGACTGCCGCGACCAGTCGCGCAGCGCGCCCGACTCCACCTCGATCTGCGCCGAGAGCGCGGACAGGTCGTCTTCCGCGAAGCGCCGGGCGCGCTCCCGCGCCGCCCACCGCAGGGAGTCCGCCGACTCCGTGATCTTGCGGGTGCGTGCCCGCAGGTCGGGCAGGCTCTCCGCGATCCGCTTGCGGTCCGGCTCCTGCTCCAGCCGCTTGAGCTCGGCGTCCAGGTCGTGCCCGTGCTCGCTCAGCCGCTCGAACAGGCCGATCGACTCCCGCAGTGAGCCGTCCGTCTGCACGCCCTGGTACAGCGCCTGCTGCGTCGCCCGCATCGAGGTCCGCAGGTCGAGTCGCAGCTGCGCCAGCGCGCCGGTGACCCCCACCTGGCCGAGGCTCCGGGCCCTGAGGGTCGTGTCCTCCACCCTCCGCCGGGCTTGCGTGACCGACCTGTCGACGCCGCGCTTCGCCGCGCCCACGGCCTTCACCGCGGCCCATGCGCCCAGCCCCAGGAAGGCGAACAGCACCAACAGGGCAAAGATGACCAACGCGCCCGCCTCCATGAGGCTCCCTTCCCCTGCCTATTCCGTCCCCTCCACCGTAAACGCAACGGGCAGGCCGGGGGTTCCCTTCGAACCCCCAACCTGCCCGTACGGGAATACCCCTACGACCGGCCCGCCGACGCCGGCCGGCGCTCAGATGACGATGTTCACCAGCTTCGGCGCGCGCACGATCACCTTGCGGATCTCCGCCCCGCCCAGCGCCGCCACGACCGCCTCGTCCGCCAGCGCCAGCCGTTCCAGGTCCCCCTCGGAGACCATCGGCGGCACCTCCAGGCGGGCCTTGACCTTGCCCTTGACCTGGACGACGCACGTCACGCTCTCGTCCACCACGTACGCCGGGTCCGCGAGCGGGAAGTCCTGGTGGACCACCGAGTCACTGTGCCCCAGCCGGTGCCACAGCTCCTCCGCGATGTGCGGCGCCAGCGGGGCGACGAGCAGCACCAGCCGCTCGGCGACCGAGCGCTCCAGCGGCCGGCCGGCCTTCGTCAGGAAGTTGTTCAGCTCGGTGATCTTCGCGATGGCGGTGTTGAAGCGCAGCGCCGCCATGTCCGCGCCGGCCCCGTCGATGGCCTTGTGCAGCGCGCGCAGCGTGTCCTCGGCGGGCTCGGCGTCGACGACCGTCACCGCGCCCGTCTCCTCGTCCACGATGTTGCGCCACAGGCGCTGGAGCAGCCGGTACTGGCCCACCACGGCCCGCGTGTCCCAAGGACGCGACACGTCCAGCGGACCCATCGCCATCTCGTACAGGCGCAGCGTGTCGGCGCCGTACTCCTCGCAGATCTCGTCCGGCGTGACGGCGTTCTTCAGGGACTTGCCCATCTTGCCGTGCTCACGCTTGACCGGCTCGCCCTGGTGGAAGTAGCCGCCGTCGCGCTCCTCGACCTCGGCCGCCGGCACGTACACGCCGCGCGCGTCGGTGTACGCGTAGGCCTGGATCATGCCCTGGTTGAACAGCTTGTGGAACGGCTCGGCGGACGAGACGTGGCCCAGGTCGAACAGCACCTTGGACCAGAAGCGCGCGTACAGCAGGTGCAGCACCGCGTGCTCGGCGCCGCCCACGTACAGGTCGACGCCGCCGTGCGGGGCGCCCTCGCGCGGGCCCATCCAGTACCGCTCGATCGCCGGGTCCACCAGCGCCGAGTCGTTGTGCGGGTCCAGGTAGCGCAGCTCGTACCAGCAGGAGCCGGCCCAGTTCGGCATGGTGTTGGTCTCGCGGCGGTAGCGCTTGACGCCCTCGCCGCGGCCCAGGTCCAGCTCTACGTGAACCCAGTCCTCGTTGCGCGACAGAGGGGTCTCGGGCTTCGACGCCGCGTCGTCGGGCGCGAAGGTGCGCGGCGAGTAGTCCTCGACCTCCGGCAGCTCCAGCGGCAGCATCGACTCGGGCAGCGGGTGCGCGACGCCGTCCTCGTCGTAGACGATCGGGAAGGGCTCGCCCCAGTAGCGCTGGCGGCTGAACAGCCAGTCGCGCAGGCGGAAGTTGACGGTGCCTTCGCCGATGCCTCGGCCGGCCAGCCAGTCGGTGATCCGGGCCTTCGCCTCGACGACGCCCAGGCCGTCCAGCGAGATGCCCTCACCGGTCGAGTTGACGATCGTGCCGTCGTAGGAGGAGAACGCGTCGTCCCACTCCGCCGGGTCGGCGTCGCGGTCGTCGGAGGGCTCCACGACGCAGCGCATGGGCAGTTCGAAGGCGCGGGCGAAGGCGAAGTCGCGGCTGTCGTGCGCCGGGACCGCCATGATCGCGCCGGTGCCGTAGCCCATCAGGACGTAGTCGGCGATGAAGACGGGGACCCGGTCGCCGCTGACCGGGTTGGTGGCGTAGGCGCCGGTGAAGACACCGGTCTTGTCCTTGGCCTCGGCCTGCCGCTCGACGTCCGACTTGGCCGCGGCCTGCTTGCGGTACGCGTCCACCGCCTCGTGCGGGGTCGCGGCGCCGCCGGTCCACACCTGGTGGGTGCCCTCGGGCCAGGCGGCCGGGACGATCTTCTCGACCAGCTCGTGCTCGGGCGCCAGCACCATGTAGGTGGCGCCGAACAGGGTGTCGGGGCGGGTGGTGAAGACGGTGATGGCGTCGGCGCCCACGGCGAAGTCGACGCGCGCGCCCTCGCTGCGGCCGATCCAGTTGCGCTGCTGCAGCTTGATGGCGTCGGGCCAGTCCAGCGCGTCCAGGTCGTCCAGCAGGCGGTCGGCGTATGCCGTGATCCGCATGTTCCACTGGCTCAGCTTGGCCTTGAAGACGGGGAAGTTGCCGCGCTCGGACCGGCCGTCGGCGGTGACCTCCTCGTTGGCCAGTACGGTGCCCAGCCCCGGGCACCAGTTCACGGGCGCGTCCGAGGCGTAGGCCAGCCGGTACTCGTTCAGCACCCCGGCCCGCTCGCCGGCGCCCAGCTCCGCCCAGGCACGGCCGCCGGGGACCTCGCGGGAGCCGTCCTCGAAGGCGGCGACCAGCTCGGCGATCGGGCGGGCCTTCTTCGCGTCGGCGTCGTACCAGGAGTTGTAGATCTGCAGGAAGATCCACTGCGTCCACTTGTAGTAGTCCGGGTCGATCGTCGCGAACGAGCGGCGCTTGTCGTGGCCCAGGCCCAGTCGGCGCAGCTGGACCTTCATGTTCTCGATGTTGGCCTCGGTGGACACGCGCGGGTGCGTGCCGGTCTGCACGGCGTACTGCTCGGCCGGCAGGCCGAAGGCGTCGAAGCCCAGGGTGTGCAGGACGTTGTGGCCGCTCATCCGCTGGTGGCGGGCGAAGACGTCCGTGGCGATGTAGCCGAGCGGGTGGCCGACGTGCAGTCCCGCACCGGAGGGGTACGGGAACATGTCCATGATGAACTTGCTGGGGCGCGCGACGACGGCCGGGTCCCCGGCCAGGTCACCGGTCGGGTTCGGAGCCTCGTAGGTGCCCTCCGCGTCCCATACGTCCTGCCAGCGTGCCTCGATGTCGGCGGCCATGGCAGCCGTGTAGCGGTGCGCCTCGGCCGCCTCGGGGGCCGGGGTGTTCGTCTCGCTCATGATTTCTGAAGCTCCATCGATCGTCTCTGCCGTCTCTGCCTGCCCAAACGAAAAAACCCCTCGCACAGGAGGGGACGCCGCGCCGATGCCGACCGTCTCGAAGGTCGGTGCTGATCAGCGCGGCTCGGTAAGCAGAAGGCGTACGGCACGCATGGCGTCAGGGTACCGCAGCGGCCCCGACGCCCGCTCGGGCGTTCCGCACAACGAGAAGCGGGGCCCCCCATCCGGGGGGGCCCCGTGTCTTCACGGTGGTGGGTAGGGGTATTTTAAAACCTGACGGCAGCATGGCCAGCAGGGGCGCAACCAACAA
>NZ_JBSGYT010000032.1:21201-88775 GCF_053610645.1 Streptomyces sp. NPDC054883 | reverse complement strand
ACGTCGTCCAGCGTCGCCACCTGGTAACCGTCCATCGCCGCCTGCAGCGCGCAGATCGGGTCGATCTCCGTGACGATCACCCGCGCACCCTGACCACGCAGCGACTCCGCACAGCCCTTGCCGACATCACCGTAACCGCACACCACGGCGACCTTTCCGCCGATCAGCACGTCCGTCGCCCGGTTGATGCCGTCGATCAGCGAGTGCCGGCAACCGTACTTGTTGTCGAACTTCGACTTCGTCACCGCGTCGTTCACGTTGATCGCCGGGAAGAGCAGGGTGCCCTCGGCCATCATCTCGTAGAGGCGGTGGACCCCGGTGGTGGTCTCCTCGGTCACGCCGCGGATCTCGGACGCGAGCTGCGTCCACTTCTGCGGGGACTCGCCGAGGGTGCGGTTGAGCAGGGTGAGGATGTGGGCGTACTCCTCGGAGTCGGCCGTCGCCGGGTCCGGGGCCGCGCCGGCCTTCTCGAACTCGACGCCCTTGTGCACGAGCAGGGTGGCGTCACCACCGTCGTCGAGGATCATGTTCGGGCCGCCGGTGGGGGTGTTCGGCCAGGTCAGGGCCTGCTCCGTGCACCACCAGTACTCCTCCAGCGTCTCGCCCTTCCAGGCGAAGACGGGAACGCCCTGCGGGTTCTCCGGGGTGCCGTTCGGGCCGACGGCGATGGCGGCGGCCGCGTGGTCCTGGGTGGAGAAGATGTTGCAGGAGGCCCAGCGGACGTCGGCGCCGAGGGCGACGAGGGTCTCGATCAGGACGGCGGTCTGCACGGTCATGTGCAGGGAGCCGGTGATCCGGGCGCCGGCCAGGGGCCTGCTCGCCGCGTACTCCTTGCGGATCGACATCAGACCCGGCATCTCGTGCTCGGCCAGGGTGATCTCCTTGCGGCCGAACGCGGCAAGGGACAGGTCTGCGACCTTGAAGTCCATGGGTGCTGCTCCTCATGGTTCGAGAGGGTGGGTACGGCTGGGCCGTGCGCTGGCGCACCAGAGCACTGAGCACAGTCCGTCGGGGGCCCTCTCTCCCCTCGGCCGGTCACGAGGACCGCCCGACCGCCATCAGCAGCGACGCCTGACACTGATGACGAATCTACCCGATCAGTGCCCTGGACCGCAGGGGGACGGTGGACGAACCGAAGTCCGGACCGCGTCCTTCCGGGCCGCTGGGGCCCGGAGGACGCGGTGGTGGCCGGAGGCGGTGCCGGTGGCCGGGTGTCAGCGGCCGGTGCCCACGGCGGGACCGGGGTCCTTCGGCGCGGCTTCGGCCTGGTAGATGTCCGGCTCCAGGTAGATCACCCGGGCGATCGGGACGGCCTCGCGGATACGGGCTTCGGCGGCGTCGATGGCCCGGGCCACTTCGGTGGCCGTCTCGTCGTGCCGGACGGCGATCTTGGCGGCGACCAGCAGTTCCTCGGGGCCCAGGTGCAGGGTGCGCATGTGGATGACGCGGGTGACGGTGTTCCCGTCGACCGCGGCGGCCAGGATCTGCTCCACCTGCTCGGGGCCCGCCGCCTCGCCGAGCAGCAGGGACTTGGTCTCGGCGGCCAGCACGAGGGCGATGGCGATCAGCAGGATGCCGATGCAGAGGGTGCCGATGCCGTCCCAGATGCCGTTGTCGGTGGCGAGGGCGAGGCCGACGCCGCCCAGGGCCAGGACGAGGCCCACCAGGGCGCCGGCGTCTTCGAGCAGGACGACGGGGAGTTCGGGGGCCTTGGCCCGCTTGATGAACTGGCCCCAGGTCTGCGAGCCGCGCAGCTCGTTCGATTCCTTGATCGCCGTCCTGAAGGAGAAGCCCTCCGCGACGATCGCGAAGACGAGCACACCGATCGGCCAGTACCAGGCCTCGATCTGGTGCGGCTCCTTGATCTTTTCGTAGCCCTCGTAGATGGCGAACATGCCACCGACGGTGAACAGGACGATGGAGACCAGGAAGGCGTAGATGTAGCGTTCCCGCCCGTAACCGAAGGGGTGTTGGGGCGTGGCTTCGCGCTGGGCCTTCTTGCCGCCGAGGAGCAGCAGCCCCTGGTTGCCGGAGTCCGCCAGCGAGTGGACGCTTTCCGCGAGCATCGACGACGAGCCGCTGAAGACGAACGCCACGAACTTGGCTGCAGCGATGGCGAGGTTCGCGGCGAGTGCCGCCACGATCGCCCTGGTACCGCCCGACGCGCTCATGGGTGCAGGATGTCCCTTCCTCGGTGCGGCCCTCCCGGCCGGGGCGCCGCGCTACGGCGGCACATTGTTGCAGCAGCCGCCCGTAGGGACGGTACGTCAGATGACGACGGTGGCGCGGAAGACGGTACCGGCCCCGGACAGCACGGCGCTCTCGCCCGCCGGGACGAAGACGGACTCGCCCGGGGCCAGGGTGAGTTCACCGGCGCGCGGCCGTCCGGCGGTGCAGAGCAGGATCTGCGGGGCGGTGTCCGGGAGGGTGCGGGGGGCGGCGCCGGGGGCCAGGACGTGGCGGGAGAGCCGGAACTCGTCGATGGGGGTCTCGTAGACCTCCTCGCCGTCGTCCTCCGGACGCAGGACGCCGGGTTCGCCGGGTTCGAAGACGACGACCTTGAGCAGTTCGGGGACGTCGACGTGCTTGGGGGTGAGCCCGCAGCGCAGCACGTTGTCGGAGTTGGCCATGATCTCGACGCCGAGGCCGTCGAGGTAGGCGTGCGGGATGCCGGCGCCGAGGAACATGGCTTCGCCGGGCTGGAGGCGTACGTGGTTGAGGAGCATGGCCGCGATGACGCCGGGGTCGCCGGGGTAGTGGTGGACGAGTCCGGCGTACGGGGCGTAGGGGCCGCCGAGGCGCTCGGCGGCGGCCGCGGCGTCGGCGACCGTACGGGCCATCTCGGCGCGGTCGGCGGTGAGGACGGCGGTGAGCACCTCGCGCAGGGCCGCGTCGACGGGGTGGGCGCGCAGCAGGTCGACGTAGGGCTTGAGGGAGTCGACGCCGAGGCCTTCGAGCAGGTCGGCGGCCTCCAGCGGCGGGCGGAAGCCGCACAGGCCGTCGAAGTGGGTGAGGGCGCAGACCAGTTCGGGCTTGTGGTTGGCGTCCTTGTAGTTGCGGTGCCCCGCGGCGGCGGGGACGCCGCGGCGCTCCTCGTCCGCGTAGCCCGCCCTGGCCTGCTCCAGGTCGGGGTGGACCTGGAGGGAGAGCGGGGCCCCGGCCGCGAGGATCTTGAGGAGGAAGGGCAGGCGGGGGCCGAACTTGGCCACGGCGGCGGCGCCGAGCTCGCCCTCGGGGTCTGCGGCGATGACGTCCGCGAGGGTGGTCTCCCCGGCGCCCCGGTCGAGACGGGAGGGGGCGCCGGGGTGGGCGCCCATCCACATCTCGGCCTGCGGCTCCCCGCTGGGCTCCACGCCGAGGAGTGCGGGGATCGCGGTGGTGGATCCCCAGGCGTAGGGGCGGATCGGGTTCGTGAGGCGGTCCATCGTCGTCTTCCTGGAGGTGGATCTGGTGGTGCGGAGGTGCCGGTGGCTGCCTCAGCCGTGTGCCCTGGAGGCCAGTGCGAGGTAGGCGGTGGCGAAGTCCGTGACGGCGAGGAGTTCGGCGAGCTGTTCCAGCTCGCCGCCTTCCTCCGGTTCGAGTTCGCTGATGGCCGTGTCGTGGCTGAGGGCGAGTTCGCGGGCGGCGGGGGCGGCGCTGAGGCCGCCGGTGGGCCGGTCGCGCAGCAGGACGACGCGGGCGTGCAGGGCCTGGGGTTCTTCGACGCGGTCGCGGAAGAAGTCGTCGGGGTCGGCGCCGGCGGCGAAGGCCCCGGCGAGCAGTACGCCGTGGGCGGGCAGCGCCTCGGGGAGTTCGGCGGACAGCGCGGGGCGGCCGGCGAGTTCGGCGAGGGTGGCGGCGAAGCGGCGTCCTGCCGGGCCGGCTCCGGCGCCCTCGCTCCAGATCAGCGGGAGCGAGTCGGCGAGTTCGGTCGCGAGGGTCTTGGCCGGGTTGGAGTACGTGGCGATCGCGGGCCCGCAGCGTTCGGCGGTGCGGTCGAGCCGGTCGGCGACGAGCTGGAGCGAGCGGGGGGCGGCGTCGATGAGGCCGACCCTGTCGAGCAGCACCAGCAGCGGGGTGAGCAGGGCCCACAGGGCTCCGGGGCCGGCGGCGGCCGACTCGTCGTACTCCTGGTACGGGGCCTTGGCCATCGGTACGAGGACTCCGTGCGCGCCGTCCACGGCCTCGCTCAGCGGGGACCGCTCGGGGGCGACGGCCACGACGGTGCAGCCGCGCCGGTAGGCCTGCTCGGCGAGGACGGCGAGGCCGGGCTCGGTGCCGTCGGTGGTGGCGATGAGCAGCAGGTCCACGGGGCCGGCCCAGCCGGGCAGCGTCCAGCGCAGTGCCCCGGCGGCGTGCGCGACGCCGGTCGGGTGCAGGCGGGCGACGGGGGCGGAGGCTCCGGCGAGCGCGCCGAGCAGGTCGGCGACGCCGGTCGCGGCGGTGCCGGGGCCGGCGATCAGTACGGCGCGGGGGCGGCCTTCGGGCCGCAGGTCGCCGAGGCCGGCCTCGGTGGCGTGCCGGGCGGCGGTGCGGACGCGGGCCCCGGCTTCGGCGGCGCCGCGCAGGAGGCCCCGGCGGTCGGCGCGGGCGAGTTCCTCCGCTGCGTCGAGGATGGACTCGTCGAGCATGGCGGCCTCCGGCGGGGTTGACGGCGTCTGCGGTCTGCGCGGGGTGTCGTGGTCGGGCGGAGCGGCGTGCTGTTCAGGCGGGCCGGCGGGCCTCGTCCACGAGGAGGACCGGGATGCCGTCGCGGACCGGGTAGGCGAGACCGCAGTCCTGGCCGGTGCAGATCAGCTCGGGGGCGTCCGCGTCGGCCGACTTGTCCTCCAGGGGCGAGTGGCAGGCGGGGCAGGCGAGGATCTCCAGAAGGCCGGCTTCGAGCGGCATGGTGCGCTTCCCTTCGAACATGCGGTTTGGGCGAGGTCAGCGTACCGCCGGGCCGCTTGGATCGCGGCCCGGCGGTGACGGTGACACAGGGGGTGCCGGTGGTGTTACGCGCGGACCAGGGCGAGGACTTCGTCGCGGACCTTGGCGAGGGTGGCCAGGTCGCGGGCCTCGACGTTGAGGCGCAGCAGCGGCTCGGTGTTGGAGGGGCGCAGGTTGAACCACCAGTCGGCGGCGGTGACGGTCAGTCCGTCGAGTGCGTCGACGCTGACGCCGTCCCCGGAGGCGTAGGCGTCCTTGACGGCGGCGGTGCGGCCGGCCTGGTCGGCGACGGTGGAGTTGATCTCGCCCGAGCCGACGTAGCGGTCGTAGGAGGACACCAGGTCGGAGAGGGAGCCCTGCTGCCCGCCCAGGGCCGCCAGCACGTGCAGCGCGGCGAGCATGCCGGTGTCCGCGTTCCAGAAGTCCTTGAAGTAGTAGTGCGCCGAGTGCTCACCGCCGAAGATCGCGCCCGAGGCGGCCATCTCCTGCTTGATGAAGGAGTGGCCGACGCGGGTGCGCACCGGGGTGCCGCCGTTCTCCTTGACGACCTCCGGGACCGACCAGGAGGTGATCAGGTTGTGGATCACGACGCCGCTGCCGCCGTTGCGGGCCAGCTCGCGGGCCGCGACCAGCGCGGTGATCGCCGACGGGGACACGCCCTCGCCGCGCTCGTCGACGACGAAGCAGCGGTCGGCGTCGCCGTCGAAGGCCAGGCCCAGGTCGGCGCCCTCGGCCTTCACCCGGGCCTGGAGGTCCACGATGTTCTTCGGGTCCAGGGGGTTGGCCTCGTGGTTCGGGAAGGTGCCGTCCAGCTCGAAGTACATCGGGACCAGCTCCAGCGGCAGGCCCTCGAACACCGTCGGGACGGTGTGGCCGCCCATGCCGTTGCCCGCGTCCACGACCACCTTCAGCGGGCGGATGCCCCGCAGGTCCACCAGCGACTTGAGGTGCTCGGCGTACCCGGCGAGGGTGTCCTGCTCGGTGACGGTGCCGGGCGTGGTGCCGGCCGGGATCGCCGGGGCGCCCTCGTCCGACCACTTCTCCGCCAGCTCGCGGATGGTGGCCAGCCCCGTGTCCTGGCCCACCGGGGCGGCGCCCGCCCGGCACAGCTTGATGCCGTTGTACTGGGCCGGGTTGTGCGAGGCGGTGAACATCGCGCCGGGCAGGTCCAGCTTGCCCGACGCGTAGTACAGCTGGTCGGTCGAGCACAGCCCGATCAGCGTGACGTCGACCCCGCGGGCCGCGGCGCCGCGGGCGAAGGCCGCGGACAGGCGCGGCGAGGACGGGCGCATGTCGTGACCCACCACGATCGCCGAAGCCCCGGTCACCTCGACGAAAGCAGCACCGAACAGTTCGGCCAGCGGCTCGTCCCACTCGTCCGGCACGACGCCCCGTACGTCGTACGCCTTGACGATGTTCGAAAGATCTGCGGCCACTGCCTGCCCTCCTGAAGGATCTGTGCGGTGGAGCAAACCTACCCCGAACGGAGGACCGCGTTTCGGGCGAGGAGGGTGGCGGGCAGCCGTCAGGATTCCGGCGAGCGCAGGACGCGCAGGTGTCCGCGGCGGGTTTCGCCGGAGCTCTGGGGTCCGGGTACGGACTTGCCGGCGTCGGCGGCGCGGTCGTGCGGACGGGCGGCTTCGCGTACGGCGTTGGCCAGGGCTTCGAGGTCGTCGCCGCTGGGGCGCGAAGGGGGACCGCCGTCCGTCAGGCGTACGACTTCCCAGCCCCTGGGGGCGGTCAGGCGCTCGGAGTGCTCGGCGCACAGGTCGTAACAGTGTGGTTCGGCGTAGGTGGCGAGCGGGCCGAGAACTGCGGTCGAGTCGGCGTAGACGTACGTCAGTGTGGCGACGGCAGGGCGGCCGCACGCGGTGCGCGAACAGCGACGTACAAGGCTCACGACGTTGGACGGTACCGCACTCTTGACCGGGCCGCGACGACTCCGCCGTCGGCCAGCCGGCCGTGTCGCCCCGAACGGGCCGCAACCTTGGCCGGATTGTTCGCGGTACGACATCGGTCCGTGACCGGGCCGGGCCCCTGCCGGGCGGCCGGGTGAGGGCTACCCTGCGGGGGTGACGGACAGCCCGCTGACTCCCCCGAGCCCTCCTGGCCCCTCCTCCGCCGGCCCCCCTCCCCCTCCCCCCGAGCCGCGGTCGCGCCGGCGCGACCGGCACGGGCGGGGCATGCGGGGTCCGGTGGCGCCCCCTCAGGTTCCGCTGGCGGCGAGCCGGTCGGAGCTCTTCGGCGACCTGGTCCGGGATTCGGTGGAGCGGCTGGAGCGGCGGTGGCCGCAGCTGGCCGAGGTGGAGTTCGTGGTCGCGGACGTCCCGGGGCCGCCGGGCGGCCCGGAGGGCGGCTGGAACGACGAGGCCGTGCCGCTCGGCGGGCTGACGGAGGCGGCCGAGGGCCGGCCGGCCCGGATCGTGGTGTTCCGGCGGCCGGTGGAGATCCGCGCGAAGTCGCGGGACGAGCGGGCGCTGCTCGTCCACGAGATCGTGGTGGAGCAGGTGGCGGAACTGCTGGGGCTCTCCCCGGAGATCGTGGACCCGCGCTACGGCCAGGACTGACCTCCCCGGACTCCCCGGACCTACCGCACGAGGACCTTCAGGTCTTGCGACGGCTTCGGTACCGCCACCGTCGAGTGGTCGTCCGAGAACGGCTGGACGGTGAACATCGGAACGCCGTCCTGCGGCAGGGTCAGGGTCCGGGAGGCGTGCACCGGGCCGCCGGACAGTGTCTCGACCGTCAGGGAGTACGCCCCCTTGGCGCCGGTCGGGGCCGGGGGCGGGGAGAGGGCCTGGGTGGTGCCCGCCTTGACGGTGAGTTCCCGGACGGCCGGCTGGCCGCCCTCGGTGCCCGGTGAGGCCGTGACGCGCACCTTCGCGTCGGCGCCGACCGCCGTGAGGGCCAGGACGGTCGCCTTGTCGTCGGTGCGGTTGTCCGCGACCGTCGCCCGCGCGCCGACCGGTGAGGTCGCCGGGAGGAAGCCCAGCTCCTGCTTCGTACCGCTGCCGCGCACCACCCGTACCGCCGCGACGACCGGTACGGGCTTCTTCGGGTCCGCGGGGGTCAGCAGCAGCGAGCCCGCCTCGCCGCGGGTCAGGTCCTTGAGGTCCACGCTCGCCGTCATGCCCGCCTTGACGTGCAGCTGCTCGTTGCCGGCCGGGGTGATGGCGCCGCCCGCTCCGGCGAGGCGCAGCTTCACGTCGGCGTCGTCCCCGCCGGGTGCGTAGGCGACCAGCCGTACGGAGGTGGCGTCGGCCGGGATGCCCGGCAGGACCAGGGATCCGGCCGGGTCGGTGGAGGCGGGCAGCCAGTCGGCGCCGACGCCGTCCTCGGAGATCTGCGCGGAGGCACCGACCCGTCCCGAGCCGGTCGTGACGTGGGCGGTGACGTCGGCCACCTGGGTGTCGGGGACGAGGGGCGAGAGCAGGACGCGGGCGGTGGAGTGCGGGTCGACCTTGAAGACGCGGTCGGGGGTGCCCGGCTTGTCCTTGAGCAGCCCGTCGGGGCCGTAGAGCTTGATGTCGACCTCGGCGACGGTGTCGTCGGGGTTGGTGAGGTGGATGTAGTCCTGGCGGCCCTTCGCGGTGCTGACGCCGGGGAACCAGAAGTCGGTGCCGGGTGCGGTGCAGCCGACCCCGAGGAGGCCCCGGGCCTGGCCGACGGCCACCTTCGTGGTCTGCTGGGCGGTCCAGCCGGGTGCCAGGTTCCCGGCGGCGGTGCCGGTCAGGGCGGGTGCCTCGGCGCCGGAGGCGGTGGCGCCGACGGGCTTGCCGGGCTCCCTCGGTTCCAGGACGGTCTTGCCGTCCTTGGCCGAGAGCCGGGCCGAGCCCTTGCCGCCCGCCGTGCCGGGGGTGATCGAGGTGTACGTGGTCTCGGCGATGTCGGAGGAACTGGGCGCGGGGCACACCAGTACGGACTGCTCCACCGGCATCCGGGACCCGGCCGTCTTCGCGCCACCGTCGGGGGCGGCCGCCGGGGCGGTGAGGGAGGCGATGCCGGTGACGGCGGCGAGTGCCGCCGCGACGGCCGCCAGCGTGAGGGGGGCGCGCTGCTTCACTGCTGGGGGCTCCCGTCCGGACGCGGGTCGTGCTGTCCGTAGGTGTACGGCGGTTCCTGCTGCGGCTGTTGCTGCCGGTACGGGTCGTACGGCTGCTGGGGATACGGGTACGGCTCGGGGTACGGCTGCTGCCGTTGCTGTTCGTACGGGTAGGCCTGGTAGGCGTACGTCCCCTCCCCGGCCGCCGCGTCCCCGTACTGCTGCTCCGGGTGGCCCTGGCCGCCGTACCCCTCGGCGTAGCCCTGCTCGGCGTACCCCTGGTGTCCGTACGCGGGCTGCGCCGGGATCTGCGCGTACGGGTCGGCGGCGACGGCGGCTTCGGCGGCTGCCGGTGCTTCCGCCTCGGCCTCGGCTCCGGCGCGCAGCCGGCGCGCACGGCGGCCCTCGCCCGGGCCGGACTGCTCCGGGACCGCGGCCGCCTCCTCCGGGAGGTCGTCGTCGAGCCGGGCCCGGCGGCCCGGGAGGGCGAGTACGAGGAGCAGCAGGGCGAGCAGGCCCTGCGCCCAGTGCCAGGCGTCCCGGGCGAGGGAGTCCTGGTAGGCGAGGTCCAGGCGGCCGCCCGTGGCGGGCAGTTCGAAGCCCTGCGCCCAGCCGTCCAGGGTCCTGGGCTTGAGGGGCTTGCCGTCGAGCGTGGCCCGCCAGCCGGGGGCGGCCCGGTCGGCGATCCGCAGCGTCCGGCCCTCGTCCCCGGCCGGGATCTTGGTGTGGGCCTCCACCGGCTCCGCCTCGACGGGGATGGGTGCCTGGCCCTGCTTGCCGGGGACGATGACGGCGCGGGCGAGGGCGCGTTCGACCTCCCAGACGGCGGTGCCGTCGTCCTGGCGGTTGGACTTGAGGCCGGGGGTGGCGTCGAGGACCTGCCGGAACTGCCGGGGCCCGTCGGGCGGGAGGACGATGTAGCGGATGGCGAAGCCGCCCAGCTGGGCGCTCTGGTCGGCGCCGGAGCCGGAGACCAGGCTGGACACCACCTTCGCGAGGCGGGGTTCGGCGCCCGCTTCGGCGAGGAGTTCGGCGTCACCGAGCCGGGCGCCGGGACCGCGGACCAGGGCGTAGGACACCGTGGCGGGGGAAGCGCCGCCGAGCACCAGGGTGCGGCTGCGGTTGCTGTCGTCGGCCTGCGCGGCGACGAAGGCGGGGAGCTGGACGGGGTCGCGCCGCCGGAGGGGTCCGTCGGCGCCCGAGACCATCCAGCCGGCGGCGCAGAGCAGGGGCCCGGCGGCGGCGCCGAGCGCGATGAGGGCGGCCAGGGGCTGGCGCCAGCCGAAGCTGCGGGCGGCCACGCGCTCCTTGGCGCCGTCCGCGCCGACCACGGCGGCCGCCAGCAGGGCGAGGCCGTACACGAGGGTGGCGGGGCCGGCCCAGGCGCTGCGGTTGAGGAGGACGGCGAGCAGCAGGGCGGTCAGGGCTGTGGTCCAGGCGGCGCGGACGGCGAACCGCCGGTCGGCGCGCAGCAGGGCGGCGAGGGCGGCGAGTACGACGCCGAGCAGCAGGGCGGCGCCGGTGGTGCCGGGGCCGCCGGGACCGGCACCGAGCAGGTCGAGGGCGGTGGCGGAGCCGGATCCGTAGGGCAGGCCGGCCTCGCGCAGGAAGCGGTCGGGGTGGGTGAGCAGGCCCAGGGACCAGGGGGCGAGGGCGAGGAGCGGTACGGCGAGGACGGCGAGGAGTTTGAGCGCGTACGCCGCGCGGCGGGCGGGGCGGGTGAGGAGCGCGGCGACGCCTAGGACCGCGGCCAGCGGCCAGACGACGGGGGTGAAGGCCGAGGCCAGGGTCAGCAGCAGGGTGGTGGTCCACACCGCGCGCCAGCCGCCGTCGGGGGATCCGGCGGCCGCGCCGAGGCCGAAGGCGGTAGCGGCGGAGCGGGCGATGAGCGGGAGCAGGACGGCGAGGACGGCGGTGCCGAGCCGGCCGCCGGCGAGCGCTCCGGTCACGGCCGGCAGGAAGGCGTAGGCGATGGCGGCCCAGGCGCGCAGCAGCCGGGATTCGACGAGCGGGCGGGAGGCGAAGTAGGCGGTCAGTCCGGCGAGCGGCACCGAGCAGACGAGCAGCAGGGTGAGGGCGGCCTGGGCGGAGCCGAACAGCAGGGCGGCGACGGCGCCGAGGACGGCGAGGTAGGGCGGGGCTCCGGCGGTGGTCCCGGCGGCGACGGGCTGCCAGTCGGAGGTGTAGGCGCGCCACAGGTCGAGGCCCCGGTCGGGGGCGGGCAGCAGGGCGCCGCCCATGAGGGAGCCGCCGAAGAGCAGGGCGCGGCAGGCGATGAGGGAGACGAGCAGGAGGAGGGCGAACAGCACGGGGGCGGGTTTGCGGGCGACCCGCTTGAGCCGTCCGAACTGTTCGATCTCCAGGTAGTCGGCGTCTTCGGATCCCGGTTCCAGGGGGCCGGCGGCGCCGTGCCGGCTGGCCCCGCCGGGGTCGCTGCCGCCGTCCGCGCCGAAGTACCCGGCGAGTTGTTCGGTGTTGGCGCGCAGGGTGGAGCCGGGCGGCGGGAAGAGCGGGCGCAGCTCGGCGGCGGGGACGGCGGGGCGGCGGCGGGCCTTGCGCGCGCCGAGGATCCGGCCGGGGCGGAGCAGGGTGGCGAGCAGGCCGGTGAACTCGTCGACGGCTTGGCCGGGGGCCTTGCCGATGAGGTAGCCGAGGGTGCGCAGCAGGGTGCCGGTGATCAGCCGCAGGAGTACGTAGGGCAGGGCACGGCCGGAGGAGTTGGCCAGCACGGTGTAGACGGCGCCGGCCTTGTCGACGCGGTGGGGGCTGACGGCGGAGCGGCCGGCGCAGTCGACGGTGCGGCGCTCGCGGGCGGCGGCCTCGGCGTGCCGCATGACGGCGTCGGGGGCGACGAGGACGGTGTGGCCGGCGCTGTGGGCGCGCCAGCAGAGGTCGACGTCGTCACGCATGAGCGGGAGGCGGCGGTCGAAGCCGCCGAGGGCGTCGTAGACGTCGCGGCGCACGAGCATGCCGGCGGTGGAGACGGACAGCACGGGGCGGATCTGGTCGTGCTGGCCCTGGTCCTGTTCGCGCCGGTCCAGGCCGGTCCAGCGGCGGCCGCTGCGGGCGATGGTGACGCCGGCTTCGAGGAGCTGCTTCTTGTCGTACCAGCCGCGGAGTTTGGGGCCGATGACGGCGGCGTCGGGGTTCTCCTCGGCGACGCGCAGCAGTTCGGTGAGGGCGTCGGGTTCGGGGGCGCTGTCGTCGTGCAGCAGCCACAGCCACTGGACGGGTTCGCCGTGGGGGAGTTCGGGGAGGTCGTAGGCGTCGTCCTGCCAGGTCCGGCTGACGGGGTCCCAGCCGCTGGGGCGCTTGAGGTACGGCAGGTCCTCGGGGGCCGGCACGCCGGCGGTGCGGGCGGCTTCGTCGACGGCGGTGCCGAATCCGGTGCGGCGGGCCAGGTGGAGGACGTTGTCGGGGCCGAGCGCTTCGGCGAGCAGGCCGGCGGAGTCGTCGGAGCTGCCGGTGTCGGCGGCGACGTACCGCTGTGCGGGGCGTTCCTGGGCGAGGAGGCCGGCGAGGGTGCGGGGCAGCCAGCGGGCGCCGTCGTGGGCGACGAGGACGGCGGTGACGACGTGCCGGGGGAACTCCGGGGTGCCGGCCGCCTGCTGGGAGGCCGTCGAACTGCTGTGCAGGGACATCGCGGTACGGGCCCTCCGACCGTGGGGTTCCCCCGGGACGGGTCCTGGGGGAGGTCCGGGGGTGGTGTGCCCTCGGAGGCTGCTGGACAGCGCCACACTAACGGCTTGGAACGCACCGGTCCGCCTCCTGCGGGGAAGGTGCGGGAGGCGGACCGTTGGCTTGGTTCGCTATGTGGTCGGGTGTGTCCGTCCGTGCCTGGGGCAAGGTCAGACCGCTGCCTTTTTCAGCCGCCGGCGCTCGCGCTCGGAGAGGCCGCCCCAGATGCCGAATCGCTCGTCGTTGGCGAGGGCGTACTCAAGGCATTCGGAGCGGACCTCGCAGGCGAGGCAGACCTTCTTGGCTTCGCGGGTGGAGCCGCCCTTCTCGGGAAAGAAGGATTCGGGGTCGGTCTGGGCGCACAGAGCGCGCTCCTGCCATCCGAGCTCCTCGTCCGCCTCCTCGACCAGCAGTTCCTGAAACAGCTCGGTCATGTGCGCCCCTCGCTCTGTCTGTGCGTCCCCGTGGTGTTGCCGTTACTGATCGCTACGTAACGACACGAGTGAAATTACAAGTGCGTGGCTCCGGAGCAGTCAAGCCGGGGTCTGCTATTGGGCCCCTTATTCACTCTGCGGAACCAAGCGAATGCCGTAAGTGTTCATATCGCCAAAAATCGTGACACCTGCCACAGGTGTCCCGAAGCTCCCGCCTTCACCCCTTGCCCACGCGCCACTCGGGGGTGTGGTTGCGATCCGGCCGAAGATGCGGCGCGGATCACATTCCGGTCACGAGTCACGGGATGAGGTTTGAGGCCAGCCGGAAGGGCCATACCCAGCGCCACTTGCCCTGGTCGGGAGTGCACAAACCTTTCTCCGCGCGCAGTAACCGGATGAGGTGAACCTTTTCGACCATTGTGGACATTGGGTTGACAGTCCGGCCCCCGGCCCGTTCTCCTTGTACGCATGTCAGCGCGCGCAGCCGTCACCAGGACCCCCATTCGTGGGTTCCTGTGCGCTGCCCAGGTTCGCTGTCGCTGTTGCAGCTGTTGATGCCCCGGGAGCCCCGGCTCCTCCGGGCAACCGGCCAACCCCCAGCGACCGCCAGCACGACTGACATCCGTCGAGGACTCCCCCGATGAACAGCACCCCGCAGACCAGCGCCCCGCAGACCGCCGCCCCCGCCGTGGTCGAGAGCGACCTCCAGATCGCCGGCGACATCCTCTCCGTACCGCACCTGCTCCAGCCCGCCCGCGAACACCCGGTCACCGTCGCCGAGTTCGTGGGCCTCGCCCGCTCCATCGCCGCGGACCGCACCCAGTGGGAGCACCTGGTCGAGTACGACGCCACCACCCGCTGGTACCACCGCCTGCGCACCGGCCCCGGCTACGAGGTGTGGCTGCTGAGCTGGGTACCCGGCCAGGGCAGCGGCCGGCACGACCACGGCGCCTCCTCGGGCGTCCTGACCGTGCTGGAGGGCGAGCTCACCGAGCACGGCCCGCGCGGCCCGCTCACCCTCGCCGCCGGCGCCCAGCGCGTCTTCGCCCCCGGGTACGCCCACGAGGTCGTCAACGACGCCCTCGACGGCGCGGTCAGCCTGCACGTCTACTTCCCCGGCCTGACCCGGATGCCCATGCACGGCTGCTCCCCGGCCCGCCCCGAGGCCCTCTCCGTCTGACCGGCCGCCTCCGGGCGGCGGGGGCCTGACAGACTGCGCTGCATGCGCATTGTTGTTCTGGCCGGCGGTATCGGCGGCGCCCGTTTCCTGCGCGGACTGAAGTCCGCCGTCCCCGAAGCGGACATCACGGTCATCGGCAACACCGGTGACGACATTCACCTGTTCGGGCTCAAGGTGTGCCCCGATCTGGACACGGTGATGTACACCCTCGGCGGTGGCATCAACGAGGACCAGGGCTGGGGCCGCACCGACGAGTCCTTCACCGTCAAGGAGGAACTCGCGGCCTACGGGGTCGGGCCGGCCTGGTTCGGCCTCGGCGACCGCGACTTCGCGACCCACATCGTCCGTACGCAGATGCTCGGTGCGGGCTACCCGCTCAGCGCCGTCACCGAGGCCCTCTGCGACCGCTGGCAGCCCGGCGTACGGCTGCTGCCCATGTCCGACGACCGGGTCGAGACGCACGTCGCGCTGACCGACCCCGAGACCGGCGAGCGCAGGGTCGTCCACTTCCAGGAGTACTGGGTCCGCATGCGCGCCTCGGTCGACGCGGAGGCCGTGGTGCCGGTCGGCGCCGAGCAGGCCAAGCCCGCGCCCGGGGTGCTGGAGGCCATCGCCGCCGCCGACGTGATCCTCTTCCCGCCGTCCAACCCCGTCGTGTCGGTGGGGACCATCCTCGCCGTGCCCGGCATCCGCGAGGCCGTGGCCGCCGCCGGTGCGCCGGTCGTCGGCCTCTCCCCCATCGTCGGGGGCGCCCCCGTGCGCGGGATGGCGGACAAGGTGCTGGCCGCGGTCGGGGTCGAGTCCACCGCCGCCGCGGTCGCCCTGCACTACGGGGCCGGGCTGCTGGACGGCTGGCTCGTCGACACCGCCGACGCGGACGCCGTGGCGGAGGTGGAGGCCGCCGGGATCAGCTGCCGCGCGGTGCCGCTGATGATGACCGGCACCGCGGCCACGGCCGAGATGGCGCGGGCCGCGCTGGACCTGGCGGAGGCCTCCCGGTGACTGCCCCCGCGTTCGAGGTGCGCGCCGTGCCCGGGATCCCGGAGGTCCGGCCCGGCGACGACCTCGCCCGGCTGATCGCCGCCGCGGCGCCAGGGCTGCGGGACGGCGACGTCCTGCTGGTCACCTCGAAGATCGTGTCCAAGGCGGAGGGCCGGATCGTCCGGGCGGGGTCGCGCGAGGAGGCGATAGACGCCGAGACGGTCCGGGTCGTCGCCCGCCGGGGCGCCTTGCGGATCGTCGAGGACCGGCGCGGGCTGGTCATGGCGGCCGCCGGCGTGGACGCCTCGAACACCGAGCCCGGCACGGTGCTGCTCCTCCCCGAGGACCCGGACGCCTCGGCGGCCGCGATCCGGCAGGGGCTGCGGGAGGCGCTCGCGGTGGACGTCGGCGTCATCGTGACGGACACCTTCGGGCGGCCCTGGCGCAACGGGCTGACGGACGTGGCCATCGGCGCGGCCGGGGTGCGCGTACTGGACGACCTGCGGGGCGGCCGCGACGCGCACGGCAACCCGCTGAGCGCGACGGTCGTCGCCACGGCGGACGAGCTCGCCGCGGCCGGCGATCTGGTCAAGGGCAAGGCGGCCGGGCTGCCGGTGGCCGTCGTACGCGGGCTGCCCCACCTGCTGGGCGAGGGGTCCTCGGCGGCGGACCTGGTCCGGGCGGCGGGCGACGACATGTTCCGGCTCGGCACCTCGGAGGCGGTACGGGAGGCCGTGACGCAGCGCCGCACGGTGCGGGCCTTCACGGACGCGCCGGTGGACCCGGGCGCGGTCCGCCGGGCGGTGGCGGCGGCGGTGACGGCCCCGGCGCCGCACCACACGACGCCGTGGCGGTTCGTGCTGCTGGAGTCGGCCGCGGCGCGGCTGGAACTGCTCGACGCGATGCGGGACGCGTGGGTCGAGGACCTGCGGCGGGACGGGAAGTCCGAGGAGTCCATCACCAAGCGGGTGCGGCGCGGGGACGTGCTGCGGGGCGCCCCGTACCTGGTCGTGCCGTGCATGGTGACGGACGGGGCGCACGACTACGGGCACGCGCGGCGGGACGCGGCCGAGCGCGAGATGTTCGTGGTCGCGATGGGCGCGGGCGTGCAGAACTTCCTGGTCGCGCTGGCCGGGGAGCGGCTGGGCTCGGCGTGGGTGTCCTCGACGATGTTCTGCCGGGACGTGGTGCGCAAGGTGCTGACGCTGCCCGACGGGTGGGACCCGATGGGGGCGGTGGCGGTGGGCCACCCGGCGGCGGCCCCGGCGGAGCGGCCGGCGCGGGCGGCGGAGGCCTTCATCGAGGTCCGCTGAACGGAGCCCCTAGAACTTGCCGATGTCCGTGCGGTACATGCGCGGGGCCCGGCGCGGCGGGGCGTGGCCGGCGAGGAGGACGAGCCGGGCGGCGCGGTGGCGCTGGCCCGCGTACGGGGCGAGGAGCTCCAGCATGACCGCGTCGTCGGCGTCCCGGTCCCCGGCGAGGGCGTAGCCGATGATGCCGGGCAGGTGGAGGTCACCGGTGGTGACCGCGTCGGGGGTGCCGTTGCTGCGCTGGAGGGTCTCGGCGGAGGTCCAGGGGCCGATGCCGGGGACGGCCTCCAGCCGGCGCGCGGCCGCGAGGGGTTCCATGGCCGCCGCCTCCTCCAGCCGGTTCGCGACGCGGGCGGCGCGCAGGATGGTGGCGGAGCGCTTCATGTCGACGCCGGCCTTGTGCCAGTCCCAGGAGGGGATGAGGGTCCAGGTCCGGGCGGAGGGCATCACGTACAGGTCCTGGCGCGGGCCGGGGGCGGGCTCGCCGTACTGGCGGACCAGTCGGCGCCAGGCGCGGTAGGCCTCGTCGGCGGTGACCTTCTGCTCCAGCACGGTCGGGATGAGGGATTCCAGCACCAGACCGGTGCGGGTCAGGCGCAGGCCGGGGCGGCGGCGGTGGCTGGTGTGCACGAGGCGGTGGCGGGGGACGAAGGCGGTGGGGTCGTCGTCGGCGCCGAGCAGGGCGGGGAGGGTGTCGAGGGCCCAGGCCGCGCCGGGGCCCCAGGCCTCGGCGTGGACATCGTGGGCGGCGGCGGCCACGCGGAGGGTGGCGGGACCGTCGGGGGTGCGGCTGGTCTTCCAGACGGAGCCGTCGGGGGTGGTGCGGAAGGTGGGATCGGCGGGGCCGCGGCGCAGGGGGCCGAGGGTGAGGCCGAGGTCGACGGGGCCGGGCGGGGCCCAGACCCGGCTCTGCGCGCCGGCTCCGGCGCGGCGGCCGGGGCCTGCGGGCACGCCGGTGCGGCCGCCGCGGGCTGCGGTGGGGGTGAGGGGTTCGAAGCGGCCGGCCACGGCCTGAGCCTATCCCGGGGGCGGGACTCCCGGCCCCGGCCCGGCGCGGGACCCCGGGCGGGGCGGGTGCGGCGCCGTGGCGCGAGCCGCCCCGGCTGCGCCGGGCTTTCCGGGGCTCCGCCCCGCGGCCCGCGCCTCAAACGCCGGCGAGGCTGAATTGGCTCCGCCGGCGGAGCCGAGTCGTCAGCGGCCCTGGAGCCTGGCCGAGGCGGTGCGGGTGGGGGGGAGTTGGTTGTAGAGGAGGCGGCCCGGGCATTCGGTGGCGAAGCCGTCGCGATGGCCCGAGATGACGTTCATCCGGACCTTGGTGCCCTTCTCGTACCGGTTGCCGCCGCCCGAGGTGAGGGTGGTCTTCGCCCGCGGGTCCGCGCCGAAGAGGCCGAGCTTCCACGCCGTGAGGCCGGCCACCGCCCTCACCGCCGCCGCCGGCGGGGCGGTGGAGGTGAAGGTGCCGATCACCGCGACGCCCATGCTGTTCGTGTTGAAGCCCATGGTGTGCGCGCCGAGCACCGGCTTGGCGACTCCGCCGGCGCGGCCCTCGTACACCGTGCCGCACTTGTCGACGGCGAAGTTGTAGCCGATGTCGCGCCACCCCTCGCTGAGCACGTGGTAGCGGTACAGGCTGCGCAGCACCGACGGGGCTTCGTTGCAGGCGTAGTTGTTGCCGGAGGCGGTGTGGTGGACGAAGGCCGCCTTCACGGTGCTCGTGTACACGAAGCCGGACTCGCGCAGGCTCTCGTCCGCGCCCCATCCCTTGCGGGTGACGATCCGGGGCCGCGGCCCGATGTAGGGGCGGGCGGCGGCGCTGAGACTGCCGTCGCTCGCGGCGGTCGCGTCGGCGGTGGAGTCGGCCTTGTTCAGCGCGGTGATCTCGTCGGCGCCGAGCGCGGCCAGCGGAACGTTCGCGGAGGAGGACTCCGCCATCTCCATGGTCATGCCGGGGGCCAGTTCCGCGTCCCCCTTGTCGTCGTCGCGGGGGGCCGCCGCGGCCCGGCCGGGGGTCCTGCCGGGGTTCTTGCCGTCGGCGGCCTCCGTACGGGTCTGCGTGCCGGGGTCGACCAGTTCGAGCCGCATGCCCGCGGGCAGCGGGGCGGGAGCCCGGGTACCCGGTTCGGCCCGGACCCGGACCTCGACGCCGTCCGACTCGCCGACCCACAGCGGGGCGGTGCTGCCGCGGACGCGTCCGGAGCCGCGTTCGGCCGCGTCGGGATCGGCCGCGTGCTCGCCGTTGTGGGTATCGACGTCCTGCCAGTCGGACCAGGCAGCCGTCCGGGTGGAGCGGGTGCGGACCTGGACCCGGCCGACGAGGCGGGTGTCCGCGTCGTCCCAGACGACGCCGACCAGCGAGAACCTCTTGACCTCACGTGGAGTCAGGCCGCGGGTCTCGGGCAGGCGCGGGGATGCGCTCATGCCGGGGACGCCGGGGGTGCGGTCCGCCGCCGGTCCCAGGGGGACCAGCGGCAGCGACTGGGTGGACCCGGCTGGGTTCACGGGGACGGCCGCGCCTCGGGGCGCGGCCGCCAGGGCCGGAGTGGTGAGCGCGAGCGGCATGGCCAGTGCGGCGGCCGTCGCGACGCCGATCGAGGAAGCAAGGAATCCACGCATGGAAAAGATGCTGGGCACGCGCTCGGCGAACCGCCATCGGAGAGCTGACGCCCCGTCCGGTGAACCACGGGTACCCCTCCCCCGTACGGGGTAGCCGGGGGCCGCCGGACGGCGGAGGCCGGCGCGTACGCTGTGGCGGGTGAACGCCACTGACCGCACCCCTGCCGACCTGCTGCGATCCGCGCTCGCCGCCGATCCGGGCCGCCCCCTCGTCACCTTCTACGACGACGCCACGGGCGAGCGCGTCGAATTGTCCGTCGCCACTTTCGCCAATTGGGTGGCCAAGACCGCCAACCTGCTCCAGGGCGACCTGGGCGCCGAGCCCGGGACCCGGCTCGCGCTGCTGCTCCCGGCGCACTGGCAGAGCGCGGTGTGGCTGCTCGCCTGCGCCTCCGTCGGCGTCGTCGCCGAGGTGGGCGGCGACCCGGTCGCGGCCGATGTGGTGGTGAGCGGGCCGGACGGCCTGGCGGAGGCCGCCGCCTGTACCGGCGAGCGGGTGGCGCTGGCGCTGCGCCCGCTGGGCGGGCGCTTCCCGCAGCCGCCGGCCGGGTTCGCGGACTACGCGGTGGAGGTGCCGGGGCAGGGCGACCGGTTCGCGCCCTTCCAGCCCGTCGACGCGGATGCCCCCGGGCTGGTGGTCGGCGGGGAGCAGCTGTCGTACGCCCAGGTCGTCGCGCGCGCCCGGGAGGACGCGGCGCGGCGGGGCCTGGGTGAGGGCTCACGGGTGCTGTCCGGGCTGGGCTACGACACCTGGGAAGGGCTTTCGGCGGGACTGTACGCCGCGCTCGCCTCGGGCGGCTCGGTGGTGCTGTGCCGGAACCTGGACCGGCTGCCGGAGGCCGGGCTGGCGCAGCGGGTGGAGAGCGAGCGGGTCACCCACACCGCCTGACCGCCGGGAGCCCCGTAGGGCCCCAGCTGCCGCCGTTTATCACCCGTACGGCCCTTTACAAGGCCCTGCCCCCGGGCCGTCCCGGCCGCCCGGGGGCAGGATCGGCACAGGCCGCACCGACCCGTGCGGCCGACCGGTACGGGTGAGGGGACGGTGCGGAAGTGCGGGCCAGCGCGGGCATACCAGGCGGCACCGGAGCGGCCGGAGGCTTTCCCAGGCCTCCGCGCGGCCGCCGGCGCCGTCTGCTGCGCTGGGTCGCGCTCGGGCTGGCGCTGCTGGTGCTGGCCGGGGCCGCCGCGGGCTGGTGGCTGTACCGGAAGCTGGAGGGCAACATCCGGGAGGACACCTCCGCCGCCGCCGAGCTGGAGCGGTACGGGCGCGAGCGTCCGCTGCACCTCGCCGACGGCGCGCAGAACATCCTGATCATCGGCTCGGACACCCGTTCCGGCAAGGACAACGCCCCCTACGGCCAGGACAAGGGCACGCAGCGCTCGGACACCGCGATCCTGCTGCACCTGCCGGCGGACCGGAAGAGCGCGACGGCCGTGTCGATACCGCGGGACCTGGTGACGGACATCCCGGGCTGCCTGACGGCGGACGGAAACCGCACCGAGGAGCAGCGGGCGCAGTTCAACTGGGCCTACCAGTGGGGCGGGGCCGCCTGCACGATCCGTACGGTGGAGAAGCTCTCCGGGATCAGGATCGACCACCACATGGTGCTGGACTTCGGCGGCTTCAAGAAGATGGTCGACGCGGTGGGCGGGGTCGAGATCTGCCTCAAGCAGCCGATGGACGACCCCGAGGCGAAGCTGCGGCTGCCGGCCGGCCGGCAGCTGCTGCACGGCGAGCAGGCGCTCGGTTTCGTGCGCGCCCGCTACAGCCTGGGCAACGGCAGCGACACCGAACGGATGCAGCGCCAGCAGCAGTTCCTCGGCGCCCTGGTGCAGAAGGTGCAGAGCAACGGGGTGTTGCTGAACCCGGGGCGGCTCTACCCGCTGCTGGACGCGGCGACGTCCTCGGTGACCACCGACCCGGCGCTGGCCTCGCTGCGCGGGCTGTACGAACTCGTGCGCGGGGTGCGGAACGTACCCACTGACCAGGTCAGGTTCCTCACGGTGCCGCGCCGGCCGTACGCCGCCGACCCGAACCGGGACGAACTCGTCGAACCGGACGCGACCCGGCTGTTCCTCCAACTGCGCGCGGACCAGCCGCTGACGGTCACCCCGCCCTCGCCCACGGCCCAGCAGCCCCCGGCGGGGCCGTCCCCGACGGACGGGCCCCGGAGCGGCTTTCCCTGGCTCAAGGGAACCGGTGCGCCCCCCTCACCCGTCCCCACTTTCACCGGCACCACGGCGGACGCCGCGGACTGCCGGTAAAGCAATCCAAAAAGCCCACGGTCCAGCAGGGTCGGTTGGGCGTTTTGGGCTGTTATGCGGAGGGTGGGTTTTGCCACCGCCATGGTTTGAGGTCGACATGGCCGGATAAGGTGAGCGATCCGGTGCCCAGGCCGCTAAGGACGCCGGGCACCAGCAGCCGGACGTTGACCGTGCGCCTTGGGGGAGGCGCGTCGCGAGGCACCGACGGAGGATTCGAGCAACCGTGGATGCGCAAAGCCGTGGGCGGGCGGACGAGATCGACCCCGCTGACCAGTGGGTTCTCAACCCTCGTACCGGCAACTACGAACTGCGACTGGGCAATTCCGCTGAGCAGCGGCCGTCCGTCGCCGCCCCCCGCAGAGCGCGCACCTCGCGCACCGCTGCCCCCGCCACCTCCCCCGCGGCCCCGGCGGTGCCGGGGCCGCGACGCGGCGACGCACCCCCCGGGGGCGGCGGGCGGCGGCCCGGGCGCTCCCGCAGAAGCGGCGGCGGCGGGAAGCGTCCGTTCCGGGGCCGGAAGGCCCTGGTCATCGGCGGCGGGACCCTCGCGTTCGTCCTCGTCGCAGGCTCGTTGGGCGCGTACCTGTACTACGAGCACCTCAACAGCAACCTGAACGTCATCGACACGGGTTCCGCGGGCACGGGCGGCTTCAAGAAGGACCAGCCCATCAACATCCTGGTCATCGGCACCGACAAGCGCAGTGGCGAGGGCAACGAGGGCTACGGGGACCCGAACAGCGTCGGCCACGCGGACACCACCATCCTGTTCCACGTCTCCAAGGACCGCAGCAACGCGACGGCGCTGTCCATCCCGCGCGACCTGATCACCACCATTCCGGTGTGCCCGACGAAGCAGCCGGACGGCTCCGTCAAGAACGTTCCCGGCCAGCGCGCGACCCGGTTCAACGAGAGCCTGGGCCAGGAAGGCCGCGACCCGGGCTGCACGATGCGCACGGTCCAGCAGATCACCGGGATCCAGGTCGACCACTTCATGATGGTCGACTTCAACGCGGTGAAGAACCTGAGCACGGCCGTCGGCGGCGTCCCGGTCTGCGTGGAGAAGGCCGTCCACGACAAGGACTCCAAACTCGACCTCCCGGCGGGCGAGAGCCGGCTGCAGGGCGAGCAGGCCCTGGCCTTCGTACGCACCCGGCACGCCTTCGGCAACGAGAGCGACCTGGACCGCATCAAGACGCAGCAGCAGTTCCTCGGTTCGATGATGCGCGAGATGAAGTCCAAGGAGACGCTGACCAGTCCGAAGAAGTTTCTCTCCCTCGCCGAGGCGGCCACCAAGTCGCTGAGCGTGGACCAGGGCATAGGGTCCATCGGGCAGCTCACCGCGCTGGCGGGCGAGCTGAAGAGCATGAACCTCAAGAACATCACCTTCACGACGCTGCCGGTGGTCGACAACCCGAACGATCCCCAGGGCAAGCACATCACCGTCGTGCTGAACCCCTCGCAGGCCGATCCGCTGCTGCGGATGATCCGGGGCGACGTCTCGCTCACCGAGGTCGAGCAGAAGGAACAGGCGGCGAAGCAGGACGCCAAGAACAAGGAGGACGCGCAGCTCCAGGGCAACCGTGCGCCCGCGACGGACGTCCGGGTGAACGTCCTCAACGGAGGCGGCCCCGCCGGTTCGGCGTCCACCACCTTGACCTGGCTGCAGAACACCAAGGGCGTGGGCAAGGCCAGCAACCTCGGGAACGCCCCGGTGAAGACCGACACCACGCAGCTGGAGTACGCGCCCAACCAGGCCGACCAGGCCCGGGCGCTGGCGGACATGATGGGGCTCGCCGGTTCGGCACTCAAGGTGGGCCCGGCCGACGCCGCGCCGCGCACGCCGATGAAGTTGACGCTCGGCGCCGACTTCAAGGAGCCGGGCGTCCCGATCTCGGGCCCCGTACCGGAACAGGCGCCCGAGGGGCTCCAGCGGGTAGAGGCCGACAAGGCGATCTGCGCCAAGTAGCGGACGCCAGGGGGCGGCCCGGGGGCGGCGGTCAGCCGCCCTGCTCGTCACCGACCGGGCTTATGACGGCCGGTAGCCGGTAGGACCGGCACCGTACCGACCATTGTGATCTTGAGGGGGGACGCGTGAGGCACAGCAGCGTGCGTGGGGAGGGGGCGCCCGACCAGGCCACCGGCGGCGGCATACCCGGTGGCGGTGCGGGCGCGACCGGCGTCGTGCCCCCACCGCGGTCGGGCTCCGCGGGGGCCCGGCCCCCCGGCGGCCGCGGACGGCCCGTCCGCAGGCGCCGGCGGCGCGCGCTGTTCTGGGGCGCCTCGGTCCTGGCGTTCCTGATCCTCGCCACATCGGGGGCCGGGTACCTCTACTACCGGCACCTCGACGGCAACATCCGCAGCGGCCAGCGGCTCAGCGGCGACAGCGGCGTGGCCAAGACCGAGGCGAACGCCAAGGGCCAGCGCCCGCTGAACATACTGCTGCTCGGCTCGGACAGCCGGAACAAGCCGGAGAACGTGGAACTCGGCGGCAGCCGGGACAGCATCGGGGCGCCTCCGCTCGCCGACGTGCAGATGCTGCTGCACGTCTCCGCCGACCGGCAGAACGCCTCGGTGGTCAGCGTTCCGCGCGACACCGTGGTGGACATACCCGAGTGCACGGACCCGAAGACCGGCGAGAAGTTCAAGAAGACCCACGCCATGATCAACGAATCCCTCGGGCGCGGCGGCCCCGGCTGCACCCTGGCCACCTGGGAGAAGCTGACCAACATCTACATCGACCACTGGATGATGATCGACTTCTCCGGGGTCGTGCAGATGGCGGACGCGATCGGCGGCGTCGACGTCTGCGTGAAGGACAACGTCTGGGACCGCCCGCTGCCCACCTCCAGCGGCGGCTCCGGCCTCAAACTGAAGGCGGGCGTCACCAAGATCAAGGGCGAGCAGGCGCTCCAGTGGCTGCGCACCCGGCACGCGTTCAGCAGCGACCTGGGCCGGGCGCAGGCCCAGCACATGTACATGAACTCGATGATGCGGGAGCTGAAGAGCCAGAACGCCTTCACCGACGTCGGCCGGATCACGGCCCTGGCGGAGGCGGGCACGAAGGCACTGGAGGTCTCGGAGGAGATCGGCTCGGTCAAGAAGCTGTTCAACCTGACGATGCAGCTCAAGGACGTACCGGTGAACCGCATCACGATGACGACGATGCCGACGTTCCAGGACCCGGGGGACCGGGACCGGCTGATCGTGAACCCGACCGACGCCGGCAAGCTGTGGACGATGGTCCGCAAGGACGTGGCCTTCGACAAGAACGGCGATCCGCAGGCTTCCCCGAGCCCGCAGCCGAGCGAGCCGGCCGCCCAGCCCAGCCGGTCCGCGGCGGGCGCGGACGCCTCGCAGCAGCCGGTCACCACGCCCGACAAGATCACCGTGCACGTGGTCAACGGCACGGCCGCCGGTATGCCGCTCGCGCCGCAGCGGGCCTCGGTGGTCGCGGGGGCACTGGTCGGCAAGGGCTTCACCGGGGCCAAGGCGGACAGCGCGCTGATCCCGGAGAAGACCACCGTGGTCCGCTACCCGAGCGCGGACCTGGCCGACGAGGGGCAGAGCGTCGCGGCGGCGCTCGGCATCCCCGCGAGCGCGGTGCAGCAGTCGGCCGACGTCTCCCGGATCACGCTGATCGTGGGCGCCGACTGGCGCGAGGGGACCGCGTACCCGCAGCAGGCTCCCCCGGCGGCCGGGTCGGTCCCGGACACGGCCGAGGCGATCAACGGCGCGGACTCGGGGCAGTGCATGGACGTGTACAAGCCCTACCGGTGGTGAGCTGAGGCCTCCCCGGCGGACGGGGAAGGACGAAAGGGGTGGCCCGGTCCTGCACGGACCGGGCCACCCCTTCGACGTCTTCCCGGCCGGGACGGGCCGGGCGCACGGGCCGGGCGCGCCGTTCGGGGCCGCCCGGCCCGTCCGCTACGTCAGACCCCCGACGGGGTGTCGCTCCGCACCGACGGGCGGCGGCTGGCGATGACCTTGGCCGCCAGTGCGCGGGGGCTGGTCAGGAAGCCGAAGCCCCAGCACATGTGCATGGTTGCCAGGGCCACCGGGATCTGCGCCCGGGCCTTGAGCGAGAGCCCCTTGCCGGCCGGGACGGAGCCCGCGGTGATGGCCGCCAGGTAGCCCGCCGGGACGACGAAGGCCCAAGGGGTGAGGGCGGCGCCCGCCACCAGCCCGGCGGCGATGGCGCAGACGGCGGTCGGCGGGGCCAGGTAGCGCAGGTTGATCGAGCCCGAGTGGTAGCGGGCCACCACGTGGCGCCAGCGCCCGTAGTCCTTGTACTGCTTGGCGAGCGCCCGTACGGAGGGCCGCGGGCGGTACTGGACCTTCAGCTCGGGCGAGAACCAGATGAGCCCGCCGGCCTCGCGGATGCGGAAGTTCAGCTCCCAGTCCTGGGCGCGGATGAACTCCTCGTTGTAACCGCCCTGCTGCTCCAGCGCTTCCCGGCGGAAGACGCCCAGGTAGACGGTCTCGGCCGGGCCGGCCTCGCCTCCGGTGTGGAAGGCCGCGTTGCCGACGCCGATCCTCGACGTCATCGCGGCGGCGACGGCGTCCTCCCAGGCGTTCTCGCCCTCGGCGTGCATGATGCCGCCGACGTTCTGCGCGCCGGTCTCCTCCAGGAGCCGGACGGCGGTGGCGATGTAGTCAGGGGAGAGCATGCCGTGGCCGTCGACGCGTACCACGATCGGGTGACGCGAGGCCTTGATGGCGGCGTTGAGGGCGGCCGGGGTGCGGCCGGTGGGGTTCGGGACGGTGTGGACGCGGGCTCGTTCGTCGGACGCGGTTTCGCGCACGAGCTCGGCGGCGATCTCGTCGGTGCGGTCCGTGGACGGCCCGAGTGCGATCACCACCTCCATCTCGCCTGCGTACTCCTGGCCGAGGATGTGCCGGACGGAGTCACGCAGGTGGCGCTCCTCGTTGAGCACCGGCATGATCACCGAGACTGCGGGCTGCTGGGCGGGCATGTGGTCCTTCACGGTCGGGTATCGGTGTCACGTTACCGCGTACGGGGGAACCGGGGGCGCGGCGGACGAGCGGTGCGGACGGACGCCGGTCGTATGGGCCTACTGTTCTGACGATCAGCAAATCCCTCATAGCCGACATGCATCCAGATATCGGCTCATTCGTCCCTGCTGTTCCCCCGCGGAGGTGTCCCCCGTGCCCCAGCCGCACCGTCCCACCCGTCCCGCCAGGCCACGGCCGCCCCGGCGCGCGCCGCACGGTGGTGGTGGCGGCCCGGCCCGGCGCCCCGGGGACGGGCCCCGGTGGGGAGTGCGGCTCGCGGGCGGCCTGGCGCTGGTGGTGCTCGCCTCCGGAGCCGTCGGGCACGCCGTGATGACCGGACTGGACACCGGGATCGACCGGGTGGACCCGTTCAAGGACATGAAGAACCGCCCGCAGGCCGGGCACGGGATGAACTTCCTGCTCGTCGGCACCGACGGCCGCGACAAGATCACCCCGGACGAGAAGCGCGAGTACCGCCTCGGCGGGGCGCCCTGCCACTGCACGGACACGATCATGCTGGTGCACCTGTCCGCCGACCGGGACCGGGCGAGCGTGATCAGCCTGCCCCGGGACAGCTACGCGGAGGTCCCCGCCCACCGGGACCAGAACACCGGCAAGCCGCACCAGCCGCACGCCGTCAAGCTGAACGCCGCGTACTCGGAGGGCGGCCCCGGCCTGACCGTGCGGACCGTGGAGAACATGACCCGGGTGAAGATCGACCACTACCTGGAGGTCGACTTCACCAGCTTCATGAAGACCGTCGACGCGGTGGGCGGCGTGGAGATCTGCACCGCCAAGACGATGCGCGACAGCTACACGGGCCTGGAGCTGCTGCCCGGCACGCACCGCCTCACGGGAGGCCAGGCCCTGCAGTACGTGCGCTCGCGCCATGTCGACGGGGCCGCGGACCTGGGCCGGATGCAGCGCCAGCAGCGGTTCGTCGCCGCCCTGATCAAGCAGGCCACCGCCAGTGGGGTGCTGCTGAACCCGGTGAAGTTCAAGCAGCTCAGCTCGACGCTGCTGGGCTCGGTGCGGGCCGACCGGGACTTCGGTTCGGAGCAGATGCTGGCACTGGGCCAGGCGATGCGCGGCTTCACCCCGTCCTCCTCGGAGTTCGCCTCGGTGCCGGTCGGCGACACCTCGTACGAGGTCAAGGGGGTCGGCTCGACGGTGAAGTGGGACGAGCCGAAGGCGGCCAAGCTCTTCGAGTCGCTCCGCGAGGACCGGCCCCTGGCCGGCGCCCCCGCCGGGCAGCGTCCCCAGGCCGAACGCCCCGGCAGCCGGCCCCCGGCGGCCGTCCCGGTCGACGTCCCGCCGGACGAAATCCGGGTCCAGGTGGAGAACGGCACCCGGATCGACGGGCTGGGCGGCCGGGTGGACGCCGCGCTGCGCGCCACCGGCTTCGACACCACCGGCCGCCCGGGCGGCGCGGCCCGCCGGGACGTCAAGCGCACGGTGATCACCTACGACCCCCGCTGGGACCGCTCGGCGCGCACGGTTGCGACGGCGCTGCCCGGCAGCGAGCTGCGCGCCGTCCCCGGCCAGGGCCGCACGGTCCTGGTGACGGCGGGCACGGACTACAAGAAGGTCCTCCCGGTCCGCGAGGACGACCCGTACGAGGGCCCCTTCGCGGTGGCTACGGGCGACCAGGTGAACTGCGGCAAGTAGCGGACGGGTGCCCGGTTACTTCGTCCGCTCCAGCAGGGACACCTGCAGGCCCTTGACGCTGGTCTTCCGCAGCACCTTGTAGTGGCTCGCCAGCGCCTTCGCCTGCTGCTCGGGGAGCTTGTGGTACGGGTTGTCCGTCCCGCTCCAGGTGACGACCCAGATCCGGCGGGTGGTGTCGAGGCACGCGACGGGCTGGGGGCACTCCCGCGGGAACAGGTCGTCGCGCTGCACCGCGGTGCGCTGCGAGAACACGTCACGGAGCTTGACGCGGTCGGGAAGGAAGTACTCCACCTGGAAGTCGATCATGTACACGTTGTCGGCGCCCCGGACGGGCACGAAGCCGTCCCCCGGCCGGTACCCCTCGGCGATGACGTGCGCGGCCGCCTCCCCGTCGAGGCCCACCTTCACGAGTTCGGTACGGAGCTGGCGCTGGTCCGGGACACCGAGGAGCACGATGGCGGCCAGCCCGGCCGCCCCCACCGCCCTCGGCTTGACCGCGGCCAGACCGGCGGAAGCCAGCACCACCCAGGCGGGGACGGTGAACAGCAGGTAGCGGTCCATGAAGTACGAAGTGCTGCCCTGCGAGACCAGGAAGTCGGCCGCGATGGGGACCGCTCCGATCAGGCCCAGCTCCAGCGCGGGCCGCCGGCCACGGGTCCAGGCGAGCGGGAGCAGTGCCGCCGCCGCGACGGCGAGGGCGACGAGCGGGCTGCCGTAGAGGGCGTTCCAGACGTCGGCGAGGTTCCGCAGGTGCGGGGTCTTGATCCAGCTGATCTGCCGGCCCACCTGCCGCTGCCCGAGCAGCACCAGCGGGATCACGGGCAGCAGCGCGACCGCGGTCGTCAGGGCGTAGGCGCCGAGGGTGCGGCCACGGCGGTCGCCGCGCCGGCGCAGCACCACGATCAGTGCGTGCGGCAGCAGGAAGAGCAGCGAAACGATGTGGAACAGGCCGGCCAGTGCCACCGCGAGGGCGTACGGGGCCCAGCGCCGCGGCGTCGGACGGTCGAGCGCCCGCATCAGCAGCCAGGTGGCGGCGGTGACCGCGAGCAGGACGAACGCGTACGACCGCGCCTCCTGCCCGTACCGGGAGACCGACGGGAGCAGGGCGAAGAGCAGGCCGGCGAAGACGGCGGTACGCCGGTCGAAGAGCCGGCGGGCCGTCAGTACGACGAAGGCCGCCGCCGCGGCCATGGCCAGCGCCGACGGCATGCGCAGCATCGTCTCCGAGTCGCCGAACGCGGTCATCCAGAAATGGAGGACCAGGTAGTAGAGGCCGGATACGGCGTCCACGTGGCCGAGCGTCTGGAGCAGGTCACCGGTACTGCGCGAAGCGGCGCTCCAGCTGGCCAGCTCGTCGCGCCAGGGCTGCACTCCCCCGCTGCCGTAGACGGTGACGGCGAGGGTCAGCAGGGCCGCCCACAGCCAGTCGAGGCGCGCTGCTCGCGACGCCCGCGCGCCGGCCGCCGCCTGGTGCGGCACGCGGCGGGCAGAGCCGGCCTCAGGCAGGGCCGTACTCCTGGTCGTCATCTGCTCGTACCTTCCGGATCCATCGGGACGGCTGCGGTGCGCCGGCACAAGGGGAAACCGGACCGGGCTCGACGTGCCAGGGTAGATCAGTCTGCGGGGCCGCAACCAATCCACCGCGGTCCCCACTGCGCGGGGCGGCCCGAAGTCACCTGGGCCGGACCGGCGGATCGCTCTTGGGCAGCGAAACCTTCGCCCCGTCCAGCAACCGCTTGAGCAGCGCCGACAACGGCCGCTCGGCGAAGCGGTGGACGAGCCAGGAGAGCACCAGGACGACGGTCAGGCACAGGGCCAGCAGCCGGAACGGAGCGATACCGTGATCGCGGCCCCAGCGGATCATGGCCCAGCCGAGCTCCTGGTGGAGCAGGTAGACGGGGTAGGTGAGCGCACCGGCCACCGTGAGCCACTTCCAGCGGATCCAGTTGAGGGCGCCCATCGCGGCGGCGAGCATGACGAGGAAGGCCGCGGCGGAAACGGCCGCCATCACCGGCCAGGACAGGCTGTGGTGCACCTCGTACTCGTAGCCGCCCACGGTGATGTGCAGCCGGTTCTGCGCGAACAGCCAGGAGAAGGCGACCACTCCGAGCAGCAGCGGGTTCACCCCGAACCGGTAGATGAGGTACATGGCCACGCCCGCGATGAAGTACGGGGCGTCCTGTGGCATGAAGACCGTGTCCATCAGCTTGCTGCCGGTGCCCGGCGTGATCACGGCGAGGATCGTCCAGATTCCGCAGAACGCCAGCACCCGGCGGTAGGTCAGCCCCATGACGGCGACGACCGCGAAGAGCAGGTAGAAGCGGAGCTCGATCCACAGCGTCCAGTACACGCCGTCGGCCTCGGTCACGCCGAGGGGGCGTTCCAGCATCGTGAGGTTGGTCAGCACGTCGCTGACGCTCATCGGCTTGCGGCTGGCACGGACGGTGGCCGCGAAGTTCACCACGAGGGTGGTGATGACGATGCCGACCCAGTAGGCCGGGTAGAGCCGCACGACCCTGGAGGTGAAGTAGTCCCGTGGGGACCGGCCCCAGCACGACATGCAGATCACGAAGCCGCTGATGAGGAAGAACAGCTGGACGCCCATCCAGCCGTAGGAGGCGAACCGGTGGACGCCCGGCATCAGCGTCCGCGGGGTGGCGCCCCACACCTCCGGGTGGATGTTGACGCCGGCCCAGTGGAAGGAGACCACGGAGAGCGCCGCTATCAGGCGCAGACCGTCCAGCACGTAGAGCCGGGGGCGACGCGCTCCGCCGGCGGCCTGTCGGGCCGATTGCGCGGGCACGGCGTCCAGCACAGGCGGGGGTGGTATCACAGCTGACATGGGGCTCGACTCCGCGATGTTTCCGGCTCGGGATCCGACGTCGCATCCGCTGGCGAGCACGCCCCGACGTCTGACGCCACCTTACGGGCGGCTTATGGCGCCACACGACGCAGCGGCGGTTCAGTGACTCGAAACACGCGCGCGCGGCCTCAGTCGTCGAGCCCCTCCGCCGACCGGCGTTCGCGGAGCTCCATGATGGCCTGGCGGCGGGCCAGGCGGTGGGTGCGGCGGATCTGGGCCTCCTGGAAGCGCCGCTCGTCCTTCTCCGTCTCCGGGAGGACGGGCGGAACGACGCGCGGCTTGCCCTCGCCGTCGACCGCCGCGAAGACGAGGTAGGCGCTGCCGACCTGGGTGGCGGGGGTGGACTCGTTCCAGCGCTCGGCCAGGACCCGTACCCCGATCTCCATGGAGGTGCGGCCGGTCCAGTTGCACTGGGCCTTGACGTGGACCAGGTCGCCGACGCGGACCGGGGCGAGGAAGACCATCTCGTCCATGGACGCGGTGACCGCGGGACCGCCCGAGTGGCGCCCGGCCACGGCGCCGGCCGCGTCGTCCACCAGCTTCATGATCACCCCGCCGTGGACCGTACCCAGGAGGTTCGTGTCGTTGGCGGTCATGATGTGGCTGAGGGTGGTGCGGGAAGCCGAGGTCGGCTTGCCCGCGGGATCGCCCGCTATCTGTGTCATACGGACACCTTAAAGCGGTCCCGGAAGCATCAGCTCTGCAACAGCACCGGTACGAAGTACCCACCGGGCTGTCGGGCGGCTCGGCCGGGAAGGCATCCTTGGGCACATGAATGACTGGCCCGAGCCCGAGGGTCCGCAGCGGATGCGGCACATCCAGCGGCAGCAGCCGCCCGTCCGGCAGCCCGGCCCGCCGCGGCCGCCCGCCGACCCGCCGGCGCGGCGGTCCGGGTACGGCGTGCCGCCGCAGCAGGCGCAGAGCCCGGGCGGCTATGACAGCGGTTACAACACCGGGCAGCTCTACGGCACGCCCGCGGGCGGCGGCGCCGGGCGTCCGCCGGCCGGACCGGTCGGCCCGGGCGGCCCCGGCGGCCCGGGCCGCTCCCCCGACGTCCGCAAGCGGATCAAGATCGGCGCGATCGTCCTCGTCTCCGCGCTGGTGGTCACCACGGTCGGCACCTACTTCTGGGCCGACTCCAAGGTGCGCCGCGAGGTGGACCTCTCCAAGGTGATCGAGCGCCCCAAGGAGGGCGACTGCACCACGTACCTCATCGTCGGCTCCGACAGCCGCGAGGGCATGTCCGACGAGGAGAAGAAGAAGCTCCACACCGGCTCCGCCGAGGGCAAGCGCACCGACTCGATGATGATCCTCGCGAAGTGCTCCAGCGGGAACACCATGGTCTCGCTGCCGCGCGACTCGGACGTGGAGATCCCGTCCTTCGTCGGATCGCAGTCCGGGAAGAAGTTCCCGGCCCAGGGCCGCCGGGTCAAGCTCAACGCGGCCTACGCGGAGGACGGCCCGGAGCTGCTGGTGCGCACGATCGAGTTCAACACCGGCCTGCGCATCGACCACTACGCGGAGATCGGCTTCGCCGGCTTCGCGAACATCGTGGACGCGCTGGGCGGCGTGGAACTGGACATCGAGAAGGGGTTCAAGGACGAGAAGTCCGGAGCCGACTTCAAGGCCGGCCGGCAGACCCTGAACGGCAGCCAGTCCCTGGCGTTCGTCCGTACCCGCTACGCCTTCGCCGAGTCGGACCTGCAACGGACGAAGAACCAGCAGAAGTTCCTGTCGGCGCTGGCCAGTCAGGCGGCGACCCCGTCCACGATCCTCAACCCCTTCGCCCTGTACCCGGTGATGGGCGCGGGCCTGGACACGGTGATCGTGGACAAGGACATGGGCCTGTGGGACATGGGTCAGATGTTCTTCGCCATGAAGGGCGTCAACGGCGGTGACGGCGTGTCGATGAACATGCCCATCTCCGGTGAGCGCGGCGGCAACCTGATCTGGGACAAGGCCAAGGTGCAGCAGTTGGTGAAGCAGATCCAGAACGACGAGAAGGTCACCGTGCAGAGCCGCTGACGGGCACCGGGTACGACGGCGTGCGGGGCGGCGCGCAGGAACGGCGTGCGCCGGGTGTACGGGGACGGTCCGATAGGTTGCCGTACAACTGTTGCGGCTCACGCGCCGGGGGGAAGTCCGGGAGCCCGTGCCGTCGGTGCGGCATGGAACCGGACGGGCGTCCTTCATGGCTCTGGAGCGTCCATGTCCCTGCACCCGTCCCCGCGCGCCTTCCGCAGGCCGCAGCCAGACGGTGACCACCCCGCGAAGCCCGCCATCCCCGGACAGGCGGCGGCCGGACCGGTGTCCGGGGCACGGCTGCGCGTCCTGGACGGGCTGCGCGTCGTCGCGGCGGCGGCCGTGCTCTTCCACCACTACACCCGCGAGGACATCTGGGGGCGCGACGCCTTCGGCTGGCTGACCACGGCCGGCCGGTACAGCTGGCTCGGCGTCGAACTGTTCTTCATGATCAGCGGCTTCGTCATCTGCATGTCGGCGTGGGGCCGGCCGCTGGGCGGCTACCTGCGCAGCCGGGTGGTCCGGCTCGGACCGGCCTACTGGTTCTGCGTGCTGGTCACGATGGCCGTGCTGCTCCTCGACGGCGAGCCGTTCGGCGGCGCCGGGCCCGGGCTGAGCCAGGTCCTGACCAACCTGACGATGTTCCAGACCCCGCTCAAGAGCGGCCTACTGGACATGTCCTACTGGACGCTCTGGTCCGAGGTCAGGTTCTACCTGCTCTTCGCCGTGGTCGCCTGGACGGGCCTGACCTACCGCAAGGCGCTCAACTTCTGCTGGATCTGGACCGTCGCCTCCCTCCTGGCACCGACGTCCGGACTGCCGCTCTTCGACACCCTGGCCAATCCGGTCTACTCGCCGCTGTTCGTCTCCGGGATCTGCTTCTTCCTGATCCGCCGCGAGGGCCCGCGCGCCGGCGAGCCGTGGGCGCTGCTGGGCCTGTCGTGGCTGCTGATGCAGCGCTGGCTCAACGACATCGTCGCCTGGAACACCGTCAAGGGAGACCGGCTGTCCTGGGAGGCGTGCCTGGCCGTGGTGAGCGTCTGCTACCTCGTCATGGCGGCCGTGGCCCTGCGGTGGCTCGACCGGATCGACTGGCGCTGGCTGTCGGTGGGCGGCGCCATGTCGTACCCGCTGTACCTGCTGCACCAGCAGATCGGCATCACCCTGCTGCGGCAGTGGCACCGCGACGTCGAACCGTGGACGCTGCTGCTGTCGGCGGTCGCGGTGATGCTGCTGGCCTCCTGGCTGGTCCAGCGCTACGTGGAACGGCCGTCCGCCCGGCTGCTGAAGCAGTGGCTGGAGAGCCGGCCGGCGCGCGCCTGACCGCCGGACGCCCGGGGGGCACCCCGTCGGCGGGGTGCCCCTTCCGGATGTCCTGACCTGTTACTTGCCGGCGCGGGCGCGCAGCTTCCACGGCATGGCGATGGACTCCAGCTGGACCGCGAGGTTCATCTTCGACTCGCCGACGGTGCGGTCCTCGAAGTGGATCGGGACCTCCATCACCTGGAAGCCGCGGCGCAGGGCCTTGAACTTCATCTCCACCTGGAAGCTGTAGCCGGCGCTGCCGATCGACGCCAGGTCGATCGACTTCAGTGCGTCGGCGCTCCACAGGTTGAAGCCGCCCGTGATGTCACGGACGCGGGTGCCCAGGATGGTGCTCGCGTAGGCGTTGGCCCAGCGGGAGAGCAGCTTGCGGTGCGCGCCCCAGGCGTCGGAGAGGGTGCCGCCGGGGACGTAGCGGCTGCCGACGACGAGACCGGCGCCGGTGGAGCGGGCCACGCCCAGCATCTCGGCGATCTTCCCGGCGGGGTGCGAACCGTCGGCGTCCATCTGGAGCACGTACTCGGCGCCGTCCTCGACGGCCCTGCCCATGCCGGCCGCGTAGGCGCGGCCGAGGCCGTCCTTGGCGGTGCGGTGCAGGACCGACATGCGCGGCTTGCCGTCCTCGGTGAGGAAGCCCTCGGCCAGCTCGTCCGCGATCTTGCCGGTGCCGTCGGGCGAGGAGTCGTCGACGACCAGCAGCCGCAGGCCCGGCTGGTCGAGGCCCATGAGCAGCTCGACCATCCCCGGCAGGTTGCCGGCCTCGTTGTACGTGGGCATGACCACGGTGAGCGGGGTGTGCGCCCAGCTGTCCGGGAGCTTCGTGGTTGCGACGTCGGTCGCGCGGGGAGTCTGCTGCTCGCCTATCACAGGGTTATGCCTCACTGAAGTTGGTCACCGGTCAGAGGAGAAGCGGACGGAGGCGGACGGCAGTTCCGCCTCGCACCACACCCGCGCCCCTGCGCGAAGTTCGTTGTCAGCCCCTACGACGGCGCCGTCCCCGATGACCGCGCCGTCGAGAACCGTGCGCGTACCCACCGAAGCGCGGGCGCCGATCAAGCTGGCGCTCACGTTCGTGTCCGCACCGATGATCGCGCCGTCCAGGACGATGGAGCCCTGGACGACCGCTCCCGCCTCGATACGGGCGCCAGCCCCGACAACGGTACCGCCCGACAGCTTGGCGCCTTCCGCCACCTCGGCACCCGGGAGCACCAGGGCCTCACCGCGCGGGCCGGGCACGGCCGGGGAGGAGACGATTCCACGGACCAGGTCGGCGGAGGCCTGGACGAAGGACTCGGGCTTGCCGAGGTCCAGCCAGTAGGTGTCCTCGGTGACGCCGTGCAGCTTGGCACCGGAGGCGAGCAGGCCGGGGAAGGTCTCGCGCTCGACGGATACCGGTCGGCCGGCCGGGATGGAGTCGATGACGCTGCGGCGGAAGACGTAGCAGCCGGCGTTGATCTGGTCGGTGACGATCTCCTCGGGCGTCTGCGGCTTCTCGGTGAAGGCCAGCACCCGCCCCTCGGGGTCGGTCGGGACCAGGCCGAAGGCGCGCGGGTCCTCGACCCGCACCAGGTGCAGGGAGACGTCCGCCGCGGCCGCCTGGTGGGACTCGACCAGGCCGGCGATGTCCAGACCGGTCAGGATGTCGCCGTTGAAGACGAGGACGGGGGCGTCCGGGCCGCCCGTCAGCCGCTCGGCGGCGTTGCGGATGGCGCCGCCGGTACCGAGCGGCTCGTCCTCGACCACGTACTCCAGCGTGATGCCGAAGTCCGAACCGTCACCGAAGTAGGGCTCGAAGACCTCGGCGAGGTAGCAGGTGGCCATCACGATGTGGGTGACACCGGCGGCAGCGGCCCTGGCTATCTGGTGGGCGAGGAACGGAACACCCGCGGCCGGAACCATCGGCTTGGGGGTGTTCACCGTCACGGGACGCAGCCGCGTCCCCTGCCCGCCAACCAGCAGGATCGCTTCCGTCATTGCTTTCTCCCCAACCGGTTCGGGCGTACGAAGGTTCAAATTTAGCCCATGCGGGGACACGCGAAGGCCGGAGGCGGGCCGCGTTGCCGGGCGGCGCGGGGACGACGGGACGGCCTGCCGCACGCAACACCGCCGCCCACGCGGCAGGTCGGGACCTGCGGCGTGGGCGGGGCCGGGCGTCCGTGCCGGCCGGGAGAGGGACAAGGCCCGTTGGGTCGTTGCGGATTTGGTACGTCACCGCGTCGGTGCCGTTGCCGTACGCGACGGGCCAGGGGGCCTTCGTCCCCCTTCTCCTTACGGCAGGTTGCGCGCCATGACGATGCGCTGGACCTGGTTCGTGCCTTCGTAGATCTGGGTGATCTTGGCGTCGCGCATCATGCGCTCGACCGGGTAGTCGCGGGTGTAGCCGTAGCCGCCGAGGAGTTGGACGGCGTCCGTGGTGACCTCCATGGCCACGTCGGAGGCGAAGCACTTCGCGGCGGCGCCGAAGAACGTCAGGTCGGCGTCGACACGTTCGGACTTGGCGGCCGCCGAGTACGTGAGCTGGCGGGCGGCCTCGATCTTCATGGCCATGTCCGCGAGCATGAACTGCACGCCCTGGAAGTCGCCGATCGGCTTGCCGAACTGCTTGCGCTCCTGGACGTACCCCTTCGCGTAGTCCAGGGCGCCCTGGGCGATGCCGAGGGCCTGGGCCGCGATGGTGATGCGGGTGTGGTCCAGGGTCTTCATGGCGGTGGCGAAGCCGGTGCCCTCGGCGCCGATCATGCGGTCCGCGGGGATGCGGACGTTGTCGAGGTAGACCTCGCGGGTCGGGGAGCCCTTGATGCCGAGCTTCTTCTCGGGGGCGCCGAAGGAGACGCCCTCGTCGCCCTTCTCCACGACGAAGGCGCTGATGCCCTTGGAGCGCTTCTCCGGGTCGGTGACCGCCATGACGGTGTAGTACTCGGAGACGCCCGCGTTGGTGATCCAGCGCTTGACGCCGTTGAGGACCCAGAAGTCGCCGTCGCGCACCGCGCGGGTCTTCATGCCGGCCGCGTCGGAGCCCGCGTCGGGCTCGGAGAGGGCGTACGAGAACATCGCGTCGCCCTTGGCCAGCGGGCCGAGGTACTTGGCCTTCAGCTCCTCCGAGCCGGAGAGGATCACCGGGAGCGAGCCGAGCTTGTTCACGGCCGGGATGAGGGAGGAGGAGGCGCAGACGCGGGCCACTTCCTCGATCACGATCACCGTGGCGAGCGCGTCGGCGCCGGCGCCGCCGTAGGTCTCGGGCACGTGGACGGCGTGCAGGTCGTTGGCGACCAGCGCGTCGAGGGCCTCCTGCGGGAAGCGGGACTCCTCGTCGACCGCCGCGGCGAACGGCAGGATCTTCGCCTCGGCGAGCGAGCGGACGGACTCGCGGAGCATGTCGTGCTCCTCGGCCGGGCGGTACAGGTCGAAGTCGGCAGAACCCGCCAAGATCTCTCACTCCCCAGGTGTGATGCGTGGTGCGCGCCGCGTGTGCCGGCGCACGATCCGTGATGCTAACTACCGTTAAGTAACCCGAAGCTTAGTCTCCGGCGTCAGGGCAGCGATATGTACGGCGTACGTGAGCTGCGTGACAGCCGGGGCGTCCGGTGGGCTCGTGGGGAGCGTCCCCCGGGGCGGGCCCGACTATGCTCAGTGGCCGCAAACGGCCCCGCACCTCTGGAGCACCCATGGCCCCCCTCAAGATCACTGTGATCGGCACCGGTTACCTCGGCGCGACGCACGCCGCCGCCATGGCCGAGCTGGGCTTCGAGGTGCTGGGCCTGGACGTGGTGCCGGAGAAGATCGAGATGCTGGCCGCGGGCCGGGTCCCGATGTACGAGCCCGGGCTGGAGGAGCTGCTGGGCGCGCACGTGGCCGGGCTGCCGGGGTCGTCGGGGCGGCTGCGCTTCACCCGGTCGTGGGAGGAGGTCGGCGCCTTCGGCGACGTCCACTTCCTGTGCGTGAACACTCCGCAGAAGCACGGCGAGTACGCCTGCGACATGTCGTACGTGGACTCCGCGCTGGAGTCGCTGGCCCCGCACCTGACCCGGCCCGTACTGGTCGTCGGCAAGTCCACGGTGCCGGTCGGCTCGGCGGAGCGCCTCGCCGCCAAGCTGGCGGCGCTGGCCCCGGCGGGCGCGGACGCGGAGCTGGCGTGGAACCCGGAGTTCCTGCGCGAGGGCTTCGCGGTCCAGGACACCCTGCACCCGGACCGGATCGTGATCGGTGTACAGGGCGACCGCGGCGAGAAGGTGCTGCGGGAGGTGTACGAGACGCCGATGTCGGAGGGCACGCCGCTGGTGGTGACGGACTTCCCGACCGCGGAGCTGGTCAAGACGGCCGCCAATTCCTTCCTCGCGACGAAGATCTCCTTCATCAACGCGATGGCCGAGGTGTGCGAGGCGGCCGGCGGTGACGTGGTGAAGCTGGCGGAGGCGATCGGCTACGACGAGCGGATCGGCTCCAAGTTCCTGCGGGCCGGGATCGGCTTCGGCGGCGGCTGCCTGCCCAAGGACATCCGGGCGTTCATGGCCCGGGCCGGCGAGCTGGGCGCGGACCAGGCGCTGACGTTCCTGCGCGAGGTCGACTCCATCAACATGCGCCGCCGCGGGCACATGGTCGAGCTGGCGCGCGAGGCGGTCGGCGGCTCCTTCCTCGGCAAGCGCGTCGCGGTGCTCGGCGCCACCTTCAAGCCGGACTCCGACGACGTGCGCGACTCCCCCGCGCTGAACGTGGCCGGGCAGATCCACCTCCAGGGCGGCCAGGTCACCGTCTACGACCCGAAGGGCATGGACAACGCGCGGCGCGTCTTCCCGACCCTCGGGTACGCGGAGTCCGCCGTCGCGGCGGCGCGGGGCGCGGAGGTGGTCCTGCACCTCACCGAGTGGCGGGAGTTCCGCGAGCTGGACCCGGCCGCGCTGGGCGAGGTCGTCACGGACCGGCTGGTCCTGGACGGCCGCAACGCCCTCGACCCCGACCTGTGGCGGGGCGCCGGCTGGACCTACCGCGCGATGGGCCGCCCGCGGGCCTGACCTGACGCGCACCCGCGCGCCCGACCTGCACCGCCGCTGATCTGACGCACCCCGGTCCGCAGACGGGTCCGGCCGCGGGCACGGCGGATCGGTAGAGTGGCGGCCGATGACCGCGACCAGCAGCCCTCCGACCGCCCCCCGCCCCGGCGCGGCGGCGCCCGCCGCACCCGGCGGGCGGGGAACCTTCGAAGCAGCCGTGCGCGGACGCGGCGCGCTGCTCGGCATCGGGGGGTTCTGGCTGGCCACCCGGGCGCTGATGCTGTGGATGCTCGTGCACGACTTCCACGGCTCGAACCTGGTGCGCGTGGAGGTCACCGGGACCTACCACAACTGGTACGACGTCCTCGTCACCTGGTCGATGCCGCACGACGACATCATGTGGCAGTACCCGCCGGCCGCCGCGGCGATCTTCCTCTCGCCCGACCTGCTGCCGTTCCTCAGCTACTTCCAGGCCTTCGTCGCGCTGACGGTGCTCTGCGACGGGCTCGTCCTCGTCGGCCTGCTCCGCGCCGCCCGCCGCGGCGACGGCAGCACCGCCGGCGCCCTGCTCTGGCTGGGCGCGCTGCCGCTGCTGATGGCGACGCCGTTCGCGCGCTACGACGTCCAGGTGACGCTGCTCGCGGTCGGTTCCCTGCTGTGCCTGCGCCACCGCCCGCGGCTCGGCGGGGTGATCGCGGGCGTCGGCGCCATGGTCAAGGTGTGGCCGCTGCTCGCCCTGCTGGGGGTCCCGCGCGGCAAGTCCGCGCGGGAGGCGGTCATCGCGGCGGCGCTGTCCTGCGTCGCGCTGCTGGCCGTCTTCGCGGCCCTGTTCCGGGACTCCCTGGGCTTCCTCGGCAACCAGGGGGACCGCGGGGTCCAGATCGAGTCCCTCGGCGGTTCGGCGCTGATGCTGGCCATGAAGACGAAGGCCTGGCCCGGGAAGATCGACTTCCGGTACGGCGCCTTCGAGTACGTCGGCCCCTACGTCCCGGCCATCGCGCGGGTCTCGCTCGCCCTCACCGCGATCGGCTTCCTGCTGCTGATCCTGTGGCGGGTCAAGGCCCGTCGCTGGACGACGGCGACCCCGCCGGACGCCGCGCTCTGCGCGATCATGGTGTTCACGGTGACCAGCCGCGTCATCAGCCCGCAGTACATGATCTGGCTGCTCGGCCTCGCGGCCGTCTGCCTGACCTCCCGGCACACCACCCAGCGCCCGGTCGCGTGGCTGCTGGCCGCAACCGCGTTGCTCACGTCGCTGGTCTTCCCCGTCTGGTACGGCGACGTCCTGCAGAACACCTGGACCGGGACCGTCCTGCTGTGCGCCCGCAACGGCATGCTGCTCTACGCGACCGTCTGGTCCGGCATCCGGCTGTGGAAGGCGACCGTCACCCCCGTCGCCGGAGCCGGACCGGCCCCGGCGGACCAGCCCGCCCCGGCGGCCGGCTGACCCGGGGCCGGCTAGACCGGGCGGCGGTGTTGGGCGGCGCGAGCGGTGAACTCCGCATCGCGCAGCACCCGTTGGGCATTGCCCCAGGTGAGCAGGGCCAGGTCGGGCTCCGTCCAGCCCCGCTCCAGCAGTTCGGCGACCAGCCTCGGATAGCCCGAGGGGTCGGTCAGCCCGGCCGGGCGCGGGCTGCCGGGTTCGGCCCCGAACGCGGCGCCGAGGCCGACGCCGTTCGGGCCCGCGAGCGCCCGTACGTGGTCCACGTGGTCCGCCACCGCGTGCAGGGAGTCCCCGGTCCGCTCGGTGTCGAAGGTGACCATCGCCAGCCCGCCCGCCGCGCGCAGCGCGAGCAGCACCTCGTCGGTCACGTTCCCCGGATGCGGGTTGAGGGCGGCGGCGCCGGTGTTCGAGATGATGACCGGCGACTTGGAGGCGCCCGCGAGCTGGCAGGCCACCGCCGACGGGCATCCCGCCAGGTCGAGCAGCATCCCCAGCCGGTTCATCTCCTTGACCACCTCGTGGCCGAAGACGGTCAGGCCCTCCCGCGCCCACGGCGCCCCGGCGGGCGCGAGGATCCGTACGCCCAGCGCGTGAAAGGCGCGCAGCGCCCCCAGCGAGCCGGTCAGCGTACGGCCGGGCACCGGGCCGAGGAACGCGGCGATCCGGCCCCGGTTGCGGGCGTCCGCCATGTCGTCGGGGGTCAGCGCCAGGCACAGGCTGTCGGGGTAGCGGCGCACGAGGGACAGCGCCACGTCGATCTGCTCCAGGGTGTCGGACACCACCTGGTCGGCGGCCGGCGCCTCGCTCGGCGTCAGCAGGGACCAGAACTGGGCCCCGACCCCGCCGGCGCGCAGCCTGGGGATGTCGGTGTCGACACCGAGGTCCGGGGTGTCGATGTCGTGGTAAGGGCTCTGGCGCAAGGTCCACACCAGGGTGTTGCACCCGTCGGCGACGGGATGCTCGGCCAGCAGTTCCACGGCCCGGTCCAGGGCTCCGGTCACCGCCCCCGGGGCGGCGAGGTCTTCGGATCCCACGGAGCCCGGGCCCACGTCGGTGCCGGGGCTCTGGAGGGGTTCGTCCTGCAAGTCGGCCATGGCGTTCGCTCCGGTCTCGGCGCAGCAGGGAGAGAAGCGGGGTTCGTCTGGCCACGGTGACACGCGGGACGCGCGGGTTCACGGCGGATGTGGCGTTCGGGTGCACCGCGGGGGCGGCACCCGAACGCCGGCGGCCCCGAGGGGCGCCGGGGTGTCCGGCGGATCACGGCCGCGCCCGGCCCCGATCCGCCGGGCACCCCTAGATCACCGCGTTGGACGGCCCGCGCGAGGCCGAGAGGTCGCGCGCCACCGCCTCGGCGTCGCGCAGCGCGCGGACCGCGTTGGACCAGGTCAGTTTGGCCAGGTCGGCCCGAGACCAGCCGCGCGTCAGCAGCTCCGCGATCAGGTTCGGGTAGCCCGCCACGTCGTCCAGCCCGGAGGGGGTGAAGGCCGTGCCGTCGTAGTCGCCGCCGATGCCGATGTGGTCGACGCCGGCCACCTCGCGCATGTGGTCGAGGTGGTCCGCGACGGTGGCGGCCGTGGCCACCGGGCGCGGGCGCTCCGCCTCGAAGGCCCGGTGCAGGGCCATCGCCCCGGGGGTGGTGTCGAGGTGGTGGAACCCGTGCGCGCGCAGGTTCTCGTCGGCGGCCAGCGTCCACTCGACGGCCCCGGGCAGGATGAACTTCGGCACGAAGGTGGCCATGGCCACCCCGCCGTTCGCCGGGAGCAGCGCCAGTACGTCGTCCGGCACGTTGCGCGGGTGGTCGCAGACGGCCCGCGCGGAGGAGTGCGAGAAGATCACCGGCGCGGTGGACACCTCGATGGCGTCCCGCATCGTCGTCTCGGCGACGTGCGAGAGGTCGACGAGCATGCCGATGCGGTTCATCTCGCGCACGACCTCGCGGCCGAAGCCGGTGAGGCCGCCGTGCCGGGGCTCGTCGGTCGCCGAGTCCGCCCAGTCGATGGTGTCGTTGTGCGTGAGGGTCATGTACCGCACGCCGAGCCGGTGCAGGGCGCGCAGCGTGGCCAGCGAGTTGTTGATGGAGTGGCCGCCCTCGGCGCCCATCAGCGAGGCGATCCGGCCCTCGGCCCGGGCCGCCTCCATGTCGTCGGCGGTGAGCGCCCGGGCGAAGGCCGCCGGGTAGCGCGCGATCAGCTGGTCGACGCCGTCGATCTGTTCGAGGGTGGCGCTGACCGCCGTGTCGCCCGCGTAGTCCGACCGTACGAACACGGACCAGAACTGCGCGCCGACCCCGCCGGCGCGCAGCCGGGGGATGTCGGTGTGCAGGGTGCCGCGCTGGTCGGCGGCGATGTCCAGCCGGTCGAGGTTGTAGCGGGCCTGCTGGCGCAGCGCCCAGGGCAGGTCGTTGTGCCCGTCCACCACCGGGTGTTCGGCCAGCAGCTCGCGCGCCTCGGCCAGGCGCCGCTCGGCGCTCACTTGACGAATCCGAACGACTCCGTGCCGGCGGCCTTGGCCCGCAGCCGCTTGCCCTTCTCGGTGGCCTGGTCGTTCAGCTCCTGCTGGAAGTCGCGCATCCGGGCCAGCAGCTCGGTGTCGTGCGCGGCCAGCATCCGTACGGCCAGCAGGCCCGCGTTGCGCGCTCCGGCGATGGAGACCGTGGCGACGGGAACCCCGGCGGGCATCTGGACGATCGACATCAGGGAGTCCATGCCGTCGAGGTACTTCAGCGGCACCGGGACGCCGATGACGGGCAGCGGGGTGACCGCGGCGAGCATGCCGGGCAGGTGGGCGGCGCCGCCGGCACCCGCGATGACGGCCTTGAGGCCGCGCGCGTCGGCCTGCTCCCCGTACGCGATCATCTCGCGCGGCATCCGGTGCGCGGAGACGACGTCGACCTCGTAGGGGATCTCGAACTCCTCCAGCGCCTTGGCGGCGGCCTCCATGACCGGCCAGTCGGAGTCGGAGCCCATGACGATGCCGATGACGGGGCCCGTGGTGCCTGCGGTAGAGCTGGTGCTCATTCGGTGATCGTCCCTCTGAGGTAGCCGGCTGCGTGACGTGCGCGCTCCAGCACATCGTCCAGGTCGTCGCCGTAGGTGTTGACGTGGCCGACCTTGCGGCCGTGTTTCACGTCCTTGCCGTACATGTGGATCTTCAGCTGCGGGTCGTGGGCCATGCAGTGCAGGTAGGCCGCGTACATGTCGGGGTAGTCGCCGCCCAGGACGTTCGCCATGACCGTCCAGCGGGCGCGCGGGCGCGGATCGCCGAGCGGCAGGTCGAGCACCGCCCGTACGTGGTTGGCGAACTGGGAGGTGACCGCGCCGTCCTGGGTCCAGTGGCCGCTGTTGTGCGGGCGCATGGCCAGTTCGTTGACCAGGATCCGGCCGTCGGTGGTCTCGAAGAGCTCCACGGCCAGGTGGCCGGTCACCCCGAGTTCCTTCGCGATGCGCAGGGCCAGGGCCTGCGCCTCGCCCGCCAGCTCCGCCGAGAGGTTCGGGGCGGGCGCGATGACCGTGTCGCAGACGCCGTCGACCTGGACGGACTCCACGACGGGGTAGGCCACCGCCTGGCCGTGCGGGGAGCGGACGATGTTGGCCGCGAGCTCGCGGACGTAGTCCACCTTCTCCTCGGCCAGGACCGGGACGCCCGCCTTGAAGGGGGCCGCCGCGTCCTCGGGGGTGCGGACGAACCACACGCCCTTGCCGTCGTAGCCGCCGCGCACCGTCTTGAGGATGACGGGGAACCCGCCGACCTCCTGCGCGAAGGCCGCCGCGTCCGCCGGATCGCTCACGATCCGGTGGCGGGGACTGGGCGCGCCGATCTCGTCGAGCCTGGCGCGCATCACCCCCTTGTCGGCGGCATGCATCAACGCGTCGGGCCCCGGGCGGACGGGAATGCCGTCCGCTTCCAGGGCCCGCAGGTGTTCGATGGGTACATGCTCGTGGTCGAAAGTGATCACATCGCAGCCGCGCGCGAAGGCGCGCAACGTCTCCAGGTCGCGATAGTCGCCGATGACGACGTCGTTCACGACCTGGGCCGCCGAGTCCTGTGGGGTGTCACTGAGGAGCTTGAATCTGATGCCGAGGGGGATGCCCGCCTCGTGGGTCATGCGGGCGAGCTGTCCGCCGCCGACCATGCCGACTACCGGGAACGTCACCTCTCCAGGGTATCCGCCGGTATTCCGCCATCCGGACGCAGCCCTGGCGCGGACTCGCCGGACGGCCGTGTGCCGTGCGTCGCAGGGGGGCACATGCGCGGACGGAGCCGCGGGGCGGCACTTACCATGGACGGGCGACGAGATTCGGTTGACGGATACGTGTGACGCAGAAGACGTGTGCGCCGAGACGTGGGTCGTCGACGACGAGTGACGCCTCCTTCACGGGGCGGCGACGACGGACAGGGACTGAACCATCACATGAGCACGCCGAAGCACGGATCCGCCCTCGAACGCATACGCGGTATGGCACGGGAGGTCGCCAAGTTCGGGGCGGTCGGCGGGCTGGGCGTGCTGGTCAACATGGGCGTGTTCAACCTGATCCGCAGCACCACCGACCTCCAGGTGGTGCGCGCGAGCGTGATAGCGACCGTGGTGGCCATCGCGTCGAACTACCTCGGGTTCCGCTACTTCGCCTACCGGGACCGCGCCGACAACAGCAGCCACACCCGCACCCGTGAGCTGGTGCTGTTCGCCGCGTTCAGCGTGATCGGCCTGGTCATCGAGAACGGCGTGCTGTACACCGCCACCTACGGGCTCGGCTGGGACGGCTCCCTCGCGACGAACTTCTTCAAGTTCACCGGTATCGGCATCGCCACGGTCTTCCGCTTCTGGTCCTACCGGACGTGGGTCTTCAAGGCGCTGCCCACGCCGGCCGCCGCCTCGCTGGTCGTCGAGCAGCGCGACGGGCAGGCCCCCGTGGCAGCCCCCCTCGCCACCGAGCCGGCCGCGACGCCGGTCCGCTAGCGGACCCGGGCTCGGGCCGGCGGCGGCTAGCGGACCGGCCGCTCGGGCTCCGCGGGCGGGGGCGCCGTCCGGCTCAGGAACAGGGCGAACACGGGCGGCTGCGTCTGGAGCAGCTCCAGGCGGCCGCCGTCCGCCTCCGCGAGGTCGCGGGCGACGGCGAGGCCGATGCCCGTCGAGTTGCGGCCGCTGATGGCCCGCTCGAAGATCCGGTTGCCGAGGTCGGGCGGAACGCCGGGGCCCTCGTCCGTGACTTCCAGCACCGCCTGGTTGCCGGTGACCCGGGTGCGCAGCGCGACCGTGCCACCGCCGTGCATCAGCGCGTTCTCCACGAGGGTGGCCAGCACCTGCGAGACCGCCCCCGGCGTGCCGACGGCCCGCATGCCCGTCTTGCCCGAGCGGACGATGGCCCGGCCGGCGCTGCGGTAGGCCGGCCGCCACTCCTCCACCTGCTGCTTGACGACCTCGTCCAGGTCGAAGGGGACCGCCGAGCCGGTCCGGGGGTCGCGCGAGTTCGTCAGGAGCCGTTGCACCACGTCCGTGAGCCGCTCCACCTGGGTCAGGGCGATGCTCGCCTCTTCCCGTACGGTCTCCAGGTCGTCGGTGACGGTGATCTCCTCCAGCCGCATCGACAGGGCCGTCAACGGGGTCCGCAGCTGGTGCGAGGCGTCGGCGGCCAGCCGCCGCTCGGCCGTGAGCATCCGGGCGATCCGCTCCGCGCTGGAGTCCAGTACGTCCGCCACCCGGTCCAGCTCGGGAACCCCGTAGCGCTTGTGGCGGGGGCGCGGGTCGCCCGACCCGAGCCGTTCGGCCGTCTCGGCGAGGTCGGTGAGCGGCGAGGCCAGCCGGTTCGCCTGGCGGACGGCGAGCAGGACGGCCGCCACGACGGCCAGCAGCGCCACCGCGCCGACCACGACCAGGGTCCGTCCGACCTCCTTGGTGACCGTGGAGCGGGACTCCTCGACCACCACCACCTCGCCCTGCTCCCCGCGGGCGGTGCCGCGGATGACGCTGTCCGGGATCCGCTCGCCCACTTCGACGGGCGGCCGGCCGGGAACGCTGATGCGGGCGTACCGTCCCACGTCCAGCTGCTCGCCCAGCGAGACCGGGTCGACCGGTTTGCCCTCCAGCACGTCCGTCTCGACGATGCCCACCAGTCGCAGCGCCTCCGACCCGATCCGGTCCTGGGCGCTGCTGGTGATCGTCCTGGTCTCCACGATGACGAGGGAGACCCCGAAGACGGCGATCACGACGAGCACCACGGCGAGCGTGGAGTTGATCAGACGGCGGCGCACGGCTCAGTCCGCACTCGGTTCTCCACCCGGTTTCGCTCAGCTCTTCTCGAAACGGAAGCCGACGCCCCGTACCGTCGCGATGTAACGGGGGTTCGCGGCGTCGTCCCCCAGCTTCTTGCGGAGCCAGGAGATGTGCATGTCCAGGGTCTTGGTCGAGGACCACCAGGTGGTGTCCCAGACCTCGCGCATCAGCTGGTCGCGGGTCACGACCCGGCCCGCGTCCCGGACCAGGACCCGCAGGAGGTCGAACTCCTTGGCGGTGAGCTGGAGCTCCTCCTCCCCCATCCAGGCGCGGTGCGACTCGACGTCGATCCGTACGCCGTGGGTGGCCGGCGCCTGGGAGGCCTCGTTGGCGCCGCGCCGCAGCAGGGCCCGGACCCGGGCCAGCAGTTCGGCGAGCCGGAACGGCTTCGTCACGTAGTCGTCGGCGCCCGCGTCCAGGCCGACGACCGTGTCGACCTCGTCCGCCCGGGCCGTCAGCACCAGGATCGGGAACCCGTGCCCCTCCGCGCGCAGCCGTCGGGCCACTTCCAGGCCGTCCATGCCGGGCAGTCCCAGGTCCAGGACGACGAGGTCGACGCCGCCTTGCAGTCCCGCGGCCAGAGCGGTGGGGCCGTCCTCCCGGACCTCGACCTCGTACCCCTCCCGGCGCAGGGCGCGGGCCAGGGGCTCCGAGATGGATGCGTCGTCCTCGGCGAGCAGTACACGCGTCATGTGGGTGATGGTAGTCCGCGGCGACCGAAACGTGGGCCAGCCCGCATACCCCTGCCTATCTGGGCTTATGGACTACTACCCGCCTTCGAATATGGTCGAACGGTTCCCGCGCCCCCTTGTGATCCATATCTCAAGTCCTTCCATATGCCGCAGTGTCGTGTCGTATGGTGGCGAGACGCCTGATGCACTACCCAGGGGACCTTTGTGCCGAAAAACGAGCCAAGGGTCTCTCCTTCTGTCCCGAGCGGATCGGCGCCTTGATGCGTACACGTGTCAAGGACGGCCCCGTCCGCCCCGGATGAAGTGAATGACCTAGGGGCCGGGCCCTGCGCGCGAATGTGCGCGGAGGGCGTGGATCCCGGTTACGGACCTTCCTTCGACCCCACCCGCGGGTCGAGACCCCGAGGCGTGGGGTGGGCGGCCCGTCGCCGGTGCCGGCCACCCCCCACAGGGCGCTGCCCCGCTCACGAAGCGACAGCGTCCCGATCAAGCAAGGATCGACCATGGCTTCCAGCCTGACGAAGGAACCGGCGGCTCCGGCCTCCGAGAAGACCTTCTTCGGCCACCCCCGTGGCCTGGCCACTCTGTTCATGACCGAGATGTGGGAGCGCTTCAGCTTCTACGGCATGAAGGCCCTGCTCCTCGTCTACCTGATCTCGGGTGGCCCGGATGCCAAGAAGGGCAGCCTGGGCGGCGGCATCGGGATGGACGAGGGAACGGCGATCGCCGTCTTCTCCATCTACGTGTCCATGGTCTACCTGCTCGCGATGCCGGGCGGATGGCTGGGCGACCGTGTCTGGGGCCCCCGCAAGACCGTGACCGTCGCCGCAGTGACGATCATGTCGGGTCACGTGATCCTGGCCCTGCCCGGATCGGCGACCTTCTACGTCGGCCTCGCGCTCGTCGCGATCGGCTCGGGCCTGCTGAAGGCCAACATCTCCACCATGGTCGGCCAGCTGTACAAGGACGCGGACGACCCGCGCCGCGACGGCGGGTTCACGATCTTCTACATGGGCATCAACGCGGGTGCCTTCTTCGCCCCGCTGGCCATCGGCACGGTGGGCCAGAAGATCAACTGGCACCTGGGCTTCGCCATGGCGGCGGTCGGCATGGGCATCGGCCTCGTCGTCTTCCTGCTGGGCACGAAGAACCTGAACCCGGTCAGCTCGGTCGTCCCGAAGCCGCTGTCGGCCGAGGAACGGACCTCCTGGCTGCGCAAGATCGCCATCTCGGTGGCCGTCGTGGCGGTCTTCTACACCGTCATCGCCGTCGCCGGCATGTTCACCAAGGCTTGGGCGACCATCCCGCTCACCCTGGTCGGCCTGATCGTCCCGACCGCCGTGCTCGTGCGGATCAAGCGGGACAAGGAACTCGACCGCGGCGAGCAGTCGAAGATGACCGGCTACATCTGGTTCTTCGTGGCCGCCGCCGCCTTCTGGATGATCTACGACCAGGGCGCTTCGACGGTCCAGGCGTTCGGTGAGACCAAGGCGTCCGGCTCGCTGCTCGGCTTCGAGTTCCCCTCGTCCTGGTACCAGTCGCTGAACCCGGTCTTCATCATGGCGCTGGCCCCGGTCTTCGCCTGGATCTGGCTGTGGCTGAACCGCAAGGGCAAGGAGCCGACCACGGTCGGCAAGTTCGCCGCCGGTCTGTTCTTCATCGGCGTCTCGTTCTTCTTCTTCCTGCTGCCGGTCGCCATGTCCTCGAACGGCCACCTGGTCAGCCCGATGTGGCTGGTGGGCATCTACCTGATCCAGACGGTCGGCGAGCTGTGCATCTCCCCCGTCGGCCTGTCGGTCACCACGAAGATGGCGCCGCAGAAGTACGCCTCGCAGATGATGGGCGTCTGGTTCCTGGCGGTGACGGCGGGTGACTCCATCACCAGCCTGCTGTCCGACCCGGCCGTGTTCGGCGTGGACCTCAACGGCACCGGCGCGGTGGCGATCGAGGCCGTCCTGGCCACACTGGCCGGCGTCGCGGTCTTCATGTACCGGAAGAAGGTCAAGGACCTCATGGGCGACGTGCGCTGACGCGCCCTCCCGCCCCGACCGAAGGGCCCGCACACCGGAAGGTGTGCCGGGCCCTTCGGCGTTCCTCGCGACCCGGTCGGCCTCAGGCGTCAAGTGTCAGGCGTCAAGCGCCCTGTACCTCGGACTTGAAGCCGACGAGGAACGTCTTGAAACCGCAGCGCACGGTGGCCTTGCTTCCCGTCGGGGTCCAGCGGCTGTGGTGCGTGTGGCGGACGACGTGCTCCCGGACGCCTTGAACCGTGTCGCAGGTGATCACGGCACGGTGCCGGGCGCCCGAGGGCAGCCGTCCGGAGCAGGCCGACGTGACGTTGGGACGGCCGAACCTGTCCATGTCGGCGGTCGCCTTGCAGCGGCCGTTGCCTCCGCCGGCGGGCGCGGCGGAGGCCGGCGTTCCACCGATGACGGCGAGGGCCACGACGGCGGCCACCGCCACGAGTACGGACGTGAACTTCATGAGCTGCCCCGTTCTTCGCAGGTCCGGCGGACAAAAGACCACCTTTCCGCCGAACCGGAAGCTAGCAAGCAGAAACGATCACCTCCAAGAGGTTCGGGCCGCCGTGACACGGAGGGCGTACGTCCCGAGGGTCAGCGGTGGCCGCGCAGGCGGCGCCAGGGGGTGAAGGTGAAGACCGCCGCGCCGAGCAGGATGACCGTGCCGGCGACCAGGCCGAGGGCCTTGAGGCCGCCGCCGTCGGCCGCGCCGGTCTCGGCGAGGCCGCCGGACGCGGCGGAGCCGCTGGTGGTGCTGCCGGTGGTGGAGGGCGAGCCGGAGCCGCCGGGCTGGGCGGTGGTGTCCAGTTCCAGGGAGACGCCGCTGCTGGTGGCCTTGCAGGGCACGTTGATCGGTGTGGCACCGGGGGCCATCGTGACGTCGATCGTCAGCTGGTCCGGGCTGAGCGTCACCTTGCCGGTCTTGCCCGGCTTGTAAGTGCCGGTCATGTCGCTGAGGCTGACCGGGGCCTTGTCCGGGATCGGCTCGGCGTTGGCCGGGCCGGTGACCTTGACCGTGCCGCTGTCGGCGCCGCCGAGCTTGATGTCCATCGAGGGCTTGAGGGCCCCTGCCGGGAGGGCCATGGGGCTGGCCATTGCGCCCTTGGCGGTCTTGACGGTGAGGTCGTAGCCGCTGCCGTTCTTCTTCGCGTTGATGGTGACCGGGGTCTTGATGCCGCCGGGGACGACGGCTCCGCAGTCGTAGGCGACCTCGATCGGCTTGCCGGGGAAGTCGGTCTGCCCGCCGGTGCCGCCGGTGGTCGAGCCGCCCGTGGTACCGCCCGAGGTCGAACCGCCGGTGGTGCCACCCGTCGTGCCGCCGCCCTCGGTGACCTTGATGGTGGCGGCGACTCCCACCGTCTCCTTCGGGGAGCACTTCGTGATGAAGCCGCTGAAGTCCACGTCGTACTTGCCCGGCGTGATCGTGACGTCGCCCGCCTTGGTCAGCTTGACCTTGCCCTTCATGTCGGACATGACCATGGGGGCCTTCTTCGGGATGGGCGGGTTCTTCCGCTCCCCCTCCAGCTTGACCTCGGAGCCGAGCGCGCCGCCGAGCGTCACGTAGCCGGTGGGCTTGACGGTGTCCTTGCCCAGGTCCATGAGGTCGGTGTTGTTCGAGGCGGGTTTGACGGTCTTCCAGACCACCTCGACCTCGTCGCCGACCTTCGCGGTGGCGGGGGCGGTGATGGAGACGGTGGTGGTGCCCTGGACCGGGCCGCCGCCTCCCGCCGGCGGGATGCACTCCACCTTGTAGGAGACGTCGGCCGCCTGGGCGGGGGCGGCCGCCAGCAGGATGCCCGCGCCGCCGAACAGCAGCGCGACAGCGGCCGCGCTCACCCTCCGTTGGGTCTTCACGAATGTCCCTTCGTCGTCGGACGGTTTTCAGACGGTGCGGATGTCTGCGGTGTGTGTGGTGCCGGTGGTGCGTCTGGTTCCGGCGCGGTGTCCGGGGTGAACCACGGCAGGACCGCCGTGGGGGCTTCGGGGTCCGCCGCGGGGCCGGCGGAGGTGGGGGCGGCCGGGGTGGGGCGCGGGCGGACGCGGTCGACGACGGCCATGCCGACGCGGAAGACGGCGGTCGGGACAACCACCAGCAGCAGGGCCCAGAACAGCAGCACCCCGTACGGGCGCCCCACCCCCCACGGCTGCGTGGCCACCACCTTGTCCCCGTACTTGAGCGAGACCGTGTAGTCCCCGTGGGCGCCGGCGGCCAGGGCCACGTCCAGCCGGATCTCCGCCTTGCCGCCGGGCGCGATGGTGCCCTTCCAGCGGGCCTCCTCCCACAGCGGCGCGTACACCCCGTGCGCGGTGCCGAGCTGGAAGACCGGGTCCTTGACCGGGGCGGAACCGAGGTTGCCCACGGTGACCGTGAACTTCCGGGTGGGCGGCGCCCCGAACCAGGTCAGCACCCCGTCGTCGCCGTCCAGCCGGACCCCCGTGAGCAGCGCGAGGCGGCCGGTGCCGGACTCGGCGGGCAGCTCGGCCACGGGGTGGTCGGTGATCTTCAGCGGGAGCGCGACGGTGGACTGGTCCCCGTTGACGGAGGTCACGTTCACCACGCAGGGGCACGGCTTGGGCGGCCCCACGACCGGCAGCCGGGCGGTGAAGTGCCCGTCGTCTCCGACCGCGACGGCGACCCCGTCGGCGTTGGCGCAGCTGTTGGTGCCGCCGATCATGTTCTGTCCGCAGACCAGCAACATCACCAGCGTCTTGGGCCGCCATCCGGTGCCGGTGACCGTGACTCCGGTGCCCTTGGCGGCCTCCTGGAGGGAGAGCGCGGCGGCGGCCCTGCCCTCGTCCGCGATCGCGGCCGGGGCGGCGGGAAGCAGCGCCAGGGCGAACACCGCCAGCCCCGCCGCGAGCAGGGCCGTGATCCGGGCGCGGGCCGGCCGGCCGGCGTTGGCGCTCACCTGGGTGCTCCCGTCAGCGGGCGTCGGTGGGGGTGCGGCCGGTGCTCCGGTACGTGGTCCTCGTGCGGCTCGGGCGCCCGGCGGATGCGCCGGGTGCGTACGAGGAGCAGCGCGGCCGCGGTGGTCGCGCCGAGGGCGAGCAGGCCGGGGCCCGCCCAGCCGGCGAGGGAGGCGGGCACGCACCACGCGGAGGCGGTGGCCGTGGCCCGGGGGGCGCCGGGGGCGGCGACGGTGAGCGTGAGGTGCACGCGGTCGAACGCCGGCGCTCCGGGCCAGGGTTCGGTCAGCCCGACCCGCTGCCCGGGCAGCAGTTCCACCGGGAGGGCGTGCGGAGCGCGCCCGGGGGCCTTCCCGAAGCCGCCGTCGGCGCGGACCGCGAGGGTGGGGGCGAGGGCGACGTTGCCCCGGTTGACCAGGGTGTACGCGATGACGGCGGCCCCGCCCCGGCCCCGTACGGCGACGTCCTCGACGGTGAGGGCCGCCACGGCCGGGCCGCTGACGCGCAGGTGGACCCGTACGCCCGTCTCGTGGCCGGCCTCTGCGGCGACGATGGCGGCCGGGTGGTCGCCGGGCGCGGAGGCGGGCGGCAGGGTGACGGTGAAGGGCACCACGGCGCGGGTGCGGGCGGGGAGCCGGACGGTCGCGCCCCGGCCGAAGCTGATCCAGGATCCGGGGCCGGTGCCGGGACCGGTGGCCGGGCCCGCGCCGGGGCCGGGTCGCTCCGGGGGGCGTACGGCGAAGGCCCCGTCGGCGGTGTTGTACGCGTCGGCTCCGCGCAGCGTGACGGTGTGCTCCCGATCGGTGGGGTTGACCAGGGCGAGGCCGTCTTCGAGCACCGCACCGGGGGCCCCGGCGAGGTAGAAGTACGGGCGGACGGCGGCGCCCGCGCGGCCCGCGGCGGGCTCGGCGGTCCAGCCGGTGCCCTCGGGGGCGTCGGCGGCCTGCGCGGGCGCCGCGCCGAGCAGCGCGGCCGCCGTCAGGAGGGCGAGGCCGAGCCGCCTGGGTGCGCGGCGCCGGGGCGTGGGGGGCACGGGCATGGGCGGGCCGCTCCGTTCAGGACCGGGCCCGCTGGGCCGGCCGGCCGCGCCGGGTCAGCCACAGCACGCCCGCCGCGCCGGAGAGCAGCGCGGTGGCGCCGAGGGTGCCGAGCGCGAGGGCGGAGTCGGCGGGGCCGGTCTGCGGGAGGGTCTCGGGTGCGGGCTGCGCTCCGCCGGCGGCCGTCACGTCCAGTTCCAGGGACGGCTTGGGGCTGTTGCCGGGGGTGCAGGTGGTGGTGGTGCCCATCGCCTTGATGGTGAGCACCCCGGCGGTGAAGGTGACCTTGCCGCTCTTCTTCGGGGTGTAGGTGCCCGAGAGGTCGGAGATCTTGATGGGGGTGTCGGCGGGGACGGCCTCGGAGTTCGCGGGGCCCGAGACGGGTACCGACACCTTCTCCGCGCCGTCGGTCTGGAGGACGGCGCTCGGGTTCATCGCCCCTTTGCCCAGCTCGATGGGGCTGGAGGAGACCCCCTTCTGGAAGGTCATCGTCAGCTTGTACGCGTCCCCCTCCTTGACTGCCTTGACGTCGATGGGCGAGACCGCCGACTTGTCCCCGATGGGGGTCTGGCAGTTGTACGCGACGTCGACCACGTCGGCGCGGGCCGCGGGGGCGGCCGCCAGCAGGGCGGCCGCCGATCCGGCCACCGCGCAGAGCAGGGCGGGGACCGGTGCGAGCGTGGTGAATCGTTTCCGGTTGGACACCTTCGTCTTCCCCTCGGACCACAGGTTACTGACGGCACATCAGATCGGTGGCTCAAGGTACGCCCGGGGCCTTATGGAGGGAAGACAAAGGACGAGGGTGTTCAAGCGGGGCGCCGCACCGGCTTTCAGACGGCGCGGACGCCCCGCTGCCAGACGGCGGAGACCAGCGGGACGCCGGGCCGGTAGGCGAGGTGGACGTGGCTGGGGGCCTCCAGCAGGGCCAGGTCGGCCCGGGCTCCGGGGGTGAGCACGCCGATGTCGGTGCGGCGCAGGGCGCGGGCGCCTCCGGCGGTGGCCGACCAGAGGGCTTCGTCGGGGGTCATCCGCATGTCCCGGACGGCGAGCGCGATGCAGAACGGCATGGAACTCGTGTAGGAGGAGCCGGGGTTGCAGTCGGTGGACAGGGCTACGGTGGCGCCCGCGTCGAGCAGCCTGCGGGCGTCGGGCCACTGGGCGCGGGTGGAGAACTCGGCTCCCGGGAGCAGGGTCGCGACGGTGCGGGTGCTCTGGGCGAGGGCGTCCACGTCGGCGTCGGTGAGGTGGGTGCAGTGGTCGGCGGAGGCGGCTTCGAGCTCGACGGCGAGCTGGACGCCGGGGCCGTGCGAGAGCTGGTTGGCGTGGATGCGCGGGATCAGCCCGGCGGCGGCGCCGGCGGTGAGGATCGCGCGGGCCTGGTCACCGTCGAAGGCGCCCTTCTCGCAGAAGACGTCGACCCAGCGGGCGTGCGGGGCGCAGGCCGCGAGCATCTCGCCGGTGACGAGGGCGACGTAGGCCGCGGGGTCATCGGCGTAGTCCGGGGAGACGATGTGCGCGCCGAGGTAGGTGACCTCCTCGGTGTGCGCGGCGGCGATGCGCAGGGCGCGGGCCTCGTCCTCGACGGTGAGGCCGTAGCCGGACTTGGTCTCGAAGGTGGTGGTGCCCTGGCGGCGGGCCTCGTGGAGGTGGCGCAGCAGGTTGGCTTCGAGCTGGGCGTCGGTGGCGGCGCGGGTGGCGGCGACGGTGGTGCGGATGCCGCCCGCGGAGTAGGCGCGGCCCGACATCCGGGCGTTGAACTCGGCGGTGCGGTCGCCGGCGAAGACCAGGTGGGAGTGGGAGTCCACGAAGCCGGGGATCACCGCCCGGCCGGCCGCGTCGAAGGCGTTGTCGGTGGCGGGTGCTTTGCTGGATTCACCGACCCAGGCGATGCGGTCGCCGTCGATGACGACCGCCGCGTCCTGGATCAGTCCGAGGGGGGAAGCGTCACCGAGGGAGGGGTCGTTCGTGACCAGGTTGGCGATGTTGGTGATGAGCGTGGTGCTCGCGCTGTTCAGGGTGCTCATGGTGTTCGGGGGCTCCTTCAGCCGCGTACGGCCGCGATCGACTCGGCGAGGGCTGCGGGGACGTCCGGGACCAGGGTGTGCGCCCCGTCCCGTACGAGGTGCCGGCCGCCCACGACCGTGTGGCGCACGTCCGCCGCGGAGGCGGCGAATACGGCCGTCTCGGCGCCCAGTCGGGGCAGCGGCCCCGCGGTCCTGACGGAGTCCAGGGCGAGCGTGGTGAAGTCGGCGAGGGCGCCCGTCTCCAGGCGGCCCGCGTCGGGGCGGCCGAGGGCGGCGTGGCCGTCGGCGGTGGCGGCGGTGAGCAGGGCGTTCGCCGTCCAGTGACCGCGGGTGCGGCTGCTCAGGCGCTCGTTCAGCTCCATGGCGCGGGCCTCTTCGAGCAGATCGATCACCGCGTGGCTGTCGCTGCCCAGGGAGAGCGGGCTGCCCGCCTGCTGGAGCCGGCGGGCGGGGCCGATGCCGTCGGCGAGGTCGCGTTCGGTGGTGGGGCACATGCAGGTGCCGGTGCGGGTTCCGCCGAGGAGGCCGATGTCGAGGTCGGTGAGGTGGGTGTTGTGGACGCCGGTGGTGCGGGGGCCGAGCACGCCGTGTTCGGCGAGGAGCTCGGTGGGGGTGCAGCCGTGGGCGGCCTGGCAGGCCTCGTTCTCGGCGGTCTGCTCGGAGAGGTGGACGTGCAGCGGGGCCTGCTGCTCGTCGGCCCAGCGGGCCACGGTGGCGAGCTGGGACGCGGGGACGGCCCGGACCGAGTGGACGGCGGCGCCGATCAGGGCGTGCTCGCGGGGGCGCAGGGCGCTGACGCGCTCGGCCCAGGCGTCGGCGGTGCCGTCGGAGAAGCGGCGCTGGTGGGCGCTCGGTTCCTGGCCGAAGCCGGCGGAGAGGTACGCGGTGTCGAGGAGGGTGATCCGGATGCCCGCCGCGGCCGCCGCCTCGATCAGGGCCTCGCCCATCGCGTTCGGGTCGCTGTAGGAAGCGCCGCCGGGCGCGTGGTGGAGGTAGTGGAACTCGCCGACGTTGGTGATGCCGGCCAGGGCCATCTCCGCGTACACCGCGCGGGCCAGCGCGAAGTAGGTGTCGGGGGTGAGCTTCTGGGCGACCTGGTACATGAACTCGCGCCAGGTCCAGAAGGTGCCGCTGCCGACCTGGACGAGGGAGCGCAGGGCCCGGTGGAAGGCGTGGCTGTGCGCGTTCGCCAGGCCGGGGAGGGTGAGGCCGCGCAGGACCTCCGCGCCGCGCGGCGGGGCGTGGACCTCCCTGGACAGCCCGGCGATCCGGCCGTCCTCGGACACCTCCAGGGCGACGCCCGGCTCGACGTGGGTGCCGAGCCAGGCGTGTTCCAGCCAGTACGTCTTCAGCGGCACGCGAGACCTTCCAGTACGTCGGCGAGGGCGAGGACTCCGGCGACGCAGTCGTCCTCGGCGGCGAACTCCCGGGGCGAGTGGGAGACGCCGGTGGGGTTGCGTACGAACAGCATGGCGGTCGGGACGGCGGCGGAGAGGATTCCGGCGTCGTGTCCCGCCCCGGTGCCGAGGACCGGGACGGCCCCGCCGAGGATCCGGTTCAGCTCGTCGCGCAGCGCGTGCTCGAACTCGACGACCGGGGTGAAGGACTCCCGGACCACGGCCAGGTCGATGCCGTCCTGGCCGGCGCGCTCCTGGGCGGCCTTCTCGATGGCCGTGACGACCGTGTCGAGGGTCGTCTGGTCGGCGGCGCGGGAGTCGAGCCAGCCCCGGACGAGCGAGGGGATGGCGTTGACCCCGTTGGGCTCGACCGCGATCTTGCCGAAGGTGGCGACGGCGCCGGCCAGGGCCGCCTCGGTGCGGGCGGCCAGGACGGTCGCCGCGTACGTGAGCATCGGGTCGCGCCGGTCCACGAGCCGGGTGGTGCCGGCGTGGTTGGCCTCGCCGCGGAAGTCGAAGCGCCAGCGCCCGTGGGGCCAGATCGCGGAGGCGATGCCGACGCGGTCGCCGGACAGGTCAAGCGCCCGCCCCTGCTCGACGTGCAGCTCTACGAAGGCGCCGATGCGGGCCAGGCGCTCGGGGTCGGCCCCGATCGCGTCGGGGTCGTATCCGGCGGCTTCCATGGCGCGGGGCAGGCTCACGCCGTCCGCGTCGCGCAGCTCGTACGCCTTCTCCTTGGTCAGCTGTCCGGCGGTGAGCCGGGAGCCGACGCAGGCGAGGCCGAAGCGGGCCCCTTCCTCGTCACCGAAGTTGGTGATGGCCAGCGGCCTGGCGAACTCCGCACCCCTGCGGCGGAGTTCGTCCAGGGCCGCGAAGGACGACACCACGCCGAGGGGGCCGTCGAAGGCGCCGCCGTCGGGGACGGAGTCCAGGTGCGAGCCGGTGACGACGGCGTCGCCCGCGAGGGGGTCGCCCAGCCAGGCCCACTGGTTGCCGTTGCGGTCGGTCTCGTACGCCAGCCCGCGGGCCAGCGCCTGCTCCCGGAACCAGGTCCGGCAGTCGGTGTCGGCTCCGGTCCACGCGTACCGGCGGTATCCGCCGGTGTCCGCGTGGCGGCCGATGGGGGCGAGTTCGTTCCACATGTCGTGGAAGGAGCGGGCGCCGCCGGGCGCCGCCGGGGCCGGGGCTCCGGCGGCGCCGTGGTCGGGGGTGTGCGAGGTCACGCGTCGTCGCCCTCGCGCATCGGGACGCGCACGCCGCGCTCGTCCGCCACCGTCTCGGCGATGTCGTAGCCGGCGTCGACGTGGCGGATGACGCCCATGCCGGGGTCGTTGGTCAGGACGCGGCGGATCTTCTCGCCCGCCAGCTTCGTGCCGTCGGCGACCGAGACCTGGCCGGCGTGGATGGAGCGGCCCATGCCGACGCCGCCGCCGTGGTGGATGGAGACCCAGGAGGCGCCGGAGGCGACGTTGACCATGGCGTTGAGCAGCGGCCAGTCGGCGATCGCGTCGGAGCCGTCGAGCATGGCCTCGGTCTCGCGGTACGGGGAAGCCACCGAACCGCAGTCGAGGTGGTCGCGGCCGATGGCGAGCGGGGCGGCCAGCTCGCCGGAGGCGACCATGTCGTTGAAGCGCTCGCCGGCCTTGTCGCGCTCGCCGTAGCCGAGCCAGCAGATCCGCGCGGGCAGGCCCTGGAAGTGGACGCGTTCGCCGGCCATCTTGATCCAGCGGTGCAGGGACTCGTTCTCGGGGAAGAGTTCGAGCATCGCCTTGTCGGTCTTGTGGATGTCCGACGCCTCGCCGGACAGCGCCGCCCAGCGGAAGGGGCCCTTGCCCTCGCAGAACAGCGGCCGGATGTAGGCGGGGACGAAGCCGGGGAAGGCGAAGGCACGGTCGTAACCGGCCAGCTGGGCCTCGCCGCGGATGGAGTTGCCGTAGTCGAAGACCTCGGCGCCGGCGTCCATGAAGCCGACCATGGCCTCCACGTGCGTGGCCATGGACTCGCGGGCGCGGGTGGTGAAGCCCGCCGGGTCCTTGGCCGCGTAGTCGGCCATGTCGTCGAAGGCGACGCCGGTCGGCAGGTAGGCGAGCGGGTCGTGGGCGGAGGTCTGGTCCGTCACGATGTCGATCGGGGCGCCCTCGGCGAGCATCTGCGGGAGCAGGTCCGCCGCGTTGCCGAGCAGGCCGATGGAGAGCGGCTTGCGGGCGTCGCGCGCCTCGACCGCGAGCTGGAGCGCGTGCCGCAGGTTGTCGGCCTTCACGTCCAGGTAGCGGTGCTCGATGCGGCGCTCGATGGCCCGGGGGTCGACGTCGATGCAGATCGCGACGCCGTCGTTCATCGTCACGGCGAGCGGCTGGGCGCCGCCCATGCCGCCGAGGCCGGCGGTGAGGGTGATGGTGCCGGCGAGGGTGCCGCCGAACTTCTTGGCTGCGACGGCGGCGAAGGTCTCGTAGGTGCCCTGGAGGATGCCCTGGGTGCCGATGTAGATCCACGACCCGGCGGTCATCTGCCCGTACATGGTCAGGCCGAGGTGCTCCAGGCGGCGGAACTCCTCCCAGTTGGCCCAGTCGCCGACCAGGTTGGAGTTGGCGAGCAGGACGCGCGGCGCCCACTCGTGCGTCTGCATCACGCCGACCGGACGGCCGGACTGGACGAGCATCGTCTCGTCCTGCTTCAGCGTGCGCAGGGTGCGGACCATCGCGTCGTACGAGCGCCAGTCGCGGGCGGCCTTGCCGGTGCCGCCGTAGACGACGAGCTTGTCGGGGTGCTCGGCGACCTCGGGGTCGAGGTTGTTCTGGAGCATCCGCAGGGCGGCTTCCTGCTGCCATCCCAGGGCGCTGAGCTCGGTGCCTCGCGCGGCACGTACGGGGCGGGGTCCTGACATGGCGGGTGCCTCCTCCGATGTTGGTCAATCCATTCACATCCTCGCTGTATGAATAGATCCAGTCAACAGCTGCGGGCCATCGCGCCGGATGATGGGATGGCGGACATGGCTTCAGACGAGGCGTACGAAGCGGTGTCCGACGGCCGGGCGGAGGCCGCCGCCCGGCGGCGGGACCTGGCCGTCAGGGCGGCCGTGGAACAGGGCCTGGTGGGCGGGACAGAGTCGGCCGAGCCGCTGGTCTGCCTGCTGGACACCGCCGGGATCCGCGCCTCCGCCGGGGCCCTGACCAGCGCGTTCGCCTCGGCGCTCGCCCCCGGCACGCCCGTCCTGCACGCCTTCGCGGTGAAGGCCGCCCCACTGGTCCCGGTGCTGCGGCTGCTCGCGGACGCGGGGATCGGCTGCGAGGTGGCCAGCCCCGGGGAGCTGGCGCTCGCCCGGGCGGCGGGGGTGGCGCCCGGCGCGACCGTCCTCGATTCCCCCGCGAAGACGGTGGCGGAGCTGCGCGAGGCGCTCGCCCTCGGGATCGCCGTCAACGTGGACAGCCGGCAGGAGCTGGAGCGGCTGGACGCCCTGGTGGCCGCGGCGCCGACCCGCTCGCCGGTCGGCGTACGGGTCAACCCGCAGACCGGCGCCGGCACGATCGACGCCCTCTCGACGGCGACCGCCACCTCCAAGTTCGGCTTCCCGCTGCGCGATCCGGGGGCCCGCGCCTGGCTGGTGGGAGCCTTCCTGGACCGGCCGTGGCTGACCCGGCTGCACACCCACTCCGGGTCGCAGGGCGTGCCGCTGGCGCTGATCGCGCAGGGCGTACGGGAGCTGCACGCCCTGGCGGAGGAGATCAACGCGGCGGCCGGCCGCCGCCAGGTCGACACCCTCGACATCGGCGGCGGCCTCCCCGTGAACTTCGCCTCGGACGCCGCCACGCCCACGTACGCGCAGTACGTGGCGGCGCTGCGAGAGGCCGTCCCGGCCCTGTTCGACGGCGGCTACGGCCTGGTCACCGAGTTCGGGCGGTCCCTGCTGGCCAAGCACGGGCTGGTCCTGGCGCGGGTCGAGTACACGAAGGCGACGGGCGGCCGGCGCATCGCGGTGACCCACGCCGGGGTCCAGCTGGCCACCCGTACGGTGTACGCCCCGGCCTCCTGGCCGCTGCGGATCCTCCCGTACGACGCGAAGGGCACCCCGCTGACCGGCCCGCCGCTCGCCCAGGACGTGGCGGGTCCGGCGTGCTTCGCGGGAGACCTGCTGGCCACGGCGCGGGAGCTGCCGCAGCTGTCGGCGGGGGACCTGATCGCGGTGCCCGACACCGGCGCCTACTTCTTCACCGCCCACTACGGCTACAACAGCCTCCCGCGCCCGGCGGTCCACGGCTTCACGGTGACCGGTGCCGACGGGATCCGCTTCGCCCTGGCCCGCCCGGCGCAGTCCCCGGCCTCGATCGTCACGGAGGCGGGCGGCGACCAGCGGGACGCCCTCCGGCAGTAGCCGCGCCGGACGGGGGTGCCGGGCACCGCCGTCACCCCCCGGCCATCACTGCCCGGTCATCACTCCACGAACAGGCCGCGGGACGCCGCCCGGGCGTCGAAGGCCTCCAGCCGGGCCTGGGCGTCGGGCAGGGCGTCGGCCATGGCCTCCAGCAGGACCCGGCCCAGCAGCATCGGCGCGCACGCGGTGTCGAAGGCCAGCCCGGTACCCACCGGCGCCGGGATCAGCAGGTCCGAGTGGCGCGCCACCGGGGCGAAGGCGGAGTCGGCGACCGTCACCACGCTCAGCCCGGCCGCTCGCCCGTGGTCCAGCGCTTCCACCACTTCCCGCGGATGCCGGGGCAGGGCGAAGCACAGCAGCGCCGAGGCCCCGGCCGCCACCGCCGCGTCGATCCGGTCGGCGAGCATCGAGCCGCCCTCGTCGAGCAGCCGTACGTCCGGATGGACCTTGGCGGCGAAGTACGCGAAGCCGCGCGCCTGCGAGGACGCGGCGCGCAGCCCCAGCACCGGCAGCGGGCGCGACCCGGCCAGCACCCGGCCGGCTTCCTGGACGGGCGCGGGGTCGGCGAGCATGGCCGAGAGCCGGCGCAGGTTCTCGATCTCCCCCTGGACGGCCTGCTGGTACTCGTTGTACGGGTCCTCCTGGCCGCCCTCCGGCCGCTCGGCCGGGGCGACCTCGCGCAGGTGGCGGCGGAGCGCCGGGTACCCGTCGAAGCCGAGCGCCACCGCGAAGCGGGTCACCGACGGCTGGCTGACCCCGGCCAGCTCCGCGAGCTCCACGCTCGACAGGAAGGGCACTTCCGCGGCGCCCCGCACCATGCAGTGCGCGATCCGCCGCTGGGTCGGCGTCAGCCGGTGCCCTTCGAACAGCTTCTGCAGCCTCGCGGCCGGGCTGTCGCTCATCCCGTCCCCTCCGTCCCCGTCCCGGTGATATTCAGTCACCGAGCACTCTGCATGTGGTTATGCAGGACGGCAAGCCGCGGACCGTCCGGCGAGACGGGGGCTAGCCCCAGTGTCCGGGCGCGCGGGGGTTCCTACGGTGGGCGCATGGAGCGCCAGGAGCTGAAGAAGGAACTCGACGCCACGTTGGACGCGCGGAGGGAGCTGGGGCCGGAGTACGAGGCCGCGCTGGTGGATTCGTTCGTGGACAAGATCCACGCCCAGGTCAGACGCCGGCTGGCGGAGGAACGGCTGGCGACGGCCCGCGGCGACGACCCTGCCGGGTCCGCGGCGGACGGCGGCAACTTCGGCGAACGGTTCGGCTTCGCCATCATCACGCTGGTGCTGGCGATCCCGCTGACCGCCATCGCCGCGACGCAGGCCCATCTGACGGGCCTGCTGGTCTGCTGGGCGGGAATCGTGGCGGTCAACTTCGCCCACGCCGCCAAAACCTTCCCCCACCGCACGCGTCGCCACCCCCCGGCCTGAGCCAGAGGCCCCGCGGGGGCACGGGCGAGTCAACCGGGGCCCTTCGGGCCGGTACCCCTGCCCGGGCTAGCCCTCCGGGGCGAAGGCCCGCCGGGCGTGGGCCCTTGCCCGAAGCCGGCACGGGCGAGTGAGGCGAAGGGGCGCGCCTGGGGAACAGGGGCTTCGCGCGGAAGACCGCGAGGAACGAGCGGTATGAGCACGTAGACCCTGCGAGCCAGGCTGAAAGCGCCCCGGGGCCGAACCGAGCCCACAACAAAAGAGGAGAGGCGCGGGAACCGCCGCACCCCCGGTTGCCCGGGGGGCGGGACGACGGCGGTTCCCGCGCGGGACACGGGCCGGGTCAGGGCCGGCCGCGTCCGTGGCGTTCACGCGGTCCGGGAGCCGCTCCGGAAGTACGCCAACGCCGTTCGGTGGTGTCGGCGGGGACGTCTGCCGCTCCCTGCCGACAACCACCACTGTGCCGGATCCGTGTTAAGCCGGTGCTGCCGTCACGTGTCGGGCCCGTACCGTTCGGGCGACGGGCAGCTCCGGCCTACTTGCCCGACTTCGCGAGGAACGCGAGCAGGTCCTGGCGGCTGACGACGCCCGTCGGCTTGCCCTCGACCAGCACGATCGCCGCGTCCGCCTCGCCCAGCACCGCCATCAGCTCGGCCACCGGCTCGCCGGAGCCGACCTGCGGCAGGGGCGCGCTCATGTGCTTCTCCAGCGGGTCGCCCAGCGAGGCCCGCTGCGCGAACAGCGCCGCCAGCAGCTCCTTCTCGACGACGGAGCCGATGACCTCGGCGGCCATCACGTCCGGGTGACCGGCGCCCGGCTTGACGATCGGCATCTGCGAGACGCCGTACTCGCGCAGCACGTCGATGGCCTCGCCGACCGTCTCCTCGGGGTGCATGTGGACCAGGGACGGCATGGCGCCCTCCTTGTCCGCGAGCACGTCACCGATGCGCGCGGACGGTCCGGCCTCCTCCAGGAAGCCGTGGCCCGCCATCCACTCGTCGCTGAAGATCTTGCTCATGTAGCCGCGGCCGCTGTCGGGCAGCAGGACGACCACCACGTCGTCCGGGCCCAGGCCCTCGGCGGCCTTGAGCGCCGCGACGACCGCCATGCCGCAGGAGCCGCCGACCAGCAGGCCCTCTTCCTTGGCGAGACGACGGGTCATCTGGAAGGAGTCCTTGTCGGACACCGCGATGATCTCGTCGGTGACGTTGCGGTCGTAGGCGCTCGGCCAGAAGTCCTCGCCGACGCCCTCGACCAGGTAGGGGCGGCCGGAGCCGCCCGAGTAGACGGAGCCCTCGGGGTCGGCGCCGATGACCTTGACCTTGCCGCCGGACACCTCCTTGAGGTAGTTGCCGGTGCCCGAGATCGTGCCGCCCGTGCCGACGCCGGCCACGAAGTGCGTGATCTTCCCGTCCGTCTGCTCCCACAGCTCGGGACCGGTGGTCTCGTAGTGCGAGCGGGGGTTGTTCGGGTTGCTGTACTGGTCGGGCTTCCAGGCGCCCGGCGTCTCGCGCACGAGGCGGTCGGAGACGTTGTAGTACGAGTCCGGGTGCTCGGGGTCGACGGCGGTCGGGCAGACCACCACGTCGGCGCCGTACGCGCGCAGCACGTTGATCTTGTCCAGGGACACCTTGTCAGGGCAGACGAAGATGCACTTGTAGCCCTTCTGCTGGGCCACGATGGCGAGTCCTACGCCGGTGTTGCCGCTGGTCGGCTCCACGATGGTGCCGCCGGGCTTGAGGGCACCGCTCTGCTCGGCGGCCTCGATCATCCGGACGGCGATCCGGTCCTTCACGGATCCACCGGGATTGAAGTACTCGACCTTCGCAAGGACGGTGGCCTGCAGGCCTTCGGTCACACGGTTGAGCTTCACCAGCGGGGTGTTGCCGACGAGGCTGATCATCGAGTCGTGGAATTGCACCATGTTCTCCAAGGAGGGGACTCCACGGGTTCTCCGGGAGGTCCGGCCAGAGTATGCGGAAAGGGATTGGCCGACCGGCTCTACGGGGCAGGAAGGTCATCGGGGCAGGAGGAAAGCGAGGTGCCCAAAGGTGTCCAGGGCGAGGACGGCCCGCCGGATCGCGGCGGGCGCGGCGTACGGCGGCGGCGGGCTCGGGCTGCTCGGGGTCGCCGCGGTGGGGCTGGTGCTCGCGGAGGTCCAGTTCGCCAAGCGCACGGTGGGCACCGGCCTGCCGGATCCGCCCCGCGCCGACGGGGTGTACGGGAGCGAGTTCGGTGGTCCCGAGCTTAGTCCCGGTCCGCTGCGGCTGGGCATGCTCGGCGATTCCACGGCCGCCGGTCTCGGCGTCCGGCGGGCGCGGCAGACACCGGGCGCCCTGCTGGCCTCGGGCCTGGCGGCGGTGGCCGAGCGGCCGGTCGAGCTGCGCAACGTGGCCCTTTCGGGGGCCAGGTCGGACGACCTCGACCGGCAGGTGGGCCTGCTGCTGGACGGGGACGCCCCCGCCCCCGACGTCTGCGTGATCATGATCGGCGCGAACGACGTGACCCGCCGGATGCCGCTCACCCAGTCGGTCCGGCTGCTCACCGCGGCGGTACGCAGGCTGCGGCTGGCGGGCTCCGAGGTGGTCGTCGGCACCTGCCCGGACCTGGGCACGATCGAACCGGTCTACCAGCCGCTGCGCATGCTGGCCCGGCGCGTTTCGCGCCAGCTGGCGGCCGCCCAGACGATCGGGGTGGTCGCGCTGGGGGCCCGTACGGTCTCGATGGGGGACCTGCTGGGGCCGGAGTTCGCGGCGAACCCGCGCGAGATGTTCGGCCCGGACTCCTACCACCCGTCGGCGGAGGGGTACGCGACCGCCGCCATGGCCGTCCTGCCGACCCTCTGCGCGGCGCTCGGGCTCTGGCCCGGGGCGGACCGTCTCGACGTGTCCCGGGACGAGGACCTGCTGCCGGTGGCGGAGGCCGCTTCGGCCGCGGCCGGGGAAGCGGGCACGGAGGTCACGCCCGCCCGCGGCCCGTGGGCCCTGCTCAAGCACCGGCGGCGCCGGCGGGTGCCCGAGTCCGAGCCCATCGGCCAGCCGGCCGAGGCCGGCGAGCCGGGCCGCCCCGGCGAGGCCACCGGGGACGCCGAGGGTACGGACGCCCCCGTACCCAGGCCCTGATCCGCGGCCCGGAGCGGCCGCCGGGAGGGATCCTGGAGGCACGGCCGCCCGCTCGGACCCGGCCGGGCCGCCCGGTGCGGTCCTCATCACACCGCGAGGCCGGTGACCTCGACGGTACGGGCCGGTAACTTCACATGCTGGTCCGGTACGAGCCGCAACGCACCCCCTTGGAGCCCCGATGCCCGAAGCAGTCATCGTTTCCACCGCCCGCTCGCCCATCGGGCGCGCCTTCAAGGGATCCCTCAAGGACGTCCGACCGGACGACCTGACCGCCACGATCATCCAGGCCGCCCTCGCCAAGGTCCCCGAGCTGGACCCGCGCGAGATCGACGACCTGATGCTGGGCTGCGGCCTGCCGGGCGGCGAGCAGGGCCACAACCTGGGCCGCATCGTCGCCGTGCAGATGGGCATGGACCACCTTCCGGGCTGCACGATCACCCGTTACTGCTCCTCCTCCCTCCAGACCTCGCGCATGGCGCTGCACGCCATCAAGGCGGGCGAGGGCGACGTCTTCATCTCCGCGGGCGTCGAGATGGTCTCCCGCTCGGTGAAGGGCTCCTCCGACGGCCTGCCGGACACCCACAACCCGCTCTTCGCCGATGCCGAGGCCCGGACGGCCGCCGTGGCGCAGAGCGAGGGCGCGTCGTGGCACGACCCGCGCGCGGACGGCCTGGTCCCGGACGCGTACATCGCGATGGGGCAGACCGCCGAGAACCTGGCCCGGCTGAAGGGCGTGACCCGCCAGGACATGGACGAGTTCGGCGTGCGCTCGCAGAACCTCGCCGAGGAGGCCATCAAGAACGGCTTCTGGGCGCGCGAGATCACCCCGGTCACCACCCCGGACGGCACGGTCGTCGCCACGGACGACGGCCCGCGCGCCGGCGTCACGCTGGAGGGCGTGCAGGGCCTCAAGCCCGTCTTCCGCCCCGACGGCCTGGTGACGGCCGGCAACTGCTGCCCGCTGAACGACGGCGCCGCCGCGCTGGTCATCATGAGCGACACGAAGGCGCGGGAGCTGGGCCTGACGCCGCTGGCCCGGATCGTCTCCACGGGCGTGACCGGCCTCTCGCCCGAGATCATGGGTCTGGGCCCGGTCGAGGCCTCCAAGCAGGCCCTCAAGCGGGCCGGTCTCACGGTCGGCGACATCGACCTCTTCGAGATCAACGAGGCGTTCGCCGCCCAGGTCATCCCGTCGTACCGGGACCTGGAGATCCCGCTGGAGAAGCTGAACGTCAACGGCGGGGCCATCGCGGTCGGTCACCCGTTCGGGATGACCGGCGCGCGCATCACCGGCACCCTGATCAACAGCCTCCAGTTCCACGACAAGCAGTTCGGCCTCGAAACGATGTGCGTGGGCGGCGGCCAGGGCATGGCGATGGTCATCGAGCGGCTGAGCTGAGCCGGAGCGGAGGGTAGGGGTGCCCCGAGGAACGAGGGGCGCACCTGCCCGCAGCGGTGGCGAAGCCCAGCGCGACCACGAGCCCGAGCGGCTGAGCTGAGCCGGAGCGGAGGGTAGGGGTGCCCCGAGGAACGAGGGGCGCACCTGCCCGCAGCGGTGGCGAAGCCCAGCGCGACCAC
>NZ_JBSGYT010000032.1:0-21102 GCF_053610645.1 Streptomyces sp. NPDC054883 | reverse complement strand
CGAGCCCGAGCGGCTGAGGCGACCGTAGCGGAGGGTAAGGAATCAACCCCGTCGCGGCCGACCTGTGACCGAATCTCCCCCAGGATGTGACCTATGTCCTGGGGGATCGGTATTTCCGCAGGTCAGAGAAGTGCGGCAGACCGTCGGGGGACCTTTGGCCTGTCCAATTCATGACGTAATGCACTGCATGCCATTCCCAGCACAGGTCAAGCTGATGTAGGAAGTCGGGGGATCGAATCAACCAGGAGTTAGTCAGTGAGCGCCATGTCTCTTGCCCTGCTGCTGACCACGGCCGCTGCCACGGCCGTGGGCGCCGCTGCGCTGCACGCCGTACACGGACTGCGTAAGCAGGTCACGGCCCTGCGCGGCGAGCTGGCGGTGCCGGCCCACCCGCGCGGTGCGAGCGTCCCGCACGCCCGTAGCGCCGTGGAGTCCCCCGCCGCCGAGATACGAGCCGCCGTCGCCGAAGCCCTCGCCGAGGAGCGGGAGCGGGAACTGGCCGAAGCGCGGGCCTTCTGGGCAGCGCAGGAGGCCCGGGACGCCGCCGACGCCTCGCCCAGCTTCGCCGGGGAGGCCCCGACCTCGCTGCTGGGCGGTCTGCCGGGGCTCGGCGAGGACGGCCCGGTCTTCCTCCCCCGCCAGGCCGACCTGGTGGGCCTGGAGCCGGTTCTGGGGGACGACCTGCTGGACGAGTACCCCGAGGACTCGGCGGAGCTGGCCGCCGCCCGCCGCCGGCACCCCTCGCACCCCGACTTCGTCCCCGTCCAGGCCTCGCACCCGGGCGTGGACCACGAGCGCACCGTCAGCCGGCTGGAGGAGCTCGCGCAGGCCCGTACGGCCCTCGCGGACGTCCGGCCCGGTCCGCTGGGCACGCTGGACGTGTACGTCTTCACCGACGGCACCACGCTCTGTATGACCCCGGGCCACCGGGAGACGGCGGAGCGCCTGGCGGAGGCCCTGCGCTCGGGTACCGCTCCGGTGCTGCTGGGCGGCTCGGGGATCTCCGGCGCCTACGCCCTGACCTTCTCCTGCGGTGACGCCGAGGACCCGGACAGCAACGTCTACATCCTCGCGGACCGCGTCATCGCATCGCTCTGACTTCCGCCTGCTCCACCAGCCGCACGGCCTCGTCCAGCATCTCGGACGGGGCCGTTCCGCCGTTCCCCGCGCGCAGGCCCCGCAGCGCCTCGGCGAGGTCCTGCCCGGTGACCGCGACCTGGTCGCCGACGGTGAAGACGCCCTCGTCCGGCACGACGCGCGCCGGAGCCGCCCCCCGCGGGTCCGTGGCCGCGGCCTCCAGCAGCTGGGCCCGCCGCGCCAGTTCGCGGGCCAGTTCCAGCGCCTCGGCGGCGGCGCCGCGCTGGAGCCGGCTCTGCGGAGCGGCCCGCAGCCGGTCGGCGAATCGTTCCACGGCGGCGGTCAGGGGCGAAGTATCAAGCACCCGGCCGACCTTACGCGCCGCCCCGGCGCCATTGCCAACGGGCGAACGCTGAGGCACGGTGTCGTGAAGAGAACAAGGCGATACCTCCGGAGGCGCCCATGTCCGTAGAGTTCTCGGAGCAGACACACCGCAACATGATCGACAGAATTCCCCTGACCACCGGTCGTGAAGTGTCCGACTGGCTGCGCACCGTGGACGACGGCCCGTCCCTCGTCCGGTTCGAGGAGAAGGTCAGCTGGCTGCGCGGCGCGCACGACCTCTCGTACGGCCAGGCCAAGGCGATCATCCACGAGTACGACCTGCGCAGGGCCGCCCGCAGACTCGGCTGAGCCCCTGCCCCGTACGAGACCCCCTGACCGGCCGAGTCCCCCGACCTACCCCCATCCGTACCGCTGCACGAACCGGTCCACGACGCGGGAAGGCCCCGCGAGCGCATTCGCTCGCGGGGCCTTCCTCCTGCCTGACCGGCCGGGGCCGGACTAGTCGTCGCCGGAGAGGATCTGGAACAGCCGCAGCAGCTCCAGGTAGATCCACACCAGGGTCAGGGTGAGGCCGAAGGCCGCCAGCCAGGACTCCTCGCGCGGGGCGCCGTACGCGATGCCGTCCTCGACCTGCTTGAAGTCCATGGCGAGGAAGCACGCGCCGAGGATCACGCCGACGATGCCGAACAGAATGCCGAGGCCGCCGCTGCGGAAGCCGAGGCCGTCGCCGCCCCCGAACAGGGCGAACAGCAGGTTCGCGGCCATGAGCAGCATGAAGCCCATGGCGGCGGCGAGCACGAAGCCGGTGAAGCGGCGCGTGACGCGGATCCAGCGCATCTTGTACGCGAAGAGCACGGCGGCGAAGACGCACATCGTGCCCAGCACGGCCTGGATGACCACGCCCCCACCGAAGTAGGTGCTGGTGGCCGAGCTGATGACGCCGAGGAACACGCCCTCGAAGGCCGCGTAAGCCAGGATCAGCGCGGGGACCGGCGTGCGCTTGAACGACTGGACGAGCGCCAGGACCATCGCGATGAGCGCGGCTCCGATGGCGATGCCGTACGACTTGTTGATGTTGGCCGGGTCGACGGGCAGCGCGATCCAGGAGATGACCGCGGTGAGCACCACGGTGCCGAGCGTCATGGCCGTACGGCTCACGACGTCGTCCATGGTCATCACGTGGGCGCGCGCCGGGGCCTGCGGCATGCCGGTGACGGCGTCCGCCGCGTAGGGGTTCGTCGCGTACGGGTTGGTCGCGGTCCCGGCCTGCTGCGCGTCAAAGCCCGCGTAGCCGCCGGTGTCGCGGCTGAACCCCCGTCGCGAGAAGACCGGGTTACTGCTCCTCATCTCACTCCTCCGTGGCCGCGGGACGCGGCCGTCAGCTACAAGAGTAATGCGTTCGCAAAGAAACCACCCTACTGCTGGAGGAGGATCTTAGGAGAAGACGAGGCGAACCGCGCGAGAGCAGTCACGACGTGTCCGAGCGGCTCCCGGACGGGCCGCCGCGCCGTGTGCGGAGCCGCCGCACTGTATTCCAAGCTGATAAATGCTTTATGTTGCACAGGCAAAACACGGGGGAGGCGGCGGACGGCACATGGCAAGGGACTACGACAGTCAGCTGCTGGAGTCGGTGGCGGTACGCCGCCGCAGGATGCGCGACGCGCTGCTGTTCGGCGTGCAGCGGGCCCGGCGCACGGCGGACGAACGGCTCGGCAAGATGTTCGCGGGCATCGCCATCGCGGCCGTACTGTGCGCGGGCTGCGTCGGCTGGTCGTTCATCCAGGCCACGCTGGCGAAGCAGAAGGCGGAGCAGCAGAAGCAACAGCAGCAGAGCCAGGTGCAGCAGTACGGGCAGTCCCCCGCGCCGCCCGGTCCGTCGGCCTCGCCGGCCGCCTCGAAGGGCTCCGCCCCGAAAGCCGCCGTCCCGGCCGCGACCGAGCACCCGTCCACCTCGCCGAAGCCGTCGAAGTCGCCGTCCGCCCCGGTGCCGAAATCGCCCCGGCCGAGCGGCTCGTAGCGCATCCCGTGGCAGTTCTCGTAGACGTTCGCGCAGAAGTTCTCGTCCCGAAGGGCCGCAAGACCGCGATGGTAGGTTCCTGCAAGTGGTGAGCACAGCAACGACTTCCCGAGCACAGCTGTCCCGGGTGACCCTGGTCGGCGAGCGGCGCCGGGCCGACATGGTCCTGCCCTCCGATACGCCGATCGGGCAGCTGCTCCCGGACATACTCCAGTTGCTCGACGACCGGGCCGCCGCGCGGCCGATGACGCGCCAGTTGCTGACCTCGGACGGCTCCGCGCTGCCGCAGGACAGCACGCTGGCCTCGGCCGGCATAGCCGACGGCGCCGTCCTACGGCTCGTCAGGATCCACTCGGCGCCGCCCGCCCCCGTCGTCCACGACGTGACCGACCTGGTGGCCGACGACCTCGATCTGCGGGCGTGGCGCTGGCGTCCCGCCGCCCGCCGGGGCAGTGCCGGGGTCGCGACGGTCCTGTTCACGCTGACCGCCGCGCTGCTCGCCCGGCGCGAGGTCGCCCTCGACACCCTGGCCACCGGCCTGCTGGTCGTCACGCTCGTCCTGCTCGCCGCCGGCGCGCTCGGCGCCCGGATCGGGCAGGGCAACCGGGGCCTGGCCACCGCGCTGCTGTTCGCCTCGGGCGGGCTCGGCGTGCTCACGGCGTGGACCGCCGCCGACGCGCACCACTGGTCGTGGGTACTGCGGCTCGCGGCCGTCGCGGGCGCGCTGGTCGTGACGCTCGTGATGCTCGGCTACTTCTCCCCGCTCGGCCGCGGCGGGCTCATCGGCGGCGGGGCCGTCGCCTTCATCACCGTCGCGTGGGAGGCCGTGGCCGCCGTACAGGACGAACCCGCGCGCCTCGGCACGGTCATGGCCCTGTTCTCCGTACTGCTGCTCGGGCTGCTGCCGCGGCTCGCGCTCATGGCGTCGGGCCTGACCGCGCTGGACGACACGCGCTCCGGCGGCGCCTCCGTCAGCCGCCACCAGGTGGGCAACGCCCTCGCCGCCACGCACCGCGGCCTGGCCCTCGCGACGATCGCGACCGCCGTCTCGGCCGCCGCCGCGGGCTGGCTGCTCACGCTGGCCGGGCAGCCGAGCGTGTGGACCGTGGTGCTGCCGTCGCTGGTCGCCGTGGTGCTGCTGTCGCGGGCGCGGGCGTTCCCGCTGGTCGCCGAGGTGGTGGCGCTGCTCGCCGCGGCGGCCGTCCTCCTCGTCCGCCTCGTGGTGCTGTGGATCGGGCACGGCGGCGGTACGGGAGCGCTGGTCGTGCTGTGCGCGGCCGCGCTGCTGCCGCTGCTGGGGCTGGCCGTGCAGCCGCCCGAGCACGTGCAGGTCCGGCTGCGGCGCACGGCCGACTTCGTCGAATCCGTGGGCGTGGTGGGACTGTTCCCGCTGGGCGTGGGGGTGTTCGGCATCTACGGGCAGCTGCTCGACAAGTTCTGAGTCAACTCGCAGGCGCTCCGGGCGGGGCGGCAGGCCGGTACGAGAGGGGTAGGGGCAGGGATGCCGAGCGGAGAGAACTGGCAGGGCGACGTCCTGCGCGACCTGAGGGGCGGCGCACAGCAGCCGGTCCCCCAGGGGCAGGGGCCGGTCCGGCCCGACCCGCTGGGCGCTTCCCCGGCCCAGGGCCCCGGCGCGGAGGCCCCGGTGCCCGGCGGCCGCGGCGGCGCACAGCCGGCGCCCGGGGCGGCCGCCCACCAGGACCCGGCCGGCCGGCCGCCTCAGGACCCCGCCGCCGCCCACGAGGACCCCGCCGCGTTCCCGTACCAGGACCCGGCCGCGGGTGCCGGTGCCGGTCCCGCCGCGTACGGGTACCCGTACCAGACCCCGGCACCGCAGGCCCCGCCCGCGCAGGGTCCGGCACCGCAGGCCCCGGCCGCCCCGCTCCCGGCCCAGGGCTACGCCGCCGGGGCCGCGGGCCGCCCGGCGCGCACCCTCGACTCCCGTCCCGCGGTCGACCCGGGCCTCGTCGGCGCGGGCCGCAAGCCCCGCAACGGTGAGCCGTTCCTGGCCCGGGCGGCCGGCGCGCTCTGGCGGACCGTTTCCTCGTCCGTCGCCCGCGAGGTCGCCGACGCGGCCCGTACCGCCGAGCTGCTCCAGCAGCCCGTGACGACCGGCCGCCAGATAGCCGTCACCTCCATCCGCGGCGGCGCGGGCAAGTCCACCGTCGCCGCCCTGCTCGGCACGACGTACGCGCACTACCGCCAGGACCCCGTGCTCTTCGTCGAGGCCGATCCGGCCCTCGGCTCGCTGCCCATCCGGCTCGGCGCCGAGTCACTGCGCTGGACCACCGGGGACGTCGCCGACATCATCGAGCCGCAGATGTCGCTGCTCGACGTCACCGGCTACCTCGTCCAGCTCCGCGACAACGCCTGGCTGCTGCCCGGCAGCCAGGGCCAGATCGGCGCCATGCTCGACACCCGGTCCTACGAACGGGCCATGGTCGCGCTGCGCCGCTACTTCGGCGTGACGGTGGTCGACTGCGAGACGCTGCCCGCCGAGGTCGCCCGGGTCGCGCTCTCCGCCTCCCAGGCCCGCGTCCTCACCACCCCCGCGACGCTCGACGGCGTCGCCAGCACGTACGCGGTGCTCCAGTGGATGCAGGGCCTGCCCCCGTACGTGATCGCCGGCACGGTCGTCGTCCTGACGGAGCAGGCCCCGCACGCGGGCATCGACGTCGAGGAGGCGGTGCGCACGCTCCGCACCACCGGGGCGAGCGTCCACGTCCTGCCGCACGACCGCCACTTGGCGGACGGGGGTGCCCTCCGTACCGACCTGCTCGCCCGGGCGACGAGGGCGGCCGCCACCCGGATCGCGGCGGACGCCTTCCAGCTCTCCCAGCAGCGCCACTGACGGACGACGACGGACCACGAAGATGAGCACCCGACTGATCCACCGCCCGGCCAGGACGGTCCGGCCCCCGGCCGCCTCCGAGGCCCGCACCATCGAGGCGCCGCCCAACCTCCCCGAGGGCAAGGCGGGCAACATCGCGATGTCGCTGCTGCCCGTGGCCGGCGTGATGTCGTCGGTGGTGATGATGACGGTCGTGCGCAACAGCCAGTTCGCCGCGCTCGGCGCCCTGATCCTCGTCGTCACCGTCATCGGCTCCGTCGGTCTCGTCTTCTCGCAGCGCGGCAAGGCCCAGCGCACCCGCCGCACCCAGCGCGAGGCGTACCTCGCCTACCTCGAAGACCTCCGGGAGGAACTCGCCGCCGAGGAGCGCGAGCGCGCCGAGCGGGCCGGTGTGCTCAACCCGCCGCCGAGCGCCCTGTACGACATCGTGCGGGACCCGGCCCGGCTGTGGGAACGGCGCCGGGTCGACGGCGACTTCCTGCGCGTGCGGGTCGGCACCGGCGAGATGCCGGTGCGCGACCTGCGGATCGCCGACCAGGGGTCGACCGTCCTCACCCCGCCCGACCGCTTCATGCTCAACGAGGCCTCGGCGCTGACCGCCCGGTTCCGCACCGGCACCGAACTCCCGCTGACCGTGCCGCTGGACCGGGTCGGCAACGTCACCGTGATCGGCCCGCGCGAGGACGGCCTGCGCGTGGCCCGCGCCCTGCTGATGCAGGCCGCCGCCACCCACGCCCCCGACGACGTGGCCGTCGCGCTGGCGGTGCCCGGTGACCGGCTCGCGGACTGGGAGTGGGCCAAGTGGCTGCCGCACCTGCTGGACACCGAGCAGCTCGACGGCCCCGTCGCCGCCCGCCGAATCGCCCCGTCCACGGCCCAGCTCGCCCGCCTGCTCGGGCCCGAGCTGCGCCGCCGCGCCTCCTACGCCGCCGAGGTGCGCCGCGGGCTGTCCGGCAAGGACGCGCTGTCGATGACCTCCCGGCTCCTCGTCATCGCCGACGGCCACGGCGAGGACGCGGTCGAGCTCCCGCGTCCCGACGACGCCGTCGGGCTGCGCGAGATGGGCGTCACCGTCCTGCACCTGCTCGACCAGCGCATCCAGGAGCCGGGCCACGTCGGGGTACGGATCACCGTCGAGGGAGACCGGGTCCTCATCGAGGACCTGCGCGCGGAGGAGCCGGTCAGCGCCCACGGCACGGTGGACGAGGTCGGCGTCCCGTTCGCCGAGGGCCTGGCCCGGATGCTCGCGCCGCTGCGGCTGTCCGCCGAGTCGCTGATCGACGCCCCGCTGTCGGGCCCCGTCGACTTCGCCGGCCTGCTGGGCATCGAGGACGTGGCCCAGCTCGACGTCAACGGCCTGTGGGCGCCGCGCGGCGAGCGCGCCTTCCTGCGCGTGCCGATCGGCATCAGCGACTCCCACGAGCCGGTGCTGCTCGACCTGAAGGAGTCCTCCGAGCTGGGCATGGGCCCGCACGGCCTGTGCGTCGGCGCCACCGGTTCCGGCAAGTCGGAGCTGCTGCGCACCCTCGTGCTCGCGCTGGTGGCCACGCATCCGCCGGAGGACCTCGCCCTCGTACTCGTCGACTACAAGGGCGGCGCGACCTTCGCCCCGTTCGCCGGCCTGCCGCACGTCGCCGGTGTCATCACCAACCTGGAGAACCAGGCCGGTCTGGTCGAGCGCGTGCACGCCTCGCTCGCGGGCGAGGTCAAGCGCCGCCAGCAGGTCCTCAAGGACGCTGGCAACATCGCCGACATCGGCGACTACAACGCGCTGCGCACCGGCCGCCGCCCCGATCTGGAGGCGCTGCCGCACCTGTTCGTCGTCATCGACGAGTTCGGCGAGCTGCTCACCGCCAAGCCCGACTTCATCGACCTGTTCCTGTCCATCGGGCGGATCGGCCGTTCCATCGGGGTGCACCTGCTGCTTTCCAGCCAGCGGATCGAGGGCGGCAAGCTCAAGGGCCTGGACACCTACCTGTCCTACCGGCTGGGCCTGCGCACGTTCTCCGCGGACGAGTCCCGTACGGTCTTGGACACCACGGACGCCTTCCACCTCCCGCCGCTGCCCGGCTTCGGCTACCTGAAGGTGGACACCAGCCACTACGAGCGCTTCAAGGCGAGCTACGTCTCCGGCGCCTACCGGGGCCCCGTCGAGCGCGCCGACGAGCAGGACACCGGGCCCCTGGCCCTCGCGTACGAGGCGTTCAACACCCTCGCCGAGCCGGAGGGCGCACCGGGCCAGGAGCCCACGGCGCGGCGCCGCGAGACCGGCCCGACCGAGCTGGGGGTCGTCGTCGGCCAGCTGGAGCGGGCCGCCGCGCCCGTACGCCGGATCTGGCTCCCCCCGCTGCCCGCCGCGATCGCCCTGGACGCGGTCGCGGGCCCGCTGGACGCGGGGCCGCGCGGAGTGCAGCTCGCCAAGCGGCGCGGGCGGCTGACGGTGCCGCTCGGCGTGCTCGACGACCCGACGAAGCAGTGGCAGGGGGAGTGGTACCTCGACCTGACGGTGGCGGGCGGCCACGCCGCCGTGATCGGCGGCCCGCAGTCCGGCAAGACCACCCTGCTGCGCACCCTGGTCCTCTCGCTCGCCCTGACCCACACCCCGCAGGAAGTCGGCGTCTACGGACTCGACCTGGTCGGCGGCGGGCTCCAGGCCCTGGCCGGGCTGCCGCACGTCGGCGGGATCGCGGGCCGCGCGGACCGCGAGCGGGCGGCCAGGACCGTGGAAGAGGTGCGCACGATGCTCGCCGTGCGCGAGGAACTCTTCCGCGAGCACGGGATCGACTCCGTCGAGCAGCTGCGCACCCTGCACGCGGCGGGCCGGTTGCCCCAGCTCGCCTCCGCCGAGATCGTCCTGGTCATCGACGGCTTCGGCGCGCTGCGCGACGACTTCGAGAACCTGGACGACGCCGTCGTGGACGTCCTCAAGCGCGGCGGCGGGTACGGCATCCACGTCGTCGCCGGCATGCTGCGCTGGAACGACGTACGGATCGCCACCCAGTCGAACTTCGGCACGCGGGTCGAGCTGCGGCTCAACGACCCCAGCGAGTCCAGCGTCGACCGCAAGCTGGCCGAGACGCTGTCGCCCGACGAACCCGGCCGCGTCCTGACCGACGGCAAGCTCTTCGCCCAGGTCGCGCTGCCCCGGACGGACGGGCTGGCCGACGCCTCGGAGCTAGGCGCGGTACTGGAGCGCACGGCCCGTACGGTGCGGGCCGCCTGGAGCGGGGAGAGCGCCCAGCCGGTACGGGTGCTGCCGCACGTACTGGAGCCGCACCTGCTGCCCGGTCCGGCCGCCGAGCCGAAGCGGGTGCCGATCGGCCTGGACCAGACGGCGCTGGCACCGGTCCTGCTCGACCTGTTCCGGCACGACCAGCACCTGCTCGTCCTGGGCGACAGCGAGTGCGGCAAGACGAACCTGCTCAAGACCATCGCCGGCGGGCTCGTCGAACGCTACGGCGAGGAGGAGCTGGTCTTCGCCGTCATGGACCCGCGGCGCGGCCTGCGCGGGGTGGTCCCCGAGGAGTTCAACGGCGGTTACGCGTACAACGCCAAGCTGTGCGCGGGTCTCGCCGCCGGCATCGCCACCGAGCTGGAGCGGCGGATGCCGGACGACGGCGCGCCCCTGGAGGACCTGGAGCCGGGCAGTTGGGGCGGCGGCCCGCGGATCGTCGTACTCGTCGACGACTACGACGTGCTGACCACGGCCGGGCAGTCACCGCTGGCGCCGTTCCTGCCGTACGTGCCCTCGGCCGCGGACATCGGACTGCACTTCGTCCTGACCCGCCGGGTCGCCGGCGCCTCGCGCGGCATGTACGAGCCGTTGGTGCAGGGGCTGCGCGAATCGGGCGCCTCGGCCCTGGTCATGGCGGGCGACCGCAGCGAGGGCCAGCTGCTGCCCGGGGTGTACGCCTCCCAGCAGCCCGCCGGGCGGGGGGTGCTGGTCCGCCGGGGCCAGTCGAGCCGCCTGATCCAGACCGTGTACACCCGGGTGTGAGGGCCTGCCCCGCACGCGTTCCCCGACCGAAGGAGCTGACCGGCACATGACCAAGGACGTCGTCGCCCTCACCGAGCGGATGCCCGACCCGTGGACCGTGCTCGCCGGACTGCTCTCCGGAGGGCCCGACAAGCTGGTGAACGCGGGGGCCGAGGGGGCCGTCGTGCAGCTGTGCGACGAGCAGGGCCGCCCGCTCGTCTCCATCGAGGCGCCGCTGCTGGTGCAGGTCGAGGGCGAGGCCGAGCGGCTGCTCGGAGCCACCGCCCCGCCGGTCCCGTTCTGGTGGACGGAGGCCCGCGCCACCACCGGAGTCGCCGAGGCCGGCCGGCTGGCCGGCACCTTCGCGGCCCGGCTGGCCGCGCTGGCGGGCGGCTCGGCCTGGCCGCGCGAACCGGGGCGCTCGCTGGCCGTGGTGCGGACCGAGGGGGTGAGCGTGGCGCCGGAGCCGGCCGCCGCACAGCCCGCCGTCGACGTGCTCACCGACCGGGTGGCCGTCGTCATCCAGGACCGCCCGGTGGTGGCCATGACCGCCTGGCTCGCGGACGCCTTCCGGGCCGCCGCCGACGCCGGACTGGGCCTGCAGGTCGTCACCCCGCCGGGCACCACCCTCTCCCCCGCCGTCCGGGACGGCCTGAGCGGCTGGCCCTCGCGCTGGGTGGTGCAGGACGAGCGGGACGGCTACTACGACGGCCTCACCGGGGCCGTACTGCGCTGGCAGGGCGGCCTCTTCGCCCCGGTGGAGGCGCTCGACGCGACCCCCGAGGACCCGGGCACCCCGGTGGCCGCCGCGTACCGGCACGTCACCGCGACCGGGGAGCGGCAGCTGGCCGTCACCTTCCGCACGGTCCACCCCGCCGATGACCGGCTCGTCCTGGGGGGCGCGCTGGAGGCGGTGTGGCGGGAGCTGACCGGCGCGCCGCCGGCCGGCTGGGGCACCGCGGAGCCGGCGAACCTGCCGTGGTCCCCGGCCCGGCTGACCGACGTCGCCTACGCGCGGGCGCCGGAGCCGACCTGGTTCGTGGTGGTCGGCGGTCCGCAGCGCCCCGGCCTCGCCACCGTACGGGTGCGCCGTACGAAGGCGGGCGTCGAGGAGGAGGTCACCCTCGCGTTCGGCTACGGGGCGGACGAGGACCCCCCGTTGGACGCCCTGACCAGGACCGCCGAGGTGCTCGCCACCCGCCACCACCTGCAGTCGATGCTCGTACAGCTCCGCAAAGCCCGTCGCGACCTGGCGGTGCCGCCGCGCTTCGAGGGACCGGGCGTACCGGTGGCCTTCGTCCTCGGGGCGGAGGAGGTCCGGGCGATGCCCGGCGACCGGGCCCGCAACACGCCGCTGGCCGAACGGCCGGTTCCGCTGGGCCCGAAGACCCGGCCCGCGTTGTACTACCCGCTGCCGGGGGACCCGTCGGACCTCGCGGGATGGCAGGACTTCGAGCTGCTGATGCGGCATCTGAAGGGTGCGTGAGCGGACCCGTTGAGATGTTCGGCTTTGGTCACAACCGGCAGATTGCAGGTTGCAAGAGCGATGTATGTTGGCAGAATTGGTCAGACTGATGGTCGTTCTATCGTGACGGGGGTGTGAGATGAAGTTCGACATGGGGACGCAGGTCCTGTCCGGCCTGATGTCGGGGTCGCGGACGTCGAGTACGGATCTGGGGACGCTGATCAGGCAGTTGATCGCGGCGGCGCATCCGCTGGAGGGGAAGTTCAACGGTCAGGGCAAGGTCGCGTTCGACTCGTTCAAGGAGCACTCGGACGGGATCACGAAGGAGCTGAACGCCGCCCTGTCGGCGATCCTGGGCGGTCAGTCCGGGATGGAGCAGGCGTTCGGGACCGGTGACGTGGAGCAGGGTGACAACGCCCGGCAGCAGATGTCGGCGGCGAACTTCGACGCGGCGCGTTTCTCGGGCCGCTGAGCGCCGATCGTCGGAAGTCTTTTCAACCACACGGGGAGTGTGATGTGTGATGGCCGGTGGCACGGACCGACGTTCGTACGACACGGGTGCGTCGACGGAGGCGCAGGGCAACATCCAGGTCGTGATCGGGCAGTTGGAGCAGCTGATCGCGGCGCGTGATGCGCAGGTGAAGGCGGCGATGTCCGACTTCGCGGCGGATGGCGTGGCGGACGAGTACCACGGCAAGGAACTGCGCTGGAAGAACGCGTCGCAAGAGGTGAAGAACATCATCCAGTTGTTGAAGTCGACGCTGGAGAAGAACGACGCGACGGCGCACCAGACGATCGCGCGGGCGAAGGCCGCGGTCGACAACATCGGCTGAGCCGGTCGGGCCGAACGGTTTTACGGGGGACGTATGACGTCGTGGGACATCAAGCCGCAGGGTGTGCAGTCGCAGCTGAAGCTCACCGGTGAGCGGGCGGGTGATCTGGAGAAGGCGCTGAACGCGCTGATGGGTCACATGTCGGAGGCCGCGTACGCGGCGGGTACGGCGGTGCCGGGGTCGGCGGCGATGGTGCCGAACGCGGCGCGCCAGGGTCCGGTGGCCACGGGGCAGGTGCCGTTGTCGCAGCGGGGCACGACGGGGCCGGTGGGTGCGGCGCTGGGTCAGTACGTGCAGACGCGGCAGACGGACATCAAGGCGATGGTGGACCGGATCCAGGCTGCGGTGCTGGGGGCGGCGAAGGCGACGAACGAGTACATCGAGGGCGATCTGGACGCGGCCAAGCATGCGCAGGACGCGGCGAAGAACGTGCGGCTGGACGAGCTGCGGGACGCGGCGGGGGGCGGCAAGTGAGCAACAACGATCCGGTCAATCCCGCCGAGGTGCCGGTGTTCACCGGCGATCTGGCGGTGCTGGACGCGAAGGTGAAGGCGCTGTCGGGGGACGGCGGGGCGCTGGCGAACGCCGGTACGTCGGTGCACACCACGTTCGGCGGCCTGTCGGCGTACTACAAGGCGCCGGAGGCCGAGCAGCTGTTCGCGGTGACGAAACCGGTCGCGGACATCACGATGTCGTTCAGCGGCGACATGTGCACCATCGCGGGTGCGCTGGGTTCGTACGCGAACGAGATCCGCCCGCTGGTCAAGCGGTTGGAGACGCTCAAGGCGGAAGCGGCGTCGTTCAAGGCGAAGGTCTCCGGCGACGAGGACTGGATCGAGGACGGGGACCTCATCGATGAGAACCTCGACCGCCGCAACAAGATCGGCGAGGTGTGGTCCCAGTTCCAGGCCGCCGAGCGCACCGCGCACGACAAGATCGTGGCGTTGGTGTGCGGGGTGCCGCTGAAGGTCGATGACGGTTCGCACGGCGCGAACATGTACGGCTATGACGCGGAGGCGCTGAAGAACTCCAAGTCGCTGCCGTGGGGGGACGCGGTCCAGGAATCGGTGCCGTGGTGGCAGGTGTGGGAGCACGCCTACGACTTCGGCAAGGGCGTCATCGTCGACGGCGTGTGGGGCACCATCAAGGGCCTGGGCACGCTGGTCGGCTTTGACGGCTGGGACGCCACCAAGCAGGCCTGGACTGGCCTGGCGAAGCTGTCGACGGGTATCGCGATCACGCTGACGCCGGGCGCGGCGGGGCTCTTCTGGACGGCGGACGACAAGGACCTGCCCGGCTGGATCCGCGATTCGCGGACGGCGATGAAGGAGACGGGCAAGGCCCTGCTGGCATGGGACCAGTGGAGCGAGAACCCCTCACGGGCGGCGGGGGCGGTCACTTTCAACGTGGTCACCGCGATCTTCACCGACGGCGCGGGCGCGGGCGCCTCGGGCGCGGGCAAGGCGGGGGCGGCGGCGAAGGCGCTGTCGTTCGCGGGCAAGGCCGGCCGGGCCATCGACCCGATGACGTACGTGTTCAAGGGCGCCGGCGCCGGCCTGTCGAAGATCGGCGACGTGATGGCCGGCCTCAAGGGCATCGGCAAGATCGAGATCCCGAAGATCTCCGAGGGCGCGTTCGCGCTGCCCGACGGCGCGTCGATGCTGCCTGACGGAACGATTCATCTGCCGTCCGGCGCCGCGATCCCCGAGGGTGCGATCAAGCTCCCGGACGGGGGCATCAAACTCCCCGAGGGCACCGCCACCCTGCCGCCCGGCACGGTCAAACTGCCCTTCGACGACAGCCCCGCGAAGTACATCGACAACGAGGGCAACCTCTACAAGGAAGACGGCAGCCTCTTCCAGCACGCCAAGGACGCCAAGGTCGAACCGGCCCCGGCCGCGGCGCACGCCCCGAAGGTGGAATCCCCGGTCCTCGTCGGCGTCGGCGCCCGAGGCGGCGACGACGTGATCCGCCTCGGCTCCGACATGTCCGACCCCGTCCACGTGGGCGACCACACCCCGACGGGCCACGCGGGCGACCACGCCCCCGCCGGCCACGCCCCGGACGGCATGCCCCGCAACAGCCACGAAACCCCTGGCGGCGGAGGCGGGGACACTCCGCACTCCCACGACGCCACCCCGACCGGCGGCCACACGGACGGCCCGTCCCACGGGAGCCATTCGGACACCACGAGCGGCGGCCACGGGGAGGGTCCGGGCGGCGACGCCTACTCAGACGGCCTGGGTGGTGGCCATGGTGGCGGTCCCGCCGGCGGTGGCCTCGAAGGGCCGAGGGGTGATCTGCCCGACGGCTCCTGGGCCGGAGAGAACGGCTTGCGGCTCGACCACGAGGCGAACTCCGCCGCGGACGATTTCATGCGGAGGTCCGCCGAGGCGGAGCCGCGCATCACCGAGTCGATGCAGGACATCGCCGGCAAGCTCGACGACGGCAAGCTGCTCGGCCTCGAGTACCGGCTCAAGGGCGAGGACTCGCTGAAGCGCAAGCTCGCCACCGACATGCTCGAGGACGCCGGGCTGACTCACGGCGAGGCGCTCGGTGGTATCAGGGACTCCATCCGCTACACGATGGAGGTGCCGCACGCCGACTACACGCACGGGGTGCAGCAGGCGGTCGACGAGCTCCAGGCCAAGGGGTACGAGAACGTCAAGTTCAAGAACAGCTGGTCCTCCTCCGGCTACAAGGGGATCAACTCGACTTGGCGGGACCCGGTCAGCGGTCAGGTCTTCGAGGTCCAGTTCCACACCGCGGAGAGCTTCGCGGCCAAGATGGACACCCACGTCCTCTACGAGAGGGGTCGCCTGCCCGGCAATAGCCCCGACGAGCTCGCCGCGCTCCAGGCCGCCCAGGACGAGATCTTCGACAACGTGCCGGTCCCGCACGATGCGGGGTCCATCCGGCTCGCCGGACACGGTGTCGAGGACGCCGTCACGGCGCTCGGCCGGGACGCCGACGTGGCGGCCGACCACCTGCCCTCGGTTGCCGACGACTTCGGGGAGGCGGGCGGGGACTCCGCCCACCACGCTGACGACCCCAGGGCCGCGGGCGACGACCCGACCAGCGGGGCGGGGGAGGCGGAGCACCCCTACACTCACGGCCCCGACGGCGGCTGGAGCGGAGCGGGCTGGGTGGAGAAGCCCGGCGCCTACGAGGCTTCGGTCTACGAGTCCCTGCGGGCCACGCCCAACCACATCGACGTGCCGGCGATGGCAAGGACCACCGGTATCGACGAGTCCGTGATCCGCCAGGTCAAGACGCACATGATCCGTGCCCAGCACGACGTGGTCGTGGGCCCGGGTGAGTGGCGACGCGGCCGTTTCACCCCGCGCGACGACATCGCGCGGCTGTGGGACGGAGCGCGCAAGGGAACGTTGAACGAGGCGCAGATCACCGAGTTCCGGCACCTCATGACGCACGAGTACGTCGAGAGCCAGCTGATGAAGGCGGGCCTGCCGTACCTCCACGACCAGGGGGGACTGTGGCGGAGGGAGGACGGGGGCGGCCGGTACTCGCCGAAGAGTCTGAGCGCGGCCGGTGCGCACGACCTCGCGCCCAACCCGGTGCGCGGTGGCTTCGGAACGGCGTGGCAAAAGATCGGTTTGAAGCACCCGCGAACGGTGCTCGCTCCGGATTTGTCGAATATCGATGAGTTCGTCAAGGATATCTTCCAGGAGCTGCGAGCCAAGGGGCTGAACCTCAAGTGACCGACCATCCTTCGCGTACCGTGCTGGACCGGCTGCGGGCAGTTGACTGGAGCGACGAAACCTCGGCCTTCGGGCGGGAGCACTCGCGGGCGCTGCTGATGCGCGAGTTCCTGCGCCGCTCGGCGCTGTGGGCCCGGGCCTGCGGGGCCGAGGAACTGTGGCCCTTCTTCGACGTGGTGGAACACGTCGACGCCGAGGTGCAGATGCCCGCCGACATGGCCGCCGAGGTGGAAGAGCTGGTGAAGGGGCTGGCGCCGGAGTCGCTGCGGACGACGTGCCGCGCGACCGTCCGCTGGGCCTGCCTGGGTGATGCCCGCACCGAGCCGACCGCCGGTCTGCCGGACCCGTACGAGCCGCTCCTGCTGATGTTCGAGCGCGGTGGCGGGTTCTACCTGGAGGAGTACCTCGACCTCAACGGCGTGATGATCCCGCTGGGAACCGTGGAGGCCAACGCCTCCGTGCCCCCCTTCCTCACCCTCGCCCCCGCCACCCTCGACGCGCTGGACGCCGAGGGCGAGATCACGTACTACGCGAAGATCGACGAACGGCACCCGCGGCAGAGCCCGAGGGGCATCGTCCGCCGCCGGGTCGAAGAGGACGTGACCCACGACGAGGCATTCACCCGCAACCTGCGCTGGGAGCCGACCGAGTACCTCAAGCTCTACGCCCTCGGCCACGACGACATCGACCACGTCCCCGTATCCGAACACGAAGCGGCCGCCTTCATCGAGTCGGTGACGAACAAGCTGACGGGCAACGGGTAGGCCGGTCGTCGTCGGCGCGGACGCGGCCGCGCTGTCGGCCGAGGCGCACCCGGCCGAGGACGCGGTACGCCGCCGGCCGGGACGGTGCAGTTCCGCCGGGGGCGGCCGTGGTCACCGGCGCCCCTGCCCTGCGTGAGTGGTGCCCGGAGCCGGACTTGAACCGGCACGGCCCGAAGGCCAGCGAGGTTTAAGCTCGCCGTGTCTGCATTCCACCATCCGGGCAGGGCGTGGCGACCCCGTGGAAGAGCTGTGAACGCTACGGGTGAGCCTATCCGTAGTATCCCTGCTCCGACCTGGGCGTCTGTCCGATGTTGTCTGATTTTATTGGCGCTTGAGTGGTCGTCAGACGCGATAACACGCGGTCGGCCCCCTCCCGGCGACGATCTCCCCCGCCCGCAATTGACGGGATTTCGCCTCCCCGCGCCACCCCGCCCGCCACCCCGCCCGCAGCGGCGCCCGCAGCAGCGCCCGGAAGGGCGGAGTCATACCAGAGGAGGAGGCGGGCCGCCCCGTGGTCAGCCTCCGGTGGGCCGTCGAACCGGCACCGCGGCTGATCCGGGGCGGGGGTGTGCGCGGCGAGGATGGGAGGGTCCCGCCACAGCGCAGCACCCCGCTCGACAGGAGTCCCCCGTGACCGCCATGAACTACGCCCCCACCACCCAGGCGGTGGCCGCCCGCGCCACGCAGCTGTCCAAGGTGTACGGCCAGGGCGAGACCCAGGTGGTGGCGCTGGACAACGTCTCCGTCGACTTCGGCCGGGGCCGGTTCACCGCGATCATGGGCCCCTCCGGATCCGGCAAGTCCACCCTGATGCACTGCGTGGCCGGCCTGGACACCTTCTCCGGCGGCTCCGTGCGCATCGGCGACACCGAGCTCGGCTCCCTCAAGGACAAGCAGCTGACGCAGCTTCGCCGCGACAAGATCGGCTTCATCTTCCAGGCCTTCAACCTGCTGCCGACGCTGACGGCCCTGGAGAACATCACGCTGCCCATGGACATAGCGGGCCGCAAGCCCGACCAGCAGTGGCTGGACTCGGTGATCCGCATGGTCGGCCTCGCCGACCGCCTCGGCCACCGCCCGACCCAGCTGTCCGGCGGCCAGCAGCAGCGCGTGGCCGTGGCCCGCGCCCTCGCCTCCCGGCCGGAGATCATCTTCGGTGACGAGCCCACCGGCAACCTCGACTCCCGCTCCGGCGCGGAGGTGCTCGGCTTCCTGCGCAACTCCGTCCGCGAGATGGGCCAGACCGTCGTGATGGTCACCCACGACCCGGTCGCCGCCTCCTACGCGGACCGGGTCATCTTCCTCGCCGACGGCCGCATCGTCGACGAGATGCTGAGCCCGAGCGCCGACGGCGTCCTCGACCGCATGAAGGCCTTCGACGCCAAGGGCCGCACCAGCTGAGGGACCGCCCCTCCCCGTCCCCGCTGACCTCCGACCCCCTGGACGCCTCCACCATGTTCCGTACCGCCCTGCGCAACGTCCTCGCGCACAAGGCAAGGCTGTTGATGACGGTGCTCGCCGTCGTCCTCGGCGTGGCCTTCGTCTCCGGCACGCTCGTCTTCACCGACACCGTCGGCAAGGCGCTCTCCGGCCAGTCCGCCAAGAGCTTCGACGGCATCGCCGTCTCCGTCACCGCCGACGGCCCCTCCCGCAACGACGCCGGGACCAAGGAGGGCGAGCCGGGCATCAGCGCGCAGACCCTCGACAAGGTCAAGGCCCTCCCGGGCGTCGACACCGTCTCCGGCCGCGTCTCCGGCTTCGCCGGGGTCGCCGACCCCGACGGCAAGCTGATCGGCAGCGGCTGGGCCAACCGCGGCTCCAACTTCGCCCCGGTCAAGGAGGGCAAGGACCCGCGCTACACCTTCACCGAGGGCAACGGCCCCGCGAAGGCCGACCAGATCGCCCTCGACGAGGAGACCGCCCGGCGCGGCCAGTACGAGGTCGGCGACAAGGTCCGGGTGGCCTCCAACGGCCTGCCCTCCGAGTACACCCTCGCCGGCGTGTTCACCACCGAGGACGGCCAGGTCAACGCGGGCGGCTCGCTGGTGCTGTTCGACACCGCCACCGCCCAGCAGCTCTACCTGAATCCCGGCTTCTTCGAGGAGCTCTCGGTCAGTGCCAAGCCCGGCACCACCGCCGACCGGCTGCTGTCCGAGGTCAAGCCGCTCATCGGCAAGGACGCCACGGCCAAGACCGGCGCAACGCTGGCCGCCGAGCAGGCCAAGAGCATCGAGCAGCAGATGGACACCACCAACCAGATGCTGCTGACCTTCGCCCTGATCTCGCTGTTCGTCGGCATCTTCCTGATCTACAACACCTTCACGATGCTGGTCGCCCAGCGCACCAGGGAGCTGGCCCTGCTGCGCGCCATCGGCGCCAACCGCGGCCAGGTCAAGCGGTCCGTGCTGGCCGAGGCCCTCGTCGTCGGCGTGGTCTCCTCCGCCGTCGGCCTGCTGGCCGGCGTCGGCCTCGCGGTCGGCATGCGCTCCCTGATGGACTCCATCGGCGCGAAGATCCCGGCCGGTCCGCTGGTCGTCAGCCCGGGGACCGTCGCGACGGCGATCGTCATCGGGGTCCTCGTCACGCTGCTCGCGGCCTGGCTGCCCGCCCGCCGCACCGCCAAGATCGCCCCGGTCGCCGCCATGGGCAGTGCCCACCTGCCGGCCACCGCCAAGTCCCTGGTGCTGCGCAACAGCATCGGCGGCGCGCTCACCCTGTTCGGCCTGGCCGGGATCCTCGGCGGCGCGCTGGTCGGCAAGGACGGCAAGATGATCATCGGCGCGGGCGCCTTCCTCACGATGATCGGCATCATCGTCCTGCTGCCCGCGCTCTCCCGCCCGGTCATCGCCGCCCTGCGCCCGGCGCTGCGCAAGGCCTTCGGCGTCGCCGGCAAGCTGGCCGCGCAGAACGCCGTGCGCAACCCGCGCCGTACCGCCGTCACCGCGGCCTCGCTGGCCATCGGCCTGACCCTGGTCACCGCCCTGTCGGTGCTGGGCGTGACCATGGGCAAGGCCGTGGACCGGATGACCACGGACAAGCTCAAGGCCGACTACAAGGTCTCCCTGTCCGGCGGCTTCGGCAGCCTCGACCAGAGCGTGATCGGTGCGCTGGCCAAGGCGCCTGGCGTCAAGGCGGTCTCCCCGCAGCAGGCCGGCTCGCTGCGCTTCGGCGGCGGCAAGGAGTTCAGCTCCGTCTCCGGCGTCGAGCCGGCCGCGATCGGATCGCTCCTCAACATTGAGGTCGTCGCCGGCTCGCTGGACAGCCTCGGCAAGGGCCAGGTCGCGGTCGCCGACACGACGGCGAAGTCGCGGGGGCTCAAGGTCGGTTCGGTCCTCAAGACCGCCTTCGACGACGACAAGAAGGGCGATCTGGTGGTCGGCGCCGTCTACAAGGAGATGGACGGCATGCTCTCCCCCTACGTGCTCGACTACAAGATCCTCTCCGCGCACGAGGAGAAGCCGTACCTGCCCGAGGTCTTCGTCAAGATGGACGGCGGCCCCTCCGCCAAGGCCCAGCAGACCCTCGTCGACGCCCTCGGCAAGAACCCGGCGATGAACATCGCCACCCAGCAGGACATGCGCAACGAGCTGGGCGGGGCGATCAACACCGCGCTCAACATCATGTACGGCCTGCTGGGCATGGCGCTGATCATCTCGGTGCTCGGCGTCGTCAACACCCTGGCCATGTCCGTCTACGAGCGGACCCAGGAGATCGGCATGCTGCGCGCCATCGGCCTGGACCGGGGCCGGGTCAAGAACATGATCCGCCTGGAGGCCATCGTGATCTCGCTGTTCGGCGCGGTCATCGGTGTCGCCCTCGGTACGTTCATCGCCTGGGCCGTCGGCCAGACCATCAAGGACGGCGTGCCGCACTACGCCCTGGTCGTCCCGTTCGACCGGATCGCGATCTTCATGCTGCTGGCCGGTGTGGTCGGCGCCCTGGCGGCCATGTGGCCGGCCCGCAGCGCCGCCCGGCTGAACATGCTGACCGCCATCAAGACCGAGTAGCCGCAGGCACCGTACGGGAAGGGCCCCGCGACCGGAGTTCCGGTC